>NZ_JBEOVU010000016.1:0-162024 GCF_040295685.1 Streptomyces sp. NPDC002734
GCCGCGGGGGCCGGGCCTTCGCGCGTTTCTCGCGCTCACGACGCACGCACAGGAGCGCTCATGGCACGCTCACGACGGGACGCGCGCTCAGGCGCGACGACCGTGCGCCGTGGAGGATGCGCCGCCGAAGAGGCGGGCGACGGCTCGGAAGGGCAGCGTCACCACGGTGGCGATGGCACTGCCGATCTGACGGAGAACGTCCGCGACAGCTCGGAACACGTTGGTCACCTTCCCTCGCTCTGCCCGGCCGGAAGTCCCGGCGCCGGGGAACCTACAGGTAACCGGCCTCGCCACGGACATGCCTGATCGGTCCCGGAACGTGCCGGGCGGCCGGTCAGCGCGGCCAGGTGAAGGAGGCCACGCGGCGCTCCAGGAAGGCGGCGACGCCCTCCTCGAGATCCCTGCTCGCGCGGGCCGCCGCGGCCCAGTGGGCGTCCCGGTCGGTGCGCCCGTCGGCGAACTCCTTGGCCGCCGCCTGGGTGAGCCGCGAACGGGAGACCAGGATCCGGGCGAACTCCTCCACCCGGGCCGCGAGCCGACCGGCCGGCAGCAGCTCGTCCACCAGACCGGTCCGCAGGGCCCGCTCCCCGTCGACCAGCTCCCCGGAGAACAGCAGGTACTTCGCGCCCGAGGGGCCCACCAGCGACACCAGCCGCCGGGTGGAGGAGGACGGGTAGACGATCCCTAGCTTGGCCGGCGTCACCCCGAAGAGCGCGCCCTGCTCGGCGAACCGCAGGTCGCAGGCGGCCGCCAGCTGGGTGCCGCCGCCCACGCAGTGGCCGCGCACCGCCGCGAGCGTCGGCTTCGGGAACGCGGCCAGCGCCTCCTCCGCCTCCAGCGAGAGTCGCTGTGCCACCTCCGCGGTGTCGCGCAGCCCCGAGATGTCCGCGCCCGCGCAGAAGGTGGCTCCCTCGCCGGTGAGCACCAGGACCCGCACGGCGTCGTCGAGCGCCAGCGTCTCCAGCAGCGGCGGCAGTGCCCGCCACATCGCGTCGGTCATGGCGTTGCGCCGCTCGGGGTGGCTGATCAGGACGGTGGCGACGCCGTCGGCGACGCTGTGCGACAGATGGGGCATGTCGCGGATGGTACCGGCGGGCTGGGTACTCGGCCGGGCACGAGGGACAGCCGGCGAGGAGGCCGTGATGAGCAGGATCAGGGCGAAGGACGAGCGGACGCGGATCAACCGGAGTTTCGGCTGGCTGGCCGTCCTCGGTGTGGCGCTGGTGATCGCGGGGGTCGTCGGCCTCGTCTACACGGGTCTGGCGACCCTCACCAGCATGCTGCTGTTCGGCTGGCTGCTGCTGATCGGCGGCGTGGTGGGCCTCGGGCACGCGGTGCAGGCCCGGGGCACCGGATTCTTCTGGCTGGGCGTGGTGGTCGCGGCGCTGAACATCGCGGCCGGCGTGGTGATCCTCGTGCGGCCGGACGCGGCGGCGGTCTCGCTGACCCTGTTCGCGGCGCTGCTGTTCCTCACCGGCGGGGTGTTCCGCATCGTCGGCAGCCTCGTAGTGCGTGGGCCGCAGTTCGGCTGGACCCTGGTGCAGGGCGCGTTCGGCCTGCTGCTGGGCATCCTGGTGCTGAACTCCTGGCCGAGCGACAGCCGCTACGTCCTGGGCACCTTCTTCTCGCTGGCGCTGCTCTTCGACGGACTGGGGCTGGTCGCCACCGGCTTCGGCGGCCGCAACGTGGTGGGGATGGTGACCGAGGCCGAACACGCCGACCGCGGACGCAGCCTCGGGGGCGACGCCTACTACGCGGGCCGCTCGGACGCGGAGCGGAACGTGGCCGCGGGGGAGCGGACCGGCCCGGAGGACGGGCGTCGCGGGGGAGGAGGGGACGTTCCGCCCCAATAAGCGGAAGAGTTCGCGAAGCTTCCCCAGGCGCGCAGGAGCGATCCCGCAACCGCCTTTGGCATACGCCCATCGGTCGACATCGGTCGATAGTGATCGTTTTGTGGACAGCGTCCGGGCGGTGACCTGCCGGTTCCCACACTCGACGTGTGGTGACAGTCGAGCACGAGGGTGGGGACCGGACGATGGAGGACCCTGGGCGCGGAGGCGATCCGGGCCCACAAGGCCCCGTGGAGGCGGCCGCGCCCCGCGGGGCGCACGCCCCCTACGAAGGCGTGTGGAGGTTCACCGCCCCGGCCGTGGACGCCTCGGTGCCGCAGGCGCGCCGCGCCGTGCGGGACCTGCTGCGGCGCCAGGGGGTGCCGGCCGTCGAGGAGGTGGTCGACGGCCTGCTGCTGATCGTCTCGGAGCTGGTCACCAACGCCGTCCGCCACGCCGCTCTGCTCTCACCCGTCCTGGCGGTGGAGGTCGCGGTCGGCGCGGAGTGGATCAGGGTCTCCGTCGAGGACAACCACCCCTACCGGCCCACCGCGCTGATCGCCGACACCGGCCAGACCGGCGGCCGCGGCCTGCTGCTGGTGCGCGAGACCACCCGCGAGTTCGGCGGGGCCTGCGAGGTGGAGCACACCGTCGCCGGCGGGAAGATCATCTGGGCGGCCCTGCCGCTCCGCCCGCCTGTCCATCACTGAGGACCGCGCGAGACGGGCCGAGCCGAAGCCCGGCGGGGCCACGCACGGCGGGCCGGCGCCCCGAGGCGGCCGGCCCGCAAGGAGCGAGGGCGACTACCAGCCGGCCGAAGGGCCGGTGAGCTCGCGGACCGCGGGGCGCGCCGCGTCGAGGACGGTCATGAACCACGCCGAGAAGGGGTCGGCGTCGTGCCGCTTCTCCAGCTCCTCGGGGGTGACGAACGCGATGTCGCCCACCTCCTCCGGGTCCGGGTCGGGGCGGCCGCGGACCAGGCCGACGAAGAGGTGGTTGAACTCCTGCTCCACCAGGCCCGAGGCCGGGTCCGGGTGGTTGTAGCGGACCGTCCCCGCCTCGGCGAGCAGCGCGGGGGAGACGCCCAGCTCCTCGAAGGTGCGGCGCGCGGCCGCGGCGAACGGGGCCTCGCCCGGGTAGGGGTGGCCGCAGCAGGTGTTGGACCACACGCCGGGGGAGTGGTACTTGCCCAGCGCGCGCTGCTGAAGCAGCAGCCGCCCGCGGTTGTCGAAGAGGAAGACGGAGAACGCGCGGTGCAGCAGACCGGGCGCCTGGTGCGCCGTGAGTTTCTCCTCCGTGCCGATGGTCACGCCCTGCTCGTCGACCAGCTCCAGCAGGATGGTCTCGTCCGTCGTCGTCTTCACAGGTGTGCTCGGCATGGCCCCTAGTCTGCCGTACGTGACCCCGTGGCGCGGGCGCGGCACCGCCGACCGGACCCCGCGCGCCGGAGCGCGGTCAATGGCACAGACCCGCCTCGTGCGCCGCGTGGCCCGCCGGTTCGAGCTGGAAGGTGCAGTGCTCCACGTCGAAGTGCGAGCCCAGACAGGACTGCAGGTCGCGCAGCATCCGCTCGTGTCCCCTGCCCTCCAGCGCCTCGGGGCCGACCACCACGTGCGCCGACAGCACCGGCAGCCCCGAGGTGATCGTCCACACGTGCAGGTCGTGCACGTCGTCCACGCCCGGCAGCGCCAGCAGGTGCGCGCGCACCTGGGTCATGTCGACGTCGCGCGGGGCGGCCTCCAGCAGCACGTCCACCGTCTCGCGCAGCAGCCGCCAGGCGCGCGGCACGATCATCAGCGCGATCACCAGGGAGGCGACGGGGTCGGCGGCCTGCCAGCCGGTGAGCAGCACCAGCGCGGCCGAGACCAGCACCGCGACCGACCCCAGCGCGTCGGCGGCGACCTCGAGGAAGGCGCCGCGCACGTTCAGGCTCTCCTTGCGGCCGCCCATCAGCAGCAGGAGCGAGACCAGGTTCGCCACCAGGCCCACCGCGCCGAAGACCAGGGTCAGGCCGCCCTCCACCTCGGCCGGCTCCAGCAGCCGGCCGACGGCCTCGACCACCACGTAACCGCCCACCCCGAAGAGCAGGAGACAGTTGGCCAGCGCCGCCAGGATCTCCGCGCGGGCCAGCCCGAAGGTGTGGTGACCGCTCGCCGGGCGGCCCGCGAAACGGATCGCCAGCAGCGCCATGCCCAGCCCCAGCGCGTCGGTGGCCATGTGGGCGGCGTCCGCGACCAGGGCGAGGGAGCCCGCGAGCACGCCGCCGGTCACCTCCGCCGCGGTCACCAGCAGCGTGATCGCCAGGGCCGCCCGCAGCCGGCCGCGGTGCGCCGCGGTCACCGTGGCGGCGGGGCCGGCGCCCCCGCCGTGGTGGTGCCCGTGCTGATGTCCGGCCCCCATGGAAACCGCCCTCCGTGATCGCCGCCGCCCCCGGGTGATTCGGGGAACGCGGCCTTCCGCCGACCGTTGCCGCCCCCAGTCAACTACCTCCGGTCGCCCGGGGCAAAGCGACGCTGAACACCGTTGTCATATCCCTTGACCTGCGCAAACGCCCGGCGTCCTGCCTGCCGCGGGGCGGGTGGTGATCGCGGAGGTCCGGCGATCCGATAACCTCTGCCGACACGCCCCGGCCGCCTCGCCGGGCGGGCCACCACGTATGCCGCCGGCGCGCCGCAGCGCCGCACCCAGGGAGTGAGTACGGTTGCCGACCGCCATCGTCACCGGTCCGCCGGTTCCCGGATCTTCCTTGGCGGACGATCTCGGAACCCTCGGATTCGAGGTGCGGACCGCCGCCGACGTGGGTGAGACGGAGGCACTGCTCGCCGCCGTCCCCGGCGACCGCCGCGTCGCCCTCGTCGACGCCCGGTTCATGGGCCACCTGCACGCCCTGCGCCTGGGCCTCACCGACCCCCGGTTCCCGGTCTCCGCGATCGAGGGCGCCGTCTCGGTGAAGCCGGAGGCGCGCCAGGCGCTCACCCGGGCCGTCGCCCGGGCCAGCTCCGCCGCCGTCGACGCCGGGGACGCCCCCGCGCCCGGCGACGCCGTCACGGTCGCCGACCGCACGCTGGCCGACCGGCTCGCCGCCGCCCTCGAGACGGACGGCGCGCAGGTGCACCGCCCCGAGCTGGGCAGCCTCGTGGCGGCAACCCCCGCGGACCCGCAGAGCCGGCACGCCACCCGTGAGGCCCTGGCCGCCGTCGACGAGGAGTCGGTCCGGCTGCGCTCCGCGGTGAAGGCCCGCGACGGCTTCGTCACGACCTTCCTGATCAGCCCCTACTCCAAGTACGTCGCCCGCTGGTGCGCCCGCCGGGGACTGACCCCCAACCAGGTCACCACCGCCTCGCTGCTCACCGCGCTGATCGCCGCGTCCTGCGCCGCCACCGGCACCCGCGGCGGCTTCGTCGCGGCCGGCGTCCTGCTGATCGCCTCGTTCGTCCTGGACTGCGCGGACGGGCAGCTCGCCCGCTACTCGCTCCAGTACTCGACACTGGGCGCCTGGCTCGACGCCACCTTCGACCGGGCCAAGGAGTACGCCTACTACGCGGGCCTCGCCCTGGGCGCCGCCCGCGGCGGCGACGACGTCTGGGCGCTGGCCCTGGGCGCGATGGTCCTGCAGACCTGCCGGCATGTGGTCGACTTCTCCTTCAACGAGGCCAACCACGACGCCCAGGCCAACACCAGCCCCACCGCGGCGCTCTCCGACAAGCTGGACAACCTCGGCTGGACGGTCTGGCTCCGCCGCATGATCGTCCTGCCCATCGGCGAACGCTGGCTGATGATCGCCGTGCTCACCGCGCTGACCACCCCCCGCGTCACCTTCGTGGTGCTGCTGATCGGCTGCGCCGTCGCCGCCTGCTACACCACCGCAGGCCGCCTGCTGCGCTCGGTGACCCGCAAGGCGCGCCGCACCGACCGCGCCGCCGCCGCGCTGGCCGACCTGACCGACAGCGGCCCCCTCGCGCAGGCCGTGGCCCGGGTCGCCCGTCGTCCCGTCCCGTCCGGCGCCGCCCCGTTCCTCGCCGCCGCGGGCGCGCTGCTCGTGGTGATCCTCGCCGCAGTGTGCGGCGCCTCGTGGATCACCGTCGCCGGCGCCGCCGGCTACGCGCTGCTGGCCGGCGCGGCCGTCGCCCGGCCCCTGATGGGCGCGCTGGACTGGCTCGTTCCCCCCTTCTTCCGCGCCGCCGAGTATGGCGTCGTTCTGCTGCTCGCGGCCCAATCCGAGGTGAACGGAGCGCTTCCGGCGGCTTTCGGGCTGGTGGCGGCGGTCGCCTACCATCACTACGACACGGTGTACCGCATCCGCGGAAACGCCGGAGCGCCCCCGCACTGGCTGGTGCGGGCGGCGCTGGGCCACGAGGGCCGCACCCTTGTGGTCACCGTGCTCGCCGCACTGCTCACCGCGGCGCAGTTCCCGGTCGCGCTCACGGCGCTCGCCGTGGCCGTGGCCGCCCTGGTGCTCCTGGAGAGCATCCGCTATTGGGTGTCCGCCCACCGGGCCGGCGCACCCGCTGTACACGACGAAGGAGAACCCGCATGATCGGCCTCGTGCTGGCGGCAGGCGCCGGACGCCGCCTGCGCCCCTACACGGACACCCTTCCCAAGGCTCTGGTGCCCGTGGGGCCCGAGGGCAACGAGGACAGCCTCACCGTCCTCGACCTGACCCTCGGCAACTTCGCCGAGATCGGCCTCACCGAGGTGGCGATCATCGTCGGGTACCGCAAGGAGGCCGTCTACGAGCGCCGCGAGGCGCTCGAGGCCAAGTACGGTGTCAAGATCACCCTGATCGACAACGACAAGGCCGAGGAGTGGAACAACGCCTACTCCCTGTGGTGCGGCCGTGACGCCCTCAAGGACGGCGTCATCCTCGCCAACGGCGACACCGTCCACCCGGTCTCCGTGGAGAAGACGCTGCTCGCCGCCCGCGGCGAGGGCAAGAAGATCATCCTCGCCCTCGACACGGTGAAGAAGCTCGCCGACGAGGAGATGAAGGTCGTCGTCGACCCCGAGAAGGGCGTCCGCAAGATCACCAAGCTGATGGACCCGGCGGAGGCCACCGGCGAGTACATCGGTGTCACCCTGATCGAGGGCGACGCGGCCGCCGAGCTCGGCGACGCGCTGAAGACGGTCTGGGAGACGGACCCGCAGCAGTTCTACGAGCACGGCTACCAGGAGCTGGTCAACCGCGGCTTCAAGATCGACGTCGCGCCGATCGGCGAGGTCGCGTGGGTCGAGATCGACAACCACGAGGACCTGGCCCGTGGGCGGGAGATCGCGTGCCGCTACTGACGAGGCTCATTCCGTCGCCGGTCGTCGTCGACATCCGGTCCGGGGCCTTGGACGACCTGGCGGCGATCCTGTCCGACCAGCGGATCTCGTCCTCGGGCAAGCTGGCCTTCGCCATCAGCGCCGGCTCCGGTCAGGCGCTGAGGGAACGGTTCGCTCCCGCGATGCCGCAGGCGGACTGGTTCGACGACGCGGACGGCACCATCGACGGCGCCGTCCGGCTGGCCGACTCCATCAAGCGCAAGGGCCGCTACGACGCGGTCGTCGCGCTCGGTGGCGGCAAGGTGGTCGACTGCGCCAAGTACGCGGCCGCCCGGGTCGGGCTGCCGCTGGTCGCGGTCGCCACCAACCTGGCCAACGACGGACTGTGCTCGCCGGTGGCCACGCTGGACAACGACGCGGGCCGCGGCTCGTACGGTGTCCCGAACCCCATCGGCATCGTCATCGACCTGGACATAATCCGCCAGGCGCCGCCGCAGTTCGTGCGGGCCGGCATCGGCGACGTGATCTGCAAGATCTCGGCCGTGGCGGACTGGGAGCTGTCCCAGCGGGTGAACGGCGAGAAGGTGGACGGCCTGGCCGCCGCGATGGCACGGCAGGCCGCCGAGGCCGTGCTGCGTCACCCCGGCACCATCGCGGACGACCAGTTCCTCGCCACCCTGTCGGAGTCGCTGGTGCTCTGCGGCATCTCGATGTCGGTGGCGGGCGACTCGCGCCCCGCGTCCGGCGCGTGCCACGAGATCAGCCACGGGTTCGACCTGCTCTTCCCGAAGCGGGCCGCCGCCCACGGCGAGCAGTGCGGCCTGGGCGGCGCGTTCGCCACCTACCTGCGAGGGGACGTGGCGACCGCGGGCGAGATGGCCGAGTGCCTGCGTCGGCACGACCTGCCGGTGCTGCCGGAGGAGATCGGCTTCTCCATGGAGGAGTTCGTCAAGGTCGTGGAGTTCGCGCCGGAGACCCGTCCCGGCCGCTACACGATCCTCGAGCACCTCGACCTCCGGACCGACCAGATCAAGGACGCGTACGCCGACTATGTCAAGGCCATCGGTAGCTGAACTGCGGCCCGTCGTCCACCCCGAAGGGGTGAAGGACCGGCGCAGCGGTGAGCACTGGGCGGGTCGTCTCTACATGCGGGAGATCTCGCTGCGGGTCGACCGTTACCTGGTGAACACCCGGGTGACGCCCAACCAGCTCACCTACCTGATGGTGGTGGCGGGCGTCCTGGCGGGCGCGGCACTCCTGGTGCCGGGCCTCGCCGGGGCGCTCCTCGGCGCCCTGCTGATCCAGCTGTACCTCCTGCTGGACTGCGTCGACGGGGAGATCGCCCGCTGGCGCGGGCAGACCTCGGTCACCGGCGTCTACCTGGACCGCGTCGGCCACTACCTCTCCGAGGCCGCCCTGCTGGTCGGCTTCGGCCTGCGGGGCGCCGACCTGTGGGACGGGGCGGAGAGCCCCGAGTGGCTGTGGGCCTTCCTCGGCACCCTGGCCGCCCTGGGCGCCATCCTGATCAAGGCCGAGACGGACCTGGTCGACGTGGCGCGCAGCCGCAGCGGCCTGACCGCCGTGAAGGACGAGGCCGCCGCGCCCCGCTCCTTTGGCCTCGCGCTGGCCCGCCGGGCGGCGGCCGCGCTCAAGTTCCACCGGCTGGTCGGCGGCGTGGAGGCGAGCCTGTTCGTCCTCGCCGTCGCGATCGCCGACCTGATCGCCGGCGGCGGACTCTTCTGGACCCGCCTCGGCATCGCCGTGCTGGCAGGCATCGCGATCCTGCAGACCCTGCTGCACCTCGTGTCCATCCTCGCCTCGAGCAGACTGCGGTGAGCGCCTCCGTGAATTCCGTGAACCCCGTGCACTCCGTGAACGAAGCCCCGAAGGACGCCGTGACCGGCCCCCAGCCCGACGCCGCCCCCGCCGCCGGCCGCCGGCCCGCCAAGGTGGGCGCGGTGATCATCACCATGGGCAACCGCCCGGACGAGCTGCGCGCGCTGCTCGACTCGGTGGCCCGCCAGGAGGGCGACCCGATCGAGGTCGTCGTGGTGGGCAACGGAGCACCCGTGCCCGACGTCCCCGAAGGCGTGCGGACCGTCGAGCTGCCCGAGAACCTGGGCATCCCCGGCGGACGCAACGTCGGCATCGAGGCCTTCCGCTCCGCGGGGGCCGAAGGCTACGCCGGCTACGCCGTCGATATCCTGCTCTTCCTGGACGACGACGGCCTGCTCGCCCGCACCGACACCGCCGAGCTGTGCCGCCAGGCGTTCGAGGCCGACCCGCGGCTGGGCATCATCAGCTTCCGGATCGCCGACCCCGACACCGGGGTGACGCAGCGCCGGCACGTCCCGCGGCTGCGCGCCTCCGACCCGATGCGCTCGTCGCGGGTCACCACCTTCCTCGGCGGCGCCAACGCGGTGCGCACCGAGGTCATGGCCCAGGTGGGCGCGCTGCCCGGCGACTTCTTCTACGCCCACGAGGAGACCGACCTCGCCTGGCGCGCCCTGGACGCCGGCTGGATGATCGACTACCGGGCCGACATGGTCCTGTACCACCCCACCACGGCCCCCTCCCGGCACGCCGTCTACCACCGCATGGTGGCGCGCAACCGGGTCTGGCTCGCCCGCCGCAACCTGCCCGCCCTCCTCGTCCCGGTCTACCTCGGGGTGTGGACGGCGCTCACGCTGCTGCGCACCCGCGACGGCGCCGCGCTCAAGGCGTGGCTGGGCGGCTTCAAGGAGGGCTGGACCACTCCGTGCGGCCCCCGCCGTCCCATGCGGTGGAGCACCGTGTGGCGGCTGACCCGACTGGGCCGGCCCCCGGTCATCTGAGACGCTCGTCGCAGCGGGGCGACCGGGCGGCCCGTACCCTCGGCCGTGCCCGGTCCTCCGCCGGGACGCCGCGCCCGTCGAGACGCCGTATCCATCGAGACAGCGAGAGTTCGAGCAGTGAGTGAGTCAACGCATGACGGCCCGGTCGCGGTCGGCCCGCGCCCGTCGCCCGACGACCGCCTGACGGCGGCGGAGCTCGCCGCCAAGTACGGCCTGACCGTGAGCGGCGCCCGGCCCTCCATCCCGGCGTACGTGCGTCAGCTGTGGAACCGCCGGCACTTCATCGTGGCCTTCTCCCGGGCGAAGCTGTCGGCGCAGTACAGCCAGGCCAAGCTCGGCCAGCTCTGGCAGGTGGTGACGCCGCTGCTGAACGCGCTGGTCTACTACCTGATCTTCGGGCTCATCCTGAACGCGGGCCGCGGCCTGCCCAAGGACGTGTACATCCCGTTCCTGGTGACCGGCGTGTTCGTGTTCACCTTCACCCAGACGTCGGTGATGTCCGGCGTGCGGGCGATCTCCGGCAACCTGGGCCTGGTGCGCGCCCTGCACTTCCCGCGTGCCTCGCTGCCCGTCTCCTTCGCCCTCCAGCAGTTGCAGCAGCTGCTGGTGTCGATGCTCGTGCTCTTCGCGGTCGTCATCGCCTTCGGCAGCCGGCCCTCGCTGTCCTGGCTGCTGATCGTGCCCGCGCTGGCCCTCCAGTTCGGCTTCAACACCGGCCTGGCCCTGATCATGGCGCGGGCCGGGGCGCACACCCCCGACCTGGCCCAGCTCATGCCGTTCGTCACCCGGACCTGGATGTACGCCTCCGGCGTGATGTTCTCCATCCCGGCCATGCTCGCGGACAAGCCGCAGTGGATCGCGGACGTCCTGCAGTGGAACCCGGCCGCCGTCTACATGGACCTGATCCGCTTCGCGCTGATCGACGGCTACGGCTCGGAGAACCTCCCGCCGCACGTGTGGGCGGTGGCGCTGGGCTGGGCCGTGCTGGTCCTGGCCGGCGGCTTTGTGTACTTCTGGAAGGCGGAGGAGAGGTACGGCCGTGGCTGAGCAGCGCGAGGACGCCCACGTCCCGACCGTGATCGCGGACGAACTGCACATCGTCTACAAGGTCAACGGCGCCCGCAAGGGCAAGGGCAGCGCCACCGCCGCGCTCTCGCGCATCATGCGCCGGGGCGAGGAGCGGGGCGTACGCGAGGTGCACGCGGTGCGGGGCGTCTCCTTCACCGCCTACAAGGGCGAGGCCATCGGCCTCATCGGCTCCAACGGCTCGGGCAAGTCGACCCTGCTGCGGGCCATCGCCGGCCTGCTGCCGGCCGAGCGCGGCCGGGTGTACACCCACGGCCAGCCCTCCCTGCTGGGCGTCAACGCCGCCCTGATGAACGACCTGACCGGCGAGCGCAACGTGATACTCGGCGGCCTCGCCATGGGGATGTCGCGCGAGCAGATCCGCGAGCGCTACCAGGAGATCGTCGACTTCTCCGGCATCAACGAGAAGGGCGACTTCATCACCCTGCCCATGCGGACCTACTCCTCCGGCATGGCGGCGCGGCTGCGGTTCTCCATCGCCGCGGCCAAGGACCACGACGTGCTGATGATCGACGAGGCGCTGGCCACCGGGGACCGGAAGTTCCAGAAGCGCTCCGAGGCGCGCATCCGCGAACTGCGCAAGCAGGCCGGCACCGTCTTCCTGGTCAGCCACAACAACAAGTCGATCCGCGACACCTGCGACCGCGTCCTGTGGCTGGAGCGCGGCGAGCTGCGGATGGACGGACCCACCGAAGAGGTCCTCAAGGAGTACGAGAAGTTCACCGCCAAGTGACACCGCGGCGCTCCGGCCTGCGGCGCGAGCCCGGAGGCGCGGTGACCGTGGGTGACCCCCCTGCGTGCGCGCGCCGACGCGCCACGTAGGCTGGGGCGACGCCGCAATCACGGCAAGCGACGACGAAACGGCGTATATCTCGCACTTCGCACGCCTCGCGCTGCGCTCGGCGTGTCCGAAATAGTGCGATTTAGATCCACAGTGTAGAACGGGAGACATGACGGCAATGGCTACGGAAGTGTCCCGACCCGTAGGGTCCGCCGTCCCCGTCCAGGGCCGCGCGTGGTGAGGCGAGCGGCAGCGCCGCGTGCCGGGGACGGCACCCTCGTCAAGGCGGCCGACGAGAACTTCCCGGTGGCGCCCTTCTTCCTGCCCCGCGCCTGGCGTGAGGACCTGATGGCCGTCTACGGCTTCGCCCGTCTGGTCGACGACATCGGCGACGGCGACCTGGCCCCCGGCGGGGAGGACGCCCGGCTGCTCGGCGTCGCCCCCGCCGACGCGGACGACCGGTTCCTGATGCTCGACGCCCTGGAGGCCGACCTGGGCCGCCTGTTCGGCGCGCAGGAGCCCCGCCATCCGCTGATCGCGCACCTCGCCCCCACGGTGCGCCGGACCGGCCTCACCCCCGAGCCGTTCCTCGGCCTGGTCGCCGCCAACCGGCAGGACCAGGAGGTCACCCGGTACGAGACCTGGGAGGACCTGCTCGCCTACTGCGAACTGTCGGCCAACCCGGTGGGCCGCCTGGTGCTCGCCGTCACCGGCACCGCCACCCCCGAACGGATCCGCCGCTCCGACGCGGTGTGCACCGCGCTCCAGGTCGTCGAGCACCTCCAGGACGTCCGCGAGGACCTGGAGCGGGGCCGGATCTACCTGCCGTTGCAGGACATGAAACGTTTTCACGTCGACGAGGCCGCCCTGGCCGCCCCCACCGCCGGCGCCTCCGTGCGCGCGCTGATCGCCTTCGAGGCGGAGCGCGCGCGGACGCTGCTCGACGAGGGCGTCCCCCTGGTGGCGAGCGTCTCCGGACGCCTGCGGCTGCTGCTGGCCGGCTTCACCGCCGGAGGGCGGGCGGCGCTGGCCGCCGTCGCCGCCGCCGGGTTCGACGTGCTGCCCGGTCCGCCGAAGCCCGGCAAGGTACGCCTGCTGCGCGAGGCGGGCGTGATCCTGCGAGGAGAGAGGTGATCGGGACCGTGGACCTGGAGCAAGACGTGTCCGCGCCGGTGCTCGCCGCCTACAGCTACTGCGAGACCGTCACCGGACAACAGGCGCGCAACTTCGCCTACGGCATCCGGCTGCTGCCCGAGGCCAAGCGCCGTGCCATGTCGGCCCTGTACGCCTTCTCCCGGCGCGTGGACGACATCGGCGACGGCGACCTGCCCGACGAGGTCAAGGCGCTCCGGCTGAAGGAGACCCGGGCACTGCTCGCCCGGGTCCGCGACGGCGAGATCGACGCGTACGAGACCGACCCGGTGGCGGTGGCCCTGGCGCACGCCGCGCGGGTCTTCCCGATACCGCTGGACGGCCTGGACGAGCTGATCGACGGCGTGGTGATGGACGTCCACGGCGCGACCTACGAGACCTGGGACGACCTCGCCCTGTACTGCCGCTGCGTGGCGGGGGCGATCGGCCGCCTCTCCCTCGGGGTGTTCGGCGCCGACCCGGGGGCGCGCGACGCCGGACGCGCGGCCGAGTACGCCGACACCCTCGGCCTCGCGCTCCAGCTCACCAACATCCTGCGCGACGTCCGCGAGGACGCCGAGGGCGGCCGCGTCTACCTGCCCGCCGAGGACCTGGCCAAGTTCGGCTGCTCCGCCGGATTCGACGGGCCGACCCCGCCGGCCGGCTCGGACTTCGCCGGGCTCGTCCACTTCGAGGTCCGCCGGGCGCGCGCCCTGTTCGCCGAGGGCTACCGGCTGCTGCCCATGCTGGACCGGCGCAGCGGCGCCTGCGTCGCCGCCATGGCCGGCATCTACCGGCGGCTGCTGGACCGCATCGAGCGCGACCCGCTCGCCGTGCTGCGCGGCCGGGTCTCGCTGCCCGGCCGGGAGAAGGCGTACGTCGCCGTCCGCGGCCTGTCCGGCCTCGACGCACGCACCGTCACCCGGCGCGACGCCAGGAGGACTTCCTGATGGGGTCCCCGGAACACGGGCGCACCGGCGCCCGGACGGCCTCCGCGGCCGTCCGCGCACAGGGCGGCCCCGGCCGCCGGCCGCGGACCGCCCCGGGCGCGGGGGAGGGGACGCGATGACCCGCGCCGCCACGGCCCGCGCCGCCGCAGCGGGCCACGCCGTCGTCGTGGGCGGGGGACTGGCCGGCGTCACCGCCGCGCTGTCCCTCGCCGACTCCGGGGTCCGCGTCACCCTGCTGGAGGGCCGCCCCCGGCTCGGCGGCCTCGCCTTCTCCTTCCGCCGGGGCGAGCTGACCGTCGACAACGGACAGCACGTGTACCTGCGCTGCTGCACCGCCTACCGCTGGTTCCTCGACCGCGTCGGCGGCGCCGCGCTCGCGCCGCTGCAGGAACGTCTCGACGTGCCCGTCCTCGACGTCGCCCGGCCCCCGGGCCGCCGGCTGGGACGCCTGCGGCGCGACCCGCTGCCGGTTCCGCTGCACCTGGGCCGCAGCCTCGCCGCCTACCCCCACCTCTCGCTCGCCGACCGCGCCCGGGTGGGCCGCGCGGCCGCCGCGCTGTACCGGCTCGACCCCGCCGACCCGGCACTGGACGCCCGCGACTTCGGCGGCTGGCTGGCCGAGCACGGGCAGTCGCCGCGCGCCGTCGAGGCGCTGTGGGACCTCATCGGCGTCGCCACCCTCAACGCCCGCGCCGACGATGTCTCGCTGGCCCTGGCCGCCATGGTGCTGCGCACCGGACTGCTCTCCGGAGCGGGCGCCTCCGACATCGGATGGGCCCGCGTGCCGCTCGGCGAGCTCCACGACACCCTGGCCCGCCGCGCGCTGGAGGAGGCCGGCGTCCAGGTCCTCACCCGCGCCCGGGCGACCGCCCTGGAACGCCGCGAGGACGGCCGCTGGCAGGTCGCCCTCGCCGAGGGCGCGGGCGGCGCGCGGACGCTCGAGGCCGACGCCGTCGTCCTGGCCGTACCGCCCCGCGAGACCCACGGCCTGCTGCCCGGCGGCGCCCTCGAGGACGCCGGACGGCTCCTGGAGATCGGGCACTCGCCCATCCTCAACGTGCACGTCGTCTACGACCGCACGGTCCTCGACGCGCCGTTCGTCGCCGCCCTCGGCACCCCGATCCAGTGGGTGTGCGACCGCACCGAGGCATCCGGGCTCACCGAGGGCCAGTACCTGGCGCTCTCCCAGTCCGCGGCCGACGAGGACATCGACGCCCCCGTCGCCGAGCTGCGCGCCCGGTACCTGCCCGAGCTGGAGAGACTGCTGCCGCTCACCCGTACGGCCCGGGTGCGGGACTTCTTCGTCACCCGGGAGCGCACCGCCACCTTCGCCCCCGCCCCCGGCGTCGGGCGGCTGCGGCCCGGCGCGCGCACCCGGCTGCCCGGCCTGACCCTGGCCGGAGCGTGGACCGCGACCGGCTGGCCCGCCACCATGGAGGGCGCGGTCCGCAGCGGTGTGACGGCGGCCGACGCCGCCCTGGCCTCCCTGGGCCGTACCCGTCCCGTCCGCCACGCCTTCGCACCCGACCCGGCGCCCGCCGGAACCCTCCCGGGAGGCGTCGCGTGAGCGCCCGCGCCGCCCGAGGCGCTCCCCCCATCCCTGTCACCCCACGAGGAGAGATCGTGCCCACTGTGCCCCCGGCCGAGAAGGCCGCCGACGCGGTGAACGTGACCGCGCTGCTGGAGCGCGGCCGGACGCTGGCCACGCCGGTGCTCAGGGCCGCCGTGGAGCGTCTCGCGCCGCCCATGGACACCGTCGCCGCCTACCACTTCGGCTGGATCGACGCCGCGGGCAACCCGGCCGCCGGCGACGGCGGCAAGGCGGTCCGTCCCGCGCTCGCGGTGATGTCCGCGCAGGCCGCCGGCGCCGCCCCCGAGGTCGGCGTCCCCGGAGCCGTCGCCGTGGAGCTGGTCCACAACTTCTCGCTGCTGCACGACGACCTGATGGACGGCGACGAGCAGCGCCGCCACCGCGACACCGTGTGGAAGGTGCACGGCCCCGCCCAGGCCATCCTGGTGGGCGACGCGCTGTTCGCCCTCGCCAACGAGGTCCTGCTCGAGCTCGGCACCGTCGAGGCCGGCCGCGCCACCCGCCGGCTCACCGCCGCCAGCCGCGCCCTGATCGACGGTCAGGCCCAGGACATCTCCTACGAGCACCGCGAGCGGGTCACCGTCGACGAGTGCCTGGAGATGGAGGGCAACAAGACCGGCGCCCTGCTCGCCTGCGCCTGCTCCATCGGCGCCGTCCTCGGCGGCGCCGACGACCGCACCGCCGACGCCCTCGAGCGCTACGGCTACCACCTCGGCCTCGCCTTCCAGGCCGTCGACGACCTCCTCGGCATCTGGGGCGACCCGCAGTCCACCGGCAAGCAGACCTGGAGCGACCTGCGTCAGCGCAAGAAGTCCCTGCCGGTGGTGGCGGCCCTCGCCGCCGGCGGCCCCGCCTCGGAGAAGCTGGGGGCGATCCTCGCCGCCGACGCCAAGACCGCCGACCTGCGCCCGGCCGGCTCCGAGGACTTCTCCGAGGAGGAGTTCGCCTCCCGCGCCGCACTCATCGAGGAGGCCGGCGGCCGCGCCTGGACCGCCGACGAGGCCCGCCGTCAGCACGCCATCGCCGTCGCGGCCCTCGACGAGGTGCAGATGCCCACCCAGGTGCGGGAACAGTTCGTGGCGCTCGCCGACTTCGTGGTGGTTCGCACGAGATGATCCCGGAAGGTCCTCGCATCGCGTAGTCGCCGGCGGCTTCCCCCGGGAGCCGGCCGACGGCGGACCCGCAGCAGCCACACCACTGCAGGAAGGGGAAGCCATGACCGCGACAACCGACGGAAGCACCGGCGCGCTGCCCTCACGCGCCGACCCGGCGGCCGGAGTCCTCCCGGCCGACCACGCCGCCCGTCCCCCCGGGGACGGGGCGGCCGGCCCACGGGAGGCAGCGGCCCTCGCCGCCCGGCGGGCCGCCGAGCACCTGCTGGCCACCCAGGACGCCGAGGGCTGGTGGAAGGGCGACCTGGAGACCAACGTCACCATGGACGCCGAGGACCTGCTGCTGCGTCAGTTCCTCGGCATCCTCGACGAGGACACCACCCGCGCCACCGCCCTCCACGTCCGCGGCAAGCAGCGCGAGGACGGCGCCTGGGACACCTTCCACGGAGGGCCGGGCGACCTCTCCGCCACCGTCGAGGCCTACGTCGCCCTCCGGCTGGCGGGCGACGCGCCGGACGCCCCCCACATGGCACGCGCCGCCGCCTGGGTCCGCGCCCAGGGCGGCATCGCCGCCACCCGCGTCTTCACCCGCATCTGGCTCGCGCTCTTCGGCTGGTGGCCGTGGCAGGACCTGCCCGAGCTGCCGCCCGAGCTGATGTTCCTGCCCAAGTGGTTCCCGCTCAACATCTACGACTTCGGCTGCTGGGCCCGGCAGACCATCGTGCCGCTCACCGTCGTCTCGGCCAAGCGCCCGGTGCGGCCGGCCCCTTTCGCCCTCGACGAGCTGCACACCGACCCCACGCGGCCGAACCCGCCCCGGCCGCACGCCCCGCTGGTCGGCTGGGACGGCCTCTTCCAGCGGCTGGACGACGCGCTGCGCCGCTACCGCACCGCCGCCCCGCGGCCGTTGCGTCGCGCGGCGATGAACGCGGCCGGCCGCTGGATCGTCGAACGCCAGGAGAACGACGGCTGCTGGGGCGGCATCCAGCCTCCGCACGTCTACTCGCTGATCGCCCTCCACCTGCTCGGCTACGACCTCGGCCACCCGGTGATGCGGGCCGGCATCGAGGCTCTCGACCGCTTCGCGGTGCGGCGCGAGGGCGGCGCCCGGATGGTCGAGGCCTGCCAGTCGCCCGTCTGGGACACCTGCCTGGCCGTCATCGCCCTGGCCGACGCCGGGCTGCCCGCCGACCACCCCGCGCTGGTCAAGGCGGCCGACTGGATGCTCGGCGAACAGGTCGTGCGGCCCGGCGACTGGTCCGTCCGCAGACCCGGACTCCCGCCCGGCGGCTGGGCCTTCGAGTTCCACAACGACAACTACCCGGACATGGACGACACCGCCGAGGTGGTCCTCGCCCTGCGCCGGGTCCGCCACCACGACCCGGAGCGGGTGGAGCACGCCGTCGCCCGAGGGGTGCGGTGGAACCTCGGCATGCAGTCCGCGGGCGGCGGCTGGGGCGCCTTCGACGTGGACAACACCGGCGTGCTGCCCAACCGGCTGCCTTTCTGCGACTTCGGCGAGGTGATCGACCCGCCGTCCTCCGACGTCACCGCCCACGTGGTGGAGATGCTCGCCGTCGAGGGCCTCGCCGACGACCCCCGCACCCTGCGCGGCATCGACTGGCTGCTGCGCGAACAGGAGCCGGACGGCAGCTGGTTCGGCCGCTGGGGCGTCAACTACGTCTACGGCACCGGCTCCGTGGTGCCCGCGCTCGTCGCCGCCGGACTGCACACCGGCCATCCCGCCGTCCGCCGCGCGGTCGCCTGGCTGCGCTCCGTGCAGAACGCCGACGGCGGCTGGGGCGAGGACCTGCGCTCCTACCGCGAGGCCGGATGGGCGGGCCGCGGCGACTCCACCGCCTCGCAGACCGCCTGGGCGCTGATGGCCCTGCTGGCCGCCGGGGAGCGGGAGAGCGCGGCCGTCGAACGGGGCGTCGCCTGGCTGGCCGCCACCCAGCGCGAGGACGGCACCTGGGACGAGCCCCAGTTCACCGGCACCGGCTTCCCGTGGGACTTCTCCATCAACTACCACCTCTACCGGCAGGTGTTCCCGCTCACCGCCCTCGGCCGGTACCTCCACGGGGAACCCTTCGCCGCGAAGGCCCGGTGATGAGCGCCTCGACCGGGCCGCCGGACCCGCCCGCCCCGCTGCTGGTCGCCTGCGCGCTCGGCATCGAGCAGGTCGCCCTGCGCGCCGGCGCCCGCCGCGCCGGCCGCGCGGGCGGGCCCGGCGGCCCCGTCACGGTGCTGCGCACCGGCATGGGGGCCGCCGCGGCCCGGCGCTCCCTGGCCCACGCCCTGGCCGGGGAGGCGCTGCGGGACGCGGCGGTCCTCGCCACCGGCTTCTGCGCCGGACTCGCCCCCGGCATGCACCCCGGCGACCTGGTGGTCGCCGAGGAGGCCCGGGACGCCCGGGGCCGCGTGCGGTGCACCGGCGCCGCGACGCTGGTGAAGGAGCTCACCCGGGCCCTGCCGGGCCGCACCGTCCACACCGGGGTGCTCGCCGGGACCGACCACGTCGTCCGCGGTGCCGAGCGGACGGCGCTGCGGGGCGGCGGGGCCGTCGCCGCCGACATGGAGTCCGCCGCCACCCTGCTCGCCGCCGTCGGCGCCGGAACCCGTCCGGTTGCCGCCGTCCGGGTGGTCGTGGACGCCCCGGAGCACGAACTTGTACGAATCGGGACGGTTCGGGGTGGAATAACGGCGTTCCATGTCCTTCGTCGCGTACTTCCCGCGTTCTTCGAATGGCACCGTTCCCTGCCGCCCCCCGAGAGGTGAGCCCAGATGGCCATGCCGCTGCGCCAGTCCGTCACGGTCGCTACTTACCTGGCCCGACAGAAGCTCCGCCGCCGGGACAAGTTCCCGCTCATCGTGGAACTCGAGCCGCTCTTCGCCTGCAACCTCAAGTGCGAGGGATGCGGCAAGATCCAGCACCCCGCCGGCATCCTCAAGCAGCGCATGCCGGTCGCCCAGGCCGTCGGCGCCGTCGTCGAGTCCGGCGCGCCCATGGTGTCCATCGCCGGCGGCGAGCCGCTGATGCACCCCCAGATCCACGAGATCGTCCGCCAACTGGTGGACAAGCGCAAGTACGTCTTCCTCTGCACCAACGCCGTGCTGCTGCGCAAGAAGCTCGACCTGTTCACGCCCTCGCGCTACTTCGCCTTCGCCGTCCACATCGACGGTCTGCGCGAGCGCCACGACGCCTCGGTCGCCAAGGAGGGCGTCTTCGACGAGGCCGTGGAGGCCGTCAAGGAGGCCAAGCGGCGCGGCTTCCGCGTCACCACCAACTCCACGTTCTTCAACACCGACACCCCGCAGACCGTCGTCGAGGTCCTCGACTACCTCAACGACGAGCTCCAGGTGGACGAGATGATGATCTCGCCCGCCTACGCCTACGAGAAGGCCCCCGACCAGGAGCACTTCCTCGGGGTCGAGCAGACCCGCGAGCTGTTCCGCAAGGCGTTCTCCGGCGGCAACCGCCGCCGCTGGCGCCTCAACCACTCGCCGCTCTTCCTGGACTTCCTGGAGGGCCGCGCCGACTTCGACTGCACCGCCTGGGCCATCCCCAACTACTCGCTCTTCGGCTGGCAGCGGCCGTGCTACCTGATGAGCGACGGCTACGTGCCCACCTACCGCGAGCTGGTCGAGGACACCGACTGGGACAAGTACGGCCGCGGCAAGGACCCCCGCTGCGCCAACTGCATGGCCCACTGCGGCTACGAGCCCACCGCCGTGCTGGCCACCATGGGATCGCTCAAGGAGTCGCTGCGGGCCCTGCGGGACACGGTGGCCACCAACCGGGCCAACCAGCCGCAGGAACGGGTGGTGGCGGCCGCCGCCGTGAAGGAACTCCCGTGACGGAGTTCGACCTGGCGGCGCTGCTGGCCGACCGTGCGGGGGAGCGCTACGCCCTGCACGAGCGGCATCTCAACCACCAGCTCCCCCGGATGCTGCGCACCCTCGGCTTCGACAGGCTCTACGACCGGGCCGAGGGCGCCTACTTCTTCGACAGCGAGGGAAACGACTACCTCGACATGCTCGCCGGGTTCGGCGTGATGGGCCTCGGCCGCCACCACCCGGTGGTCCTCAAGGCGCTCCACGACGTCCTCGACGCCCGGCTCGCCGACCTCACCCGCTTCGACTGCCCGCCGCTGCCCGGCCTGCTCGCCGAACGGCTGCTGGCCCACAGCCCGCACCTGGACCGCGTCTTCTTCTGCAACAGCGGCACCGAGGCCGTGGAGACGGCGCTGAAGTTCGCCCGCCGGGCCACCGGGCGGCCCAGGATCCTGTACTGCGACCACGCGTTCCACGGCCTGACGGCCGGCGCGCTGTCGGTCAACGGGGAGGCGGGCTTCCGGGACGGCTTCGGGCCGCTGCTGCCGGGCACCGCCGTGCCGCTGGGCGACCTCGGCGCGCTGGAGCGGGAACTGGCCCGCGGGGACGTCGCCGCGCTCATCGTCGAACCCGTCCAGGGCAAGGGCGTGCACGAGGCGCCGCCCGGCTACCTGCGCGCCGCCCAGCGGCTGCTGCACCGGCACAAGGCGCTGCTGATCGCCGACGAGGTGCAGACCGGGCTCGGCCGCACCGGCGACTTCTACGCCTACCAGCACGAGGAGGGGGTGGAACCGGACCTGGTGTGCGTGGCCAAGGCGCTCTCGGGCGGCTACGTGCCGGTGGGGGCGGCGCTGGGCAGGGACTGGATCTTCAAGAAGGTGTACTCCTCCATGGACCGGGTGCTGGTCCACTCCGCCAGCTTCGGATCCAACGCCCAGGCGATGGCCGCCGGGCTCGCCGTGCTCTCGGTGATCGAGAACGACCAGATCGTCGCGGGCGCCCGGGCCACCGGCGAGCTGCTGCGGTCACGGCTGGCCGCGCTCACCGAGCGCTACGAGCTGCTGACGGCGGTCCGGGGCCGGGGCCTGATGATCGGCATCGAGTTCGGCCGCCCGCGGTCGCTGAAGCTGCGGGGGAGGTGGGCGCTGCTGCAGGCGGCCCGGAAGGGGCTCTTCGCCCAGATGGTGGTCGTGCCGCTGCTGCGGCGGCACCGCATCCTGACCCAGGTGTCCGGCGACCATCTGGAAGTGATCAAGCTGATCCCGCCCCTGATCATCGGGGAACGGGAGGTGGACCGCTTCGTGACCGCGTTCACCGCGGTGATGGACGAGGCGCACGAAGGCGGGCTCGTCTGGGACTTCGGACGTCAGCTGATGCGGCAGGCCGTCGCCAACCGCTGAGCCGGGCGCGGCGGCCCCGCCGGGCCGCGGTCTCCCGTTGCGGGGCTCTGCCCCTGTCGCTCTCTTGCCTCTGAGGCAAAGGATTTGCCCTGGAGGCAAGAGAGTGGCTGAATGGTGACATGCCCGCCGCAGCACAGGCGCCCGGCCCCGGGCCGGGAGACCTTCCCAGCGTAGCCCCGACGCTCCGCGCACTCCGGCACCGGACCGGCCTCACCCTCGAGGCCGCCGCCCGGGCCGCCGACCTCTCCCCGGCCCACCTCTCCCGCCTGGAGACCGGCCACCGTCAGCCGTCCCTGCCCGTCCTCCTCGGGCTCGCCCGCGTCTACGGCACCACCGTCTCGGAACTCCTCGGCGAGACCACCCCCGACCGCGAGGCCGTGGTGCGGGCGTCCGCCGCCGCGGAGACCCGGGCCGGCGGCTGGAGCTACTGGCCCGCCGGGGCGCCGGGACGCGCCATGCAGGCCCTGCGCGTCCGCATCCCGCACAGTGGCGGCCCCCAGGACCAGGTGGTCCGGGTCCACCCGGGGGAGGAGTGGCTGCACGTGCTCGCCGGAGCCCTCCGCCTCCACCTGGGCGACACGTCCCACGTGCTCGGCCCCGGCGACAGCGCCCACTTCGACTCGCTCACCCCGCACCGCCTGGCCGCCGAGGGCCCGGACGGCGCCGAGCTCCTGTTCGTCCACACCCTGCTGCAGAGCCCCACGGCCGCCCTCTGCCTCGGACCCGAGGCGCCCGGCGGCCACCCGACCCCGTCCGGAGCGACGTCATGACGAACCCCGAGAAGAACAACGTCCCCGACCGCAGGAACGTCGAGGACAAGTTCCCGCGTGCCCTGTGGATCCGCCTCTTCGTCTACATCGTGGCGGGCCACCTCTTCGCCGGCTTCATCTGGCTGCTCTTCGAGGCGGGCGCCCGCGCGAACTGAGCAGGGGTGCCGGTACGGCCCGGCACAGGGCGAGGGCCCGGCAGCGGACGTCCGCTCCCGGGCCCTCGCCCTGTGTCCTCACGCCTGTGTCCTCATGCCGGCCCCATCAGTCGAGGAGCCGCTCGCGCAGCCGCTCCCGCAGCTCCGGGGTCATGCCCAGTCCCCGCGTCAGGTAGGCGTCGACCCCGCCCCAGGTCTCCTCGATCGTCTCGAACGCCGTCCCCAGGTACTCGGGCCGCGCGTCGAACAGCGGGCTCAGCAGCTCGGTGATCTCCGGCGTGTAGGGATCCGAGGACTCGCCGCCGCGGTGCAGCTTGTAGCGCCGGTGCTTGGCCCCCGACTTCAGGTAGTCCTCCGTGATCGCGTCCCGCTCCACGCCCAGGGCCAGCAGCGTCACCGCGATCGACAGGCCCGCGCGGTCCTTGCCGGCCGAGCAGTGCATCAGGGCCGGTGCGCCCTCCTCGGCCAGCGAGCGCAGCACCCGGGAGTGCTCCTCGGTGCGGGTGAGGACGGTCTGCCGGTACGACGCGATCATGCGCTGCGCCGCGCGGCCGTCGCCCAGCAGGGGCCGCAGCTCGTCCACCCCTCCGCGGCGGACCCGGCGCCAGAACTCGGCGCCGTCGGCCGGGTCGGACAGCGGCAGGCGCACCTCCTGGACCCCGGGCAGCGTGACGTCGGGCCCCTCCAGGCTCCGGTCCGCCTCGTTGCGGAAGTCGAAGATCGTGCGCAGGCCGAGGGAGGCGAGGAAGGCGGCGTCCTCGGCGGTCGCGCTCGCCAGATGGCCGCTGCGGTACAGAACCCCGGGCCTCACCTTGCGGCCGTCCGACGTGGGCATCCCGCCCACGTCGCGAAAGTTGCGCACTCCGGCGAGCTGGGGCTCGGTCGACGGGGCCTGCTGCGTCACGGGGGCTCCTCCCACTCGGCCCCGCCGGCGCGGCATCCGGCGGGTGCGCTCCGACGATACGACACGCGTCCCCAGGACATGGAGGGTGCCGCCGCCCCGGAGCCGTGGTCGCCTCCGCCCGCAGGCCACTCACGCACTGTGCGATTCGGGCAAAAGGGCCTAATGGTGACTTGTCCGGGAAAAGAACAACTCTCCTGCATCGGGGGGCTCGTGGGGTGCGAGTGGGTGAGCAGCCTCATACCGGTGACCGAGCGTCGTCGGTGGCCGTGGTGCAACTGGGCCTCACGGGGCGGGAGTTGCGGGAGGCTCGGCGACTCTCTGTGACCGTTTTGCCCTTAAGTGATCACAAAGAATGCACGTTCGTGGAAATCCGGCGCTTGTCCGGTTGCGCTCCGGTCGCTTACGTTCACCATCCGATCCGGACGGACGCCTAATCCTGCCGCCGCCCGGATCTCTCACACTCACCCGAGTAACCCGAGTACGGCAGGAGCGGGGGACCCACAGGTACACGCCTGTTCCGGTCTCCGGAACGGGCTTGGGGTAAAGCCGCGCACGGCGCGGCCGGGCATCTCCAGCCCGCACCCGACAGCTCACCTCGCAGGCGACGGAGAGGACAACGTCATGCCCGCGAAGCGTCAGCAGCACCGCCGTCCCACCGGCGTCCAGCGCCTCACCCGCTCCATCGCCGTCGCCGGAACGGGCGCCATGGTGCTCGGCCTGCCCCTGATGGGCTCCGCCACCGCCCACGCCGCCGCTCCGCAGAACGCGGCGCAGAGCGTGCCGGCCGCAGCGAAGAAGGCCGTCGGCCAGACCTACACGGTCAAGAAGGGCGACTCCCTCTCGAAGATCGCCGAGAAGAAGAAGGTCGCGGGCGGCTGGAAGAAGCTGTACAAGATCAACCGCGAGGCCGTCGGCGACAACCCGCGCCTGATCAAGCCCGGCACCAAGCTGGACCTCGGCAAGAAGGCGGCCGCCAAGCCCGCCAAGGCCAGGACCGCCGCGAAGGCCGCCCCCGCGAAGCCCGCCGCCCCGAAGACCACGGTCGCCGACGCCGCCGCCACGAGCGGCTACACCGCTCCCGTGGACGCCGCGAGCCTGGGCACCGCCTACCACACGCCCGGCGGCATGTGGTCCAGCGGCTACCACACCGGCTCCGACTTCGTGATCCCCACCGGCACCCCGATCAAGGCGATCGCCGCGGGCACCGTGGTGGCGGCCGGCGACGGCGGCGCCTACGGCAACCAGGTCGTCATCCAGCACGCCGACGGCATGTACTCCCAGTACGCCCACCAGTCGCAGCTGTCCGTCTCCGTCGGGCAGACCGTGACGGTCGGCCAACAGATCGGCCTGTCCGGCGCCACCGGCAACGTGACCGGCCCGCACCTGCACCTCGAGATCCGCACCAGCCCCGACTACGGCTCCGACGTCGACCCGGTGGCCTACCTCAACTCGCACGGGGTCAGCCTCGGCTGACGCCCCTGAGGGACCTGGCGGTCGCACGCGAACCGAGGGCCGCACCCCCCGCCGGGGTGCGGTCCTCGGTGTGTTCGGGCCCTCACACGTGGTATTTCTCACCCGCCGTCAACCCCTCCCTACGGTCGCGTAGCTCACAACCGAAGGAGGAGGATGCCTCGATGTGGCAGACGATTCGAAGAATGACAGAAGAACAGTGATCGGGTCGGTCGGGTCGTACGTGGCCGTCGGGGACAGCTTCACCGAGGGCGTCGGGGACCCCGGGCCCGACGGGACGTTCGTCGGCTGGGCCGACCGCCTCGCGGTCCTCCTCGCCGACCGCAGGCCGGAGGGCGACTTCCGCTACGCCAACCTCGCCGTGCGCGGGAAGCTCCTCGACCAGGTCGCCGCCGACCAGGTCCCCCAGGTCCGTGACCTCGCCCCCGACCTGGTGTCCATCTGCGCCGGCGGCAACGACATCCTGCGGCCCGGCACCGACCCCGACGACGTCGCCGAGCGCTTCGAGAAGGCCGTCGCGGAGCTCGCCTCCGCGGCCGGGACCGTCCTCGTCGCGACCGGCTTCGACACCCGGGGCGTCCCCGTCCTCAAGCACCTGCGCGGGAAGATCGCCACGTACAACGGGCACGTCCGCGCCATCGCCGACCGGTACGGCTGCCCGGTGCTGGACCTGTGGTCCCTGCGCAGCGTCCAGGACCGCCGCGCCTGGGACAGCGACCGCCTGCACCTCTCCGCCGAGGGGCACACCCGGGTGGCGCTGCGGGCCGGCCAGGTCCTCGGTCTCGAGGTCCCCGCCGACCCGGAGCAGCCCTGGCCCCCGCGCCCCCAGCGCGGCGTGCTCGAGGTCCGCCTCGACGACGTCCACTGGGCGCGGGAGCACCTGGTGCCGTGGATCGGGCGCCGCCTGCGCGGCGAGTCCTCGGGCGACACGATCGTCGCCAAGGGGCAGCTGGCGCTGGACGACCTCAAGTCCTGGCTCGCCAGGGCGGTCTGACGCGCGGGCCGTCGGGGCGTGGCGGTGAAGCCGCCCGCCCGGCGGGGTCCGGCGGGGCGGCTCGCGGTCCCTTCCGCCCCGCCCCGTCGTGCCCCGCCCGGCGCGGCGCGGCGTCGGTGTCCGCGGCCCGCGGGCAACGTGAGGTCACGTCCCGGCGTCCTGGGGAACAGGGACGCCCGCGCGGACGTTGCCGGAAGGTCCGCGCGGACACACGTAATGCGACGACGCCGGCCCGGACCACCGGTCCGGCGCGGCGACTGGAGGCCACCTGTGAGCGACACCGGTTCCCTTGCCCGTTCCGTCTCCGCGGCAGGGGCGTCCCTGCTGCGCGGCCTGCGGCCGGAGTCCTTCGGGGCCGAGCCCCGGGGCGAGCGCCTGGCCCGCATCCAGGCCTCGCCCCACTTCGCCGACGGCGTCTTCCGCAACCCGGACGGCCCCGCCCGCACGACCCCGGCCCCCGCCGCGCGCCGCGAACTCGCCAAGGGGTTCCTCGACCGCGAGGCCCGCGCGCTGCGCGCACCCGCACGGCCGATACCCCTGCACCCCGGCACCCTCGCCGAGCTGTCCTCCCCGCCCGCCGACGGCCTGCGCGTCACCTGGCTCGGCCACTCCACCGTGCTGACCGAGATCGACGGCCGCCGGGTGCTGTTCGACCCGGTCTGGGGTGAGCGCTGCTCCCCGGTCGGCTTCGCGGGCCCCCGCCGGCTGCACCCCGTCCCGGCGGAGCTCGCCGCGCTCGGGCCGGTGGACGTGGTGGTGATCTCGCACGACCATTACGACCACCTGGACATGCCCACCATCAAGGCGCTGGCCGGCACCGACACCCTGTTCGCCGTGCCGCTCGGTGTCGGCGCCCACCTGGAGCACTGGGGGGTCCCCGCCGACCGCCTGCGCGAACTCGACTGGCACGAGTCCACCCGCGTCGGCTCCCTCACCCTCACGGCCACCCCCGCCCGCCACTTCTGCGGCCGCGGCCTGCGCAACACCCAGCACACGCTGTGGGCCTCCTGGTCCGTGGCGGGCGACCGGCACCGCGTCTACCACAGCGGCGACACCGGCTACTTCGAGGGCTTCCGCGACATCGGCGCGCGCTTCGGTCTGTTCGACGTCACGATGATCCAGCTCGGCGCCTACTCCGAGCACTGGCCGGACATCCACATGACGCCCGAGGAGGGCCTGCGCGCCCACCTCGACCTCCAGGGCGGCAGCCCCGGCGGCGTACTGCTGCCCATCCACTGGGGCACCTTCAACCTGGCCCTGCACCCGTGGGCGGAGCCGGCGGAGTGGGCGAAGGACGCGGCCGAGGAAGCCGGCCAGACGATCGCCTTCCCGGTCCCCGGGCAGCCTTTCGAGCCCGGCCGAGAAGTTCCGACGGAGCCGTGGTGGCGGGCGGTTTCCGCACCGCTCCAGCGGCCCTGGCGTCAGCGCGGGGACGGCACGGTGGACGTCCTCCCCGGAGGCCGGCCCGCACGGTGAGGGGGACGACTCCCCCGGATCGGCAGCGGCCGTGGGGGAGCGTGCCGACACACAACCGTCCGTCCACGGCACCACGTTCCACGCGATGGCCGCCGTGCGCAGACCACCCGTGGGGGCGAAGAGGAGCAGGCCCCGCGGCCGCTCCGGTCAGAGGCCGCGGATCCTGTTCCAGCGGCTGATGTGCATCGCGTACAGGACGTTGCCGATGCCGGCCGTGAAGAGGAACAGCCAGAAGTGGGCGGCCACGGACTGCCGGCGCCGGCGCATGCCGCCGTACGCGACGGCGGAGGCCATCGCCGAGACGTTGTTGTTGATGACGACGGGCGGAGGCTGCTGCCACTGAGGCGGTGCGGGCTGCCACTGAGGCGGTGCCGCCTGCCACTGAGGGGCCGGCTGCTGCGCGGCTCCCTGCGGGGTCGGCTGCTGCTGCCACTGCGGCGGCTGGTGCTGGGGGTTGGGGTAGGACATGATGGTGATCCTTCTGCGCACGCGGTGTGCAATTGGTGAAGATCGAACGGTACGGTGCGAAACCATCGAGGTCAACGCCGGTGCGCGGCTGCGGAGTGCGCTCTGCGTGGTCGGCAGCCGGCCCACCCCTCGCATTGCTGCGCTGTCTGCCGGCCCCGGCACCTGATAGCCCGTATCCGCAGGTCATGACCGCTGCCGCACCGGCCCGTCGCCCAGGCGACGGCCGCGTCGACTGCCGAGGGCCGCTCGTCCCGGGGGAGTTCGAAGCGGCGGGGCAGCGGCTGGACCCCCCGGCCGGTGCCGACTCCCCGTGCGCCGTGGACCGTTGCCGTCCGGAGGACCGTGCGATGCGGGCGCGAGCCCGCACCCGGTCACCGTGGTGATCGTCCGGGGCCCGATCCGCTACGGTCGGAGCCATGACGACTGTCGGCCCCGGGTCCACCCGGTCCACCCGAGACGGCACGGTCGGTTCCCTGTTGCGGGGCTGGCGCGAGAGGCGCCGCATCAGCCAGCTCGAGCTCGCCCTGCGGGCGGAGAGTTCGGCGCGCCACATCAGCTTCATCGAGACCGGTCGTGCCAGGCCGAGTCAGGCGATGGTGCTGCGGCTCGCCGAGCATCTGGAGGTCCCGGTACGGGAACGCAACGCGCTGCTCATCGCCGCCGGTTACGCCCCCGTCTACACCGAGAGGCCGCTGCACGACCCGGCCATGGCGGCCCTGCGCTCCCAGCTGGACAGTCTGTTGACCGCCTACGAACCCAACCCGGCGCTGGTCGTGGACGGTTCCTACGACGTGGTGGCCGCCAACAGCGGCACAGCCCTGCTGCTGCGCGGCGTGCCGGACCACCTGCTGCGGCCGCCGATGAACGCCCTCCGTCTGAGCCTGCATCCCCAAGGGCTCGCCCCCAGGATCCACAACCTGCGGGAATGGCGGGCGCACCTGCTGGAGCGGCTGGAGCGCCAGCTCGCGCTGCGGCCCTCGGTCTCGCTCCGCGAGCTGCACGAGGAGGTCTCCGCCTACCCGGTGCCGGGCGGCGATCCGGACGGCCGGCAGCCCGCCGGGGACGCCTACGCCTACGCGCTACCCCTGCGCGTCGAACTGGACGGGCGGGTGCTGTCGTTCATCTCCACGCTCACCACGTTCAACACACCCATGGACGTGACCGTCTCCGAGCTGGCGGTGGAGACCCTGCTCCCCGCCGACCCGGAGACGGCGCAAGCCCTGCGGGTGATCGCGGCCGGGGCCGCCGCCCGACCGTCACACCCCGGGGATGCCTGACGGTTCCCCCCAGGGGAGGTGGGCGGTGAGGCAGCCGGTGACGGGCTGACCGCGGCCGCGCCGACCGCCGCGGTCAGCCCCGGGACCGGCGCAGCGCGACGAACTGGAGGGCGGCGAAGCCTCCGACCGTCATCGCCTGCATCGGGATCCAGACCGTGCCGAGCGTGGTGGGGGCGTCCAGCCACAGCAGGAGCGTCAGGAAGCTGAGCACCGTCCACACCAGGTTCGCGTCGATCACCGCCGTCACCGCGGCCGCGGGCGGCGTGGGCCGGGTGGACACCACGGCCACCGCGACGGCGAAGGCCAGGAGGAAGACGCCCAGGCCGAACAACAGGTCGCTGCCCACCCCCAGCATCTCCCCGACGGGCTCGGAGGCCACCAGGTAGGCGATGCCGTTGGCGCCGGTGACGGCGGCGTCGAGGGCGAGGAAGCGGGACAGCCACACCCGTGCGCCCTCCTGGGGGCGGACGGCGGTCGATGCGTGGGTCGAGGTCATGGCAGGTGTTCTCCTCGGAGGTCGTCGGCAGCGGTTCTGCGTCCGTGTGGTTCACACCCTCGTGCAGGGGCCGACGGGCCGTCGATTACCGCAGAGGTAATGGGGAGAGACACCGGGTTGGCTCAGGCGGAGACGGCGATGCCGACGCCGATCGCGACGAACAGCCAGCCGGTGTCAGCTCCCAGCGGCGGTGCACGGCCGGGCGGGCGAGGAAGGCACGGAGCCGCGCGGCGACCGCGACCAGGGCGAACCAGTAGGCGACACCGATCAGCACGTCCAGGGCGCCCAGCAGGAAGATCTGCCGTGCCGGGGACCCCTCGCCGTGCACGAACTGCGGCAGCACACTGAGGAAGAACAGCGCCGCCTTCGGGTTGAGCACATTGGTCAGCAGCCCCCGCGTGAACCCGGAGCGCCACCGCCCCCACCGCCCCGCGCCGGAGTCGGCGCCGGTCTCCGCACCGGCCTCTGCGTCGACCTCCGCATCGCCGGAGCCGCACCCGGAGCCGGCCGGGGGAGTGGCCGGTTCACGCCGGGCGGCCCGTGCCCGCGCGGCCCGCCAGCACCGCCCGTACGCCGAGGTACACGAGGTACGCCGCGCCCAGCAGCTTGACCGCCTCGAAGACCACCGGGCTGCGGGCCGCGATCAGCGACAGCCCGACCGCGGCGGCGAGCATGTGCACGCACAACCCGGTCTGCGCGCCCAGGGCCGCCGCCCGCCCCTTGGACGGGTGGGCGGCGGCGGCCTGCACCACCACGAGGAAGTCCGGGCCGGGCACCAGGTAGGCCACCAGCACCACCCCCAGGAAACCGGCGAGGTCGACCGACATCCGCTCTCCCTCCGTCGCCCGGTCCGCACTCCACGTCGGCGCGTCCGGCCCGGGTACGGGTGCCCGCCCAGGCCCGCCGAAGGCAGCGGTGTTCCGGCCACCCCGCGTGCGGACGGGGCCGCCGATGCCCCATCAGGAGGGTTGCTGTTCCCGGGAGTTCACCCGGCGAGGGCCCGCAGCCGGTCCCGGAGACCCGCCAGCACCGTGGCCAGTCCCAGGTCGAACGCGGCCCGGGCCGCGTCACGTCCCACGCGCGCGCCGACGACCTGTGCCAGCACGGGGGCCTGGCCGGCCGGGACGTCGAAGATGTCGTCGGGCGCCGCCGCGTCCAGGGCCGACCCGAGGACGAAGGACTCCACGGCCACCACGACGTCCATGATCTGGTCGTCCGGCCACCCCCCGGCGCGCAGACCGGCGGCGACCTTCTCGTACATCGCGACCGTGTGGGGGGATCCGGCGACGGGCGTCACCGCGATGACGGGGACGAGCGTCGCGTGCCGTGCGTACGCGTCGAGGTAGGAGTGCGCCCACGCCTCGAGCGCGGCGTCCCAGGGCCGCACCTCGAAGGCCGAACAGTCGATCTCCCGGTTGACGTGGTCCTGGATCCACAGCAGGAGCTGGCGCTTGTTGCTCACGTGGTTGTAGAGCGCCGAGGGCGCGACCCCCAACTGCCGTGCCAGCGCCGCCATGGTGAGCGCCGTGTACCCACGCAGCTCGATCAGCTCCACCGCCGCCCCGGTGATCTTCTCCTGCGACAGCAGGGGCGCGGTGGGGCGCCCGCGGCGTCGCGGCTGGTCGGAGGATGTCACCGCGTCACCCTCTCACGACGCCGCTTCGACGCTCCCCCAGGGGCTGTCCGGCAGATGAACTTCTTACCCGGGACCTATTGACGGGGCACTTCCGGCCCGGGCTAAATGAGCGACATTCATATTGCCTTCGGGAAGAAGCACCAAGCACCATGCACAGCCCCCAGCCCACCCCCCTCACCCTCGACCGTGACGTGGTGGTCGTCGGCGCCGGCCCGGCCGGCCTGTCGACCGCCCGCCGCCTCAGCGAGGCCGGCGTCCGCGTCGCCGTCCTGGAGGCCCGCGACCGAGTCGGCGGGCGCACGTGGAGCGACACCGTGGACGGCGCCTGGCTGGAGATCGGCGGCCAGTGGGTCTCGCCGGACCAGACCGAGCTGCTGGCCCTGCTCGACGAGCTCGGCCTCGAGACCTACGCACGCCACCGGGAAGGCGACTCCGTCTACGTCGCCCCGGACGGCACCCGCACCCGCTACACGGGCGACCGCTTCCCGGTCGGCGAGAAGACCGCCACGGAGATGGAGCGGCTGATCGAGCTCCTCGACGCGCTCACCGCCGAGATCGGCGCCCACGAGCCGTGGGCGCACCCCCGGGCCCGCGAGCTCGACACGATCTCCTTCCACCACTGGCTCCGCGGACAGTCGGACGACGAGGAGGCCTGCCGGAACATCGGGCTCTTCATCGCCGGCGGGATGCTCACCAAGCCCGCGCACTCCTTCTCCGCGCTCCAGGCCGTCCTGATGGCGGCGTCCGCCGGCTCCTTCTCGAACCTCGTCGACGAGGACTTCATCCTCGACCGGCGTGTGGTCGGCGGCATGCAGTCGGTCAGCGAGGCCATGGCCGCAGCCCTCGGGGACGACGTCCACCTCTCCACCCCGGTCCGGACCGTGCGGTGGGACGAGGCGGGAGTCACCGTCGTCTCCGACCGCGTCACCGTCCGCGCCCGGAAGGTGGTCATGGCGGTGCCGCCCAACCTCTACACCCGGGTCTCCTACGAGCCGCCGCTGCCCCGCCGTCAGCACCAGCTCCACCAGCACCTCTCGCTCGGCCTGGTGATCAAGGTGCACGCGGTGTACGAGACGCCCTTCTGGCGCGCGGACGGCCTCTCCGGCACCGGATTCGGCGCCGGCGAACTCGTCCAGGAGGTCTACGACAACACCAACCACGGCGACACCCGGGGCACCCTGGTCGGCTTCGTCTCCGACGAGAGGGCCGACGAGGTCTTCGCCCTGCCGGCCGCCGAACGCCGTCGCCGCATCCTCGAGTCCGTCGCCGTCTACCTCGGAGAGCGGGCACTGGAGCCGGTCGTCTACTTCGAGTCCGACTGGGGCAGCGAGGAGTGGACCCGCGGCGCCTACGGCGCGACCTTCGACCTCGGCGGCCTCAGCCGGTACGGCGCCGACCAGCGCACCCCCGTCGGCCCGATCCACTGGGCCAGCTCCGACCTGGCCGCCGAGGGCTACCTGCACGTCGAGGGCGCCCTGCGGATCGGACGCCTCACCGCCGAGGAGCTGCTGGACGAGCTCGCGGACACGTCCCGAGGAGAGTCCTCATGAGCGCCCCGCACTACGTCGTCGCCTACGGCGGGGACGACCGGAGTAGGATCGCCCTGCGGACCGGCGCCGACCTCGCCCGGTCGCTGGGAGCGGTCCTCGACATCGTGCTCGTGATCCGCGCCGACGACCCCTTCGGCGCGACGTACCCGCCTGCCCCGGACGTCGAGTCGCTGGTCGAGCACCAGGCCCGGCAGTGGCTCGACGAGGCGCGGGCGTCGGTCCCCTCCGGCGTGCCGGTCCACACCCACGTCCGCCGGCACCGGTCCGTCGCCCAGGGGATCCTGGAGGCCGCGGCGGACCTCGACGCCCGCCTGGTGGTGGTCGGCACGGCGTCCGGCGGCGGCCCCGGCTTCACGGTCGGGCCGGTGGCCACCCAACTGCTCCACGCCTCGCCGGTGCCCGTCGCCCTGGTGCCCCGCCGTCACGAGTCGCCCGGGCTGCTCGACCGCGTCTACTGCGCCGTCGGCACCCGCCCCGGGGCCCAGCTGGTGGTGCGCGAGGCGGTCGAGGCCGCGCGTCGCGCCCGCCTCGACCTGCACCTCGTCTCGCTGCTGGAGCTCGACGAGCAGCACGGCGCCGAGGAGCCCGCACGCCGGCGCGCGACCGAACTGATCGCGGCCGCCGCGGAGGGCTTCACCGACGGCCGGGCCCGGGTCGAGATCGGACAGGGCCGGACCATGAAGCAGGCCGTCGAGTCCATCGCCTGGGACCCGCGCGGCGTCCTGCTGATCGGCTCCTCACGCCTCGCGCCGGGACGGCGCACCTTCCTCGGCACCACGGCCGCCAGGATCCTCCGGCACCTGCCCATCCCCATGGTGGTCGTGCCGCACACGGACGGAGAACCGCGATGACAGCGACGACCACTCAGACAGCCGGCGCCACCGCCTCCGGCGGCAACGACGGCGGCAGCGACGGCGGAAACGGCGGCGGCGACGGTGCCGGGGGCGGCGGCAAAGGGCTGGCGCAAGGTCGCGTCGGACTCCTGGGCGCGGTCGTCATCGGTGTCTCCTGCATCGCCCCGGCCTACACGCTCTCGGGCGCGCTCGGCCCCACCGCGGCCGTCGTCGGGGAGCAGCTCCCCGCGATCTTCCTCGTCGGCTTCGTCCCGATGCTCCTGGTCGCCATCGGCTACCGCGAGCTGAACCGGGCCATGCCGGACGCCGGCACCACCTTCACCTGGGCCTCGCGCGCCTTCGGCCCGTGGGTGGGCTGGATGGGCAGCTGGGGTCTGCTGGCCGCGACCATCCTGGTGCTCTCCAACCTGGCCGGCATCGCGGTCGACTTCTTCTACCTGCTCCTCGCCCAGGTGACGGGCGACGACGGCCTGGCCGACCTCACCCGCAACGTCCCGCTCAACGTCGCCACCTGCCTGGTCTTCATGGCCCTGGCCTGCTGGATCTCCTACCGCGGACTCGAGGCCACCAAGGCGGTCCAGTACGTCCTGGTCACCTTCCAGGTCGGCGTCCTCATCTGGTTCTCCGTCGCCGCCTTCGGCCACGTGAGCGACGGCACCGCCTTCGACGCCGCCTCGATCGACGCCGAGTGGTTCAACCCCTTCGCGGTCGACTCCTTCTCGTCCTTCGCCGCCGGCATCTCCCTCTCGGTCTTCATCTACTGGGGCTGGGACGTCGTCCTCACCATGAACGAGGAGACCAAGGGGTCCGCCACCACGCCGGGGCGCGCGGCCCTGACCACGATCATGGTCATCGTCGCCCTGTACATGGCGGTGGCGCTCGGCGTGCTCAGCTACTCCGGCATCGGCGACGGCGCGCACGGACTCGGCAACGCCGACATCCAGGAGAACGTCTTCGCGGCACTCGCCGGCCCCGTGATGGGACCGACCGCCATCCTGATGTCCCTCGCGGTGCTCTCCTCGTCGACCGCGTCCCTCCAGTCGACGTTCGTGTCCCCGGCACGCACCATGCTCGCCATGGGCCACTACGGCGCACTGCCGCCGGCCTACGCCCGCATCACCCCGCGGTTCCAGTCCCCGGGCTACGCCACGGTCGCGGCCGCGCTGGTGGCCTCCGCCTTCTACGCCGTCATGCGGGTGCTGTCCGAGGACGTCCTGTGGGACACCATCACCGCGCTCGGGATGATGGTCTGCTTCTACTACGGCATCACCGCACTGGCCTGTGTGTGGTACTTCCGCAAGGAGCTCGGCCGCGGCGTGAAGGCCTTTTTCATGAAGGGCCTGCTGCCCGGCACCGGCGGCATCCTGCTCCTGATCTTCTTCGTCCAGACCTGCTACGACTCGATGGACCCGTCGTACGGATCGGGGTCGCAGATCGGCGGCATCGGCCTGGTCTTCATTCTCGGCGTCAGCGTGCTGCTGCTGGGCGTCGTCGTGATGATCGCGCAGCGGCTGCGCCGGCCCGGGTTCTTCCGGGGCGAGACCCTTCCCCGCACCGATGCGCGGAGCACGGACTGACGCCCGGCTCCCCGGGCCCCGCGGGCCGGTTCCGCCGAGACGCGTGGGTCTCGGCGGAACCGGTCCGCGGGCGCGTCCGGATGCCCTTCCGGGAGGCGGCGGCCCCGCCCCGTCATACCGGGGTGAGCCGCCACTGCTGGCAGGCGTTGTTCAGCCACGACCACTGCCGGACGTCGGCCCCGTCCGCGGTGGAGCAGTTCGCCACGTCGGCGACCTTGCCGGTGGCCTGGTTGACGATCCTGACGTGGCCGCCGTCGGTGGCCAGGAACCGGAACCGCTGGCAGGTGTTGTCCAGCCACGACCACTGCCGCAGGTCCGCGCCGTCCGCGGAGGAACAGTCCGCGGTGTCGAGCACCTTGCCGGTGGCCGCGTTCACCAGCCGATGGGTGTCGTCGCCCCGGTCCTCCAGCCGCCAGCGCTGGTTGCTCCCGCCGTTACAGGCGTACTGCCGGACGTCGGCCCCGTCGGCCGTCGAACCACCGGCCACCTCCAGGCACTTGCCGCTGTTGCGGTTGGTGAGGGTGTAGGTGCGCAGGACCGCCGAGGGCTCGCCGGCCGGTCCGGCGAGGCCCGATCCGAGCGCGACGGGCGCGCCGAAGTCCGGCGTGCCGTCGGCGTTCCAGGTGAACTTCTGGGCCCGTGCCGTGCGGCCGTTGTCGCAGCCGTCGGACGAGGAGTCGTTGGCGTGGTAGACGATCCAGCTCTCGCTGCCGTCGGGTGAGGTGAAGAACCCGTTGTGGCCCGGGCCGTAGACCCCGGCAGCGTCGTCGCGCTGGAGGACGGGCGTCGCCTTCTTCGTCCAGGACGACGCCGACAGCGGGTCCGAACCGGTGAGGGTGAGCTGCCCGAGCTTGTAGTCGGGCGTCCAGCAGCCGCTCGCCGAATAGATCAGGAACGTCCTCCCGCCGCGTTGCAGGATCTCCGGTCCCTCGTTCACCGTGCCGCCCTGGCGCTCCCAGGACAGCGTCGGCGTCGAGATCGTCCGGAACGAGCCGCTCACCGTGTACGGATTCGACATGCGGGCCGCGACGATGTTCTGCGTGCCGCCCCCGCTCGTGCTGCCGAACAGGTACAGGGCGCCGTTCACCGTGGCGACGTGCGGGTCCAGCATCCAGGCGGGGTTGAGCTGCCCGCGGTAGGTGTACGGGCCCATCGGGTCGGAGCCCGCGCTCTCCAGGACGTGACTGCGCTGGGTCGGGTTGTAGTCGGAGACGTTCTGCCCGGCCACGTAGTAGAGGTACCAGCGGCCGTTCAGGTGGTGCAGCTCGGGCGCCCAGATGTTGCAGCAGCGGGAGGCCGCGTCGCCCTTCCACACCTGCACGCTCGGCGCCGTGGCGAGCCCGGCGAGCGTCGGCGCCTTGCGGACGGTGATGACGTCCGTCCAACTCGTCGTCACCAGGTAGTAGTTGCCGTCGTGGTAGGAGATCCAGGGATCGGCCCCCTTCTGCGCCTTCACGGGGTTGGCGAACGAGGCCGCGCTCGCGGGCGACTGCCCGAGCGACAGGGCGAGCAGCAGCGCGGCCAGCAGGATCAGTAGGCGACGGGCCATCCGCTGCTCCAGTTCAGAAGGTTGACGCCCAGCTTGGCGGTGCCGTTGTCCTGGCCGTCGTAGTAGTGGTAGACGATCAGGTCGCCGTCGGTGTCGTGCAGGATCGACTGGCCGCCCGGTCCGATGTACCGTCCGTGCGACTCCAGCACCGGGGTGCCGCCGCCCAGCATCATCGAGACGCCGTTGCGGTCGCGGTACGGTCCGGTGACGCTCGTCGCGCGGCCCACCTTCACCTTGTAGGTGGAGCTGGTGCCCGCGCAACAGGTGTCGTACGAGGCGAAGAGGTAGTAGTACCCGTTGCGCTTCACGATGTACGGCGCCTCGACGGCCTTGCTGCCGGTCGGACGGGAGGCGAGCGGGTAGCGCGTGGAGTTGCCGGAGAGCTGCTTGCCGGTCGACGGGTTCAGCTGGATCATCTTCAGCCCCGTCCACCAACTGCCGAACGACAGCCACCACGTGCCGTCGTCGTCGACGAACAGGTTGGGGTCGATGGCGTTGAAGTCGCTGGAGGCCGACGAGGTGTACACGACGCCGGCGTCTGACCAGGAACCCGGCAGCCCCGTGCCTGAGGTGGCCAGGCCGATGGCCGACCGGTTGGAGCCGAAGGTGGAGACGGCGTAGTACATCAGGTACCTGCCGCCCTGGTACGAGATGTCGGGCGCCCACGCCTCGGTGGTGCCGTACTGCGTCCACCAGCCCGGGCGGGTGGAGAACGCCTGGGAGCCGCCGCCGAAGGCGATCCGGTCGGTGGAGGTGCGGTAGGCGATGCCACCGCCGGTGCCGTAGAGGAGGTACCGCCCGTCCGGCTTGCGGAGCATGGTCGGGTCGTGGACGGTGACGGTCCCGGTGACCTGGCCGGGGTTCGGATAGGCGTGCGCGGTGCTCGGCAGCAGGGCGAGGAGGACGGCGGCCGGGACCGCCGACAGGATTCTTCTTCGTGTGCGGGATGTACGGCTCACGCGTGCCCTCCGGGGGAGTGGGGGTGCGGTGCTCGGACGCGGCGGTTCGCAAGGGGACCTTCCCGCACCGCCGGGTCTCGTACATCGGCGAAAACACCGGTACGCGCGGAATCGCCCCCGGCCGCCCTCCGGACCTGGCCCGCGGCGGACGGGGCGACGGCAGCCTCAAGTTACCAACGGGACACCCTGGGAATCGGGATGCGTACCGGCCAAGATGTCTTCGACGATCAACCCGCCCGGGACCGCCGGGCGGCATCGGGACTGGAGGCCCTGCACATGAGGAAGACCCGCTTATTCGCCGCGCTCACCGCCCTGCTGGCGGCGACCACCGTGGCGGCGCCCGCGTCCTGGGGGTCCGCCCCCGGACCGGACCACCGCGGTGGTGACCGTACCTGCGCCCACCGCCACCTGATGTTCTGCGAGGACTTCGCCACCCTGCGCGGTGGCGGGGCCACGGGGGGCCGCGGCTGGACGACGGACACCGCCAACGGCACGCTGAGCGTCGAGCGCGACGCCTCCCGTCACAACAAGCACCTGCGCATCCGCACCGAGGGCAACGGCAAGGCGTTCCTTCAGGTCGACGGCGTCAGGCCGCCCGCCAACAGCTTCTGGGGCCGCGTCCGCCTGCGCGTCGACGCCTTTCCGACCGCGCCCGACTGGGCGCACTGGACCATGGTCGAGGCGACCGGCGAGGGCCCCGGTTACATCCGTCCGCTCGGCGGCCAGTACGTGCCGAACCTCGGCAAGAACCTGTGGGGCGTCGGCTCCGACGGCGGGCCCACCGGCGACTGGACGGCCTGGCGCGAGTCCGCCCCCGCCACCGCCGGCGTCTGGCAGTGCGTCGAGTGGCGGATGGACGCCTCCGACAACCGGATCTCCGTCTGGATCGACGGGAAGCCCAAGCCCGAACTCACCGTCTCCACCCGCGATCACGGCGGTGCCGACACGGACTTCGTCTTCCCGAAGTTCGACACGGTCAAGATCGGCTGGCAGCTCTACCAGGGCAACCCGAGCCCGTCCTCGTACGACGTCCGCATGGACGACATCGCCCTCGACGGCCGCCGCATCGGCTGCTGAGGCGTCCGGGCCCGCATCCCTCCCGGGCGGTGCGGGCCCGGCAGCTCCTCACCGCGGCCCCGCGTCAGCGGCCTTGCCGGGCGACCAGGGTGAAGGAGTGACCGGCCGGGTCGGCGTAGGTGCGCACGTCGCGCGGGCCGGAGTTGTCGCGGGTCTCGATGGGACGCGCGCCGAGGCCGACGGCTTCCCGTTCGGCCTCGTCCATGTCCTCCTCGGCCACCAGGATGTGCAGGTGGGCCTGTTGGGAGTCGTCGGGGCGAGGCCAACTGGGCGGTGCGTAGCCGTGGTCACGGCGGACGGCGAGGTGGTTCCCGTCGTTGCCGACGACCTCGACGAAGTCCGGGTCGTTGCCGCGCCGGACGGTGGCGCCCAGCAACGCGGCGTAGAAATCGGCGAGTTCCTCGGGCGCGGCGCAGTCGAGGACGAGCACTGAGGTCTTGGAAGTGGCCATGCCGTACGTGTTCCCGCCCCCGGCCCGCCCAAGGCGCGCGCATCCGGCCGTCCCCCGGCCCGCGGAGGCGTGCCCTGGCCCGCGCCCGGCGCCGGGCCGACAGGTCAGTGGCGCTTGCCGGCCGTGGTGACCGCGTACACCAGGACGCCCGCGAAGAGGAAGAGGGCGCCCTGGTAGACGGCCGCGTAGCCGGAGCCGGCGACCAGCCAGAGGGAGAAGCAGGCGGCGGTGGCGGCCACGGTCAGGTCGCGCAGCAGGCGGGCGCGGTTCACCTGGTCGTGGCGGCCGGCCACCAGGTGGCGCAGCTGGGCGGCGGTGGCCAGGAGGTAGGGGACGGTCGCGGTGAAGGTGGTGATCAGGACCAGGACCTCGAAGATCCGGGCCGAGTGCGACGCGTAGTTGTAGACGGTCAGAAGGGAGGAGAGGACCACGGTGACCGCCACGCCGAAGACGGGCACCCCGCGGCGGCGGTGGGCGAAGCGGGCCGGGAAGAGCCCGTCGCGGGCGGCGGCGTACGGGGTCTGCGCGCTGAGCAGCGTCCAGCCGTTGAGGCAGCCGGTCATCGACACCAGCGCGGCCACCGCGACCGCCCAGCCGCCCCAGGTGCCGCCGACCATGACGTTCACCGCGTCGGAGAAGGGGGCGGAGGAGCCCACCAGGTCGTCGTGGGCGACGGTGCCGAAGACCGACAGCGTGCCCAGCAGGTAGACCAGCGCCGCACCGGCCGTGCCGATGACGGTCGCCCGGCCCACGTTGCGCCGGGGATCGGCCACGTCACCCGCGCTCACCGCGGCGGACTCGACGCCGAGGTAGGAGAACAGCAGGATCGCCGCGGCCGCCGAGACCGCGCCGATCGTGCTCTGCCCGCTCGCGTTGAAGGGGCCGAGGTTGTCGGCGTCGAAGAAGAAGAGGCCGCCCACGGCCACCAGCAGCAGGGGCACGAACTTCAGGACGGTGGAGACGAGCTGGACGGCGCCGACCCACCGGGTGCCGGCGAAGTTGGCGAGCGCCGGGAGCCACTGCAGGACCAGGGCGGCCGCGCAGAGGGACCAGCGGTGGTCGCCGACGACCGGCAGGAGCACGGTCAAGTAGCCGACCGCCGCGACGGCCAGCGCCGCGTTCGAGACCCAGGTGGTGATCCAGTACGACCAGGCGGCGAGGAACCCCGCGAAGTCGCCGAACGACTCACGCGCGTAGACGTAGGGGCCGCCGGTGCGCGGGTCGCGCCGCGCGAGCCGGCCGAAGGTGAGGGCCAGCGCGATCGCGCCGACGGTCAGCACCGCGAAGGCCACCAGGCTCACGGTGCCGAACGGAGCCACCGAGGCAGGCAGCAGGAAGATGCCGCCGCCGATGATGTTGCCCATGACCAGAGCGGTCGCCACCGGGAGGCCGAAGCGCCGGGCGTGCCGGCTGCCGTCACCGGCCGGCGGAGCCGGGGTGCGGACAGGGGCAGGGGAGGATGAGGTTCCGGTGGGGAGCATGGGTGGTGCGCCTCTCGTCGTGCAGACGCCCGGGATCGCCGGGCGCGCCGACCATGATTGGGTACGAGAGGAGATGACGCCAAATCGCACGATATCGTCCGCCTGGACCCCTGCGAGCGCGGCAGATTCTCCGTCGCAGGGGTCCCCGGACCGAAGGATTCCGGTCGGCCCGTGACGGGCCGGGAGGCGGGACCGTACAGGTGGGACCGGGCCCCGCAGCTGGGGCCCGGCAGCCGGGACAGGGCCCGGCGGGCGGGATCAGGCGCCCAGCTTGCCGATGGAGTCGCTCAGGGACGCCGCCGTCCGGGTGAGGTCCGCCTCGTCGGGCGAGGTGCCGCCCAGCCGCTCGACCAGTTCCCCGCGGGTCAGCACGACCGCCGCCCCGCGGAAGGCCGAGTCCCCCTCCAGGGCGGCGCCGTCGACCACCTGTGCCGTCCCTTCGAGCAGGACCAGGGAGGCGTCGTCCGACGGCCTGTCCAGCAGCTCCTTGACCAGCGTCTCGTCGATCACCATGCGTGTCTTCCCTCCGGCTAGCCGCTGTGTGCGCGGGTGCGGGTACCCGCCCTCGGGCGGCTCAGGCGGGCTTGCGCCAGACGGAGACGTGCTTCTCGGAGTCGTTGGTGAACGGGGAGCCGTCCCAGTCCGCGACCCGCAGCTCCCGCTCGAGTCCCGCGATGCGGGCCATCAGGTCGAGCTCCGCCGGCGACGCGTACCGGTGACGGGAGTTGCCCCGCCGGTAGCGGCCGTCCTCCTCCAGGACGAAGTGGTGGGAGACGAGGAGCTGCTCGGTCGTGTCGATCGTGTCGAAGCCGAGGTGTCGCTCGGAGACGTCGAAGGGGACGGCGGTCTGCCCCGGCGGCATCCGGCGCAGGGGGAGAACGCCCAGCTCGATCACGAAGCGGCCGCCGGGGGCCAGGTGCCGGGCCGCGTTGCGGAAGCACTCGACCTGCTCGTCCTGGGTGAGCAGGTTGGAGATCGTGTTGTAGACCAGGTACACGAGGGTGAAGCTGCCGGGCACGACGGTGGTGGCCATGTCGCCGAGGACGACCGGCAGCGTCTCCTCGTCGACCTTGCGGCGCAGTACGGCGGCCATGTGCTCGGACAGCTCGATGCCGGTCACGGGCACGCCCCGCTCCCGCAGGGGCACGCCGACGCGGCCGGTGCCGATGGCGAATTCGAGGGCGGGGCCGTCGCCGGCCAGTCGGGCGAGGAAGTCGACGGTGGGGCCGAGCACTTCGGGCGAGAACATCACCGTCTCGCCCGCGTCGTTGCGCTCGGCCATGGCCTTGGACCAGATCTGGCTACTCGTCACGAGCGGACAGTGTGCTGATCCGTCGGCAGGCTGTCGAAGGGTTTTCCCGGCGTGCACTCAGGTCGCGCCCAGGCCGGCCACGAAGGCGGCCAGCGAGTCGAAGTCCTCGTCGGTGAGGCCTTGGCGGGGGTCGACGCGGTGGAGCAGCGCGGGCGCCGGGTGGACGCCCTCCACCCAGAGCCTGTCCACCGGGCCGATCTCGTCGTCCACCCAGACGAACGGGCGGCCCTCCGCCCGGGCCACCAGGGCGGGGGTCTTCCAGTGCAGGCCCCGCGGTGTGCCCGGGGTGTCCGGGCCCTCGGGATCCACCGGCCACCTCACCACCGGCAGGGCGGGGAGGCCCAGGAGGGGGGCGAGGACCTCGTTGGCCTCGTCCTGCCAGGTGGTGGCCCACACGAGGTCGCAGCCCAGGGAGAGCAGGCGCGGGCCCAGGCCGGGGTCGAGGCGGGACAGCAGCGGGTTGCCCGTGTCGGCGGTCGAGGGCGCGGGACGGGTGCCGCCGAAGGGGAGCAACGGGCCGTCGACGTCGAGGAACAGGACCGTGGCGGTTCGGGTCACCGCCCGGTCACCGGGTCCTGTCGTACGGCGGGGCGGCGGGTCATGACCACGTCGACCGGGTCCTCGGACCGCCGCACGAAGCCGTGGCGCTCGTACAGCCTGCGGGCCGGGCTGCCCTGGAGGACGACGAGACGGAACGGCTCGCCGGCCGCGTCCGCGTCGTCGAGGAGGAGGCGGAGCACGGCACTTCCCAGCCCCTGGCCCTGCCGGGCGGGCGCCAGGTAGAAGTGTTCCAGCACCCGGCCCCCGTCCTCGTCGGGGCGCACGGTGACGCAGCCCGCCAGGGACCCCTCGACGGTCACCACGGATGTGTGCCGCGGGGACCAGGAGTCACGGAACCGCTGACGGACCCTGTGCGCGTCGTAACGGCCCAGCCGCTCCAGGTCCGGACGCATCACAGCGGCCCGTATCTCCACGATCGGTTCGACGTCCTCCGGGCGGGCGGGGCGCAGGGCCCACTGCGTGATCATGGGGAGAGGTTACGCGGGGCGGGAGGAGACCAGGACGCCGATCTTGTCGATGCGGTGCTCGGGATTGCCGTTGGCGTCCCGCCAGGAGTTGCCCGCCGCGTCGTCCTCGGGGGTCGCGCAGGTCGAGACGGTGATCATGGCCCGGGTCGCCTCGCGCCCCGGGTGTCCAGGAACCTCCGCGCGCTGCTCGGCGAGCGAGCGCTCGGAGCGGAAGGAGGTCGAGCGGGTCCCGCTGATCCGGTACTCGTGGACCGTGCCGCCCGAGGTGATTAGGACCGTGTCGCCCACGCCCAGGGAGGGCAGGTCGCGCAGCGGGCCGCCGGCCGAGAGCCGGTGGGCGGTGATCAGGTGGTTGCCGACCTCTCCCGGACCGACGCCGCCGTCGGGCCCGTACGGGGCGGCCGCGTGGCCCCGGTCCTGGATGCGGGTGCCGGCCCGGTCGTCCGTCGTCCCCTCGTAACGGACCACCCGCAGGTCGTCGAGGCCGAGGGCGGGGATGCTCAGCCGTGCCTCACGCGTGCGCGGATCCGGGCGGACGGGGGAGTGCTCCGCCGGCGTCCGGGGGTCCTGCGCCTGGCCCGCCCCTGACGGGGACGCCGGGGCAGTCACCTGCGCGGCGGCAGCCGGGGCCGGGGCGGGCGGACGCGCGTCGGGACGGTCGTCGGCCGTACCGGTGGCGCAGCCGACGGCCAGGAAGGCGGCGGCGACACCGGCCGCTACGGCCGAGGCCGCGGACCTGGGGCGGGAAAGGGCCATGACGCTCGTGAGGGGGACGAGGGACGGCCGGCGCCCCTGTACGGAGTGCGTGCCCCCGCGGGACGACGGCCGCACCTTTCCTCCCCCCTCAACACCGGACGACACCGCTGTGTTCCCCACCCTCGCGGGCGCGGGGGGACGGCCCGGCGAGGCGGCGGGCCGACGATCAGGCGGCGATGCGGCGATGCGGCGATGCGGCGATGCGGCGATGCGGCGATCAGGCGGCGATGCGGCGCCGGGTCTCGTCGAACGTCGGGCAGCCGGCGGCACCCCGGTTGTAGGGGAGCCTGCCCAGCACGGCGGCCATGCCGCAGGTGTTGGTCACCCCGGAGAACACCAGGCCCGCGCCGATCGCGCCGGACAGCCAGTGGGCCGGCGGCCAGGCCAGGCCGACGAGGAACCCGAGGAGCACCAGGGAACCCGCCACCAGACGGACCTGGCGGTCCATGGGCCACACGGAACGGGCGCCGGCCGGACGCTCGAGCGGGTGACCGGCGGCCTGCCAGGCGGCCGTCCCGCCCTCCAGGGTGGCGGCCTGTATGCCCAGCGAGGCCAGCTGCGCGCAGCCGTTCGCGGAGCGCGCGCCCGAGGCGCACACCACCAGCAGCGGGCCCCGGTCCGCGGCGGCGCGCAGGGTGTCCGCCGCCTCCTTCACCCGGTCCAGCGGGACGTTGTGGGCGCCGGGCAGGTGACCGCCCGCGTACTCGCCGGGCGTACGGACGTCGATGATCGTGAAGTCGCCCGCGCGCGCGGCCGCCTCGGCGGTGGACAGGGTGGTGAAGGTGCTCACGCGACAATGCCTTTCAGTGGGTGGCTCAACCGAGGGTAGAATACCCACGGGGGTATGAAGAGGAGGATGTGTGCAACTCGACATGAGTGCCGAGGAGCTCAAGTCGGCGCTGAACCGACTGCGGCGCGCCCAGGGCCAGCTGGCCGGCGTCATCAAGATGCTGGAGGATGGCCGCGACTGCGAGGACGTCGTCACGCAGCTGTCCGCCGTCTCCAAGGCGCTGGACCGGGCCGGCTTCTCGATCATCGCGACCGGGCTCCAGCAGTGCATGACCAGTGAGGACCCGGAGGTCCGCGACTCGGCGCAGATGCGGGCGCGCCTGGAGAAGCTCTTCCTGTCGCTGGCCTGACCGGCCGCTTCGGACCGTAGCGCCTGCCGTCTCCGGGCCTGGCGTCTCCGGCCTCGCCGTCTCCCTTGTCGGCTTCCGGTCCGCGCGGCGGGGGACAATGGCCTGCGCAGCGCCCTCCGGCCGCCCGGCCGCACCCGGGACGCGGCCGGACCCGAGGGAGAGCCAGGCATGAGCCGAAAGCCCGTCGCCGACGACAGGCCCGCGGACGGCAGGCGGGCAGGGGCGCACCCAGACTCGCCCCGCGACCGGCACGAGGTCCTGCGGGCCGTCGCCGAACGCACCCGCGCCGGGAGCCGTCCTGGCGCCCGCGACGACGGCCTGCGGCTCGCCTTGGTGATCGAGGGCGGCGGCATGCGCGGCACCTTCTCCGCGGGCATGGCGCTCGCCCTCCACGACGCCGGTCTGGTCGACGCCTTCGACGCCGTGTACGGCTCCTCGGCGGGCGCCATCACCGGCGCCTGGCTGCTCAGCGGCGCCCCGGAGCAGCTCAACGGCTGGGCCGAGCCCGAGTACGCCAACACCATGATCCGTCTGTCGAACTTCTGGCGCGGGCGGCCGGTGGTCGACGTGCGGACGCTGGTCGAGCACCTCTACGCCGAGGTGGCGCGGATGGACTTCCAGGCGGTCCTCTCCCACCCCGTCGAGTACCACCCGCTGGCCACCGACGCCCACACCGGGCTCTCCACGGACCTGCGTCCCTTCCTCGACGGCCCGGCGGAACTGCGCCTGGCCCTGCGTGCGAGCGCCGCGCTGCCCTTCCTCGCCGGCCCGGCGGTCGAACTCGGCGGGCGGCACTACTACGACGCCGGGCTCGCGGAGTCCGTGCCCTACCGCACCGCACTGGCCCAGGGGGCGACCCACGTCCTCGTCCTGCGCTCCCGGCCCGCCCCCAAGGACCTGCTGCCCGCGCCCGCGGCCGACGGGTCGGTCCGTCCGTCGTACGGCTCCCGGCTGGTCGCCGCCACCGCCCTGCGCCGCTATCCCAAGGCGCTGCACGACAGCTACTTCGCCCGGGCCCACCGGCTGCGGGAGGACGAGGCGCTGCTCTCCGAGTACGACCGCGGGGGACTGCCCGGCCGGGACGGCACGGCGGTGATGTCGGTCCGTCCGGCGCTGGACTCGCCACGGGTGGGACGGCTCACCCGCGACGGCAGGCTGCTCAAGGCGGCGCTGGAGTCCGGCCGCGCCGCGGTCGAGCGGGTCCTGGGTTCCCCCGGGGCCTGACATCCCGACGGGACCCGGACGGGACCTGAGCCGCCTGGACGTAGGCCTTCGGGACCTGCGCCTTCGGGACGTCGACTCTTCCCGAACGCCCGACAGGGGTACTCCGGGCCGGGAACCGGGGAGGCCGACACCTCCCGCAGCCCGGCCAGGAACACGGTGGTTCCCATGCACCCGTCGTCGGACGACAGCGACGCCCTCGACCTGCACTTCGTCGGCAACGCGACCCTGCTGCTCCGCTACCGCGGGCTCACGCTGCTCACCGACCCCAACTTCCTCCATCGCGGTGAGCACGCCTACCTCGGCAACGGCCTGCTCAGCCGCCGCCTCACCGAGCCCGCCCTGGCCGTCGGCGACCTGCCGGAGCTGGACGCCGTGCTCCTGTCCCACCTGCACGGCGACCACTGGGACCGCCGCGCCCGCCGCGGCCTCCCACGGTCCCTGCCGGTGGTCACCACGCCCCACGCCTCCCGCCGTCTGCAAGGGGTGCACGGCTTCCGCCGGGCCGTCGGACTGCGCACCTGGGAGGAGTACACCGTGCGGCGGGGCGACGCCCAGGTCCGGGTGACCGCCGCGCCGGGGCGGCACGCCGGTCACCCGCTGCTGCGCGGACTGCTGCCGCCGGTGATGGGCAGCCTGCTCGAGTTCGGCCCCCTCACCGGTCCTCCCCGGCTGCGCCTGTACATCTCCGGCGACACGCTGATGTACCCCGGGCTCGCCGAGATCGCCCGCAGGTTCCCCGGACCCGACCTCGCCGTGCTGCACCTGGGCGGCACCACCCTGCCCGGCGGTCTGCTGGTCACCATGGACGGCGAACAGGGCGCCGAACTGGCGCGCCTCGTCGACCCCCGTGCCGTCCTGCCGGTCCACTACGGCGACTACACGGTGATGCGCTCCCCGCTCACCGCCTTCCTGGCCGAGGCGGAGCGCGCCGGACTCGCCGACCGGGTCGTGCACTGCCGCCACGGACAGCGCGCGGTGCTCGCACCGGACGGCGTGCCCCGGGTGGTCGGCCGCGCGGGCGAGCTGCCCGTTTGACCCGCCGTCCCCCGTGAAACCCGCCCCACGTCCGCACTTCGACGCTTCGACGTACTTCGGGAGGACCATCATGGCCACGGGTGAGACCGGCTTCAGCGATGTCGTCTTCGACCTGATCTCCGTGCAGTACCACTCGCTCAAGGCCGGGCACGACTACGGCCAGTACGTCCGCGACGCGGAGAACGCCGGGAAGACCGAGATCGCCGAGTTCTTCCGCACGGTGATGGCGCAGGACTCCGACCGGGCGGTCAAGTGCCACCAGTACCTCAAGGAGCTCTCCGGGACCGAGGACGCGGGACCAGGGGCGAGCTGACGACGGAGGACGGGGCATCGCCCCGCCGAGGAGAGGTGGGCGGACGCGGTGGCGTCCGCCCTCTCCGTGTGTCCGCCGGGCTCGCAGGGTTCCCGGCGGCGAACACGCTGCGTGACACCCCGGATCGTGGGGCGGCAGGGGCTACAGAGGCGCGGACGTAGGTCAGGTGTGCGAACTGTCCTACGGGAGGGGGTTGTCGGGGTACGGACTTGCCCAACTGCCCGGCAACACGCGCGATCGCGTGACTACTGTGAGTGTCCGCCACGCGGGGGCGCAGGCGTCACCCGCACGAGCGCCCCCGGTCCCTGACGCACCGCTCAGCACGAGGACGTCGATGTCTCACCTTCGCGCACCGGCCGACCGCAGATCGCCCCTGCGGCAGCAGCAACTTCCGCCCCTCGGGCCACAGTTGTCCCGTATCGCGGTGCTGCCGCCGGTGGCGGTGGCGCTCGGGGGCGGGGCGGCGGTGCTGTTCGTGCTCCTCACCGCCGGCGCCCCCGGCGGGCCCGCCCTGTGGGCCGTACTCGCCGGGGCGCTGGCACTCGCGGTGATGGCGGTGGCCGCCGCGGCGGTCGCCGCGCGCCGGGCCGCGCACTCGGTGACCGTCCGCGTCGAGGAGCTCCGCCGGCAGGTCGCCGAACAGGCGGAGGAACGAAGGGCGGCCGCAGGGGAGCCGACGGTCTCCGACGCTCCGGACGGGGCAGGGGACCAGGCGTCCGCTCCGGCGCCGGGCGGGTCGGCCACCGACGCGTTCGGCAGGCTGGCCGAGGACCTCGAGCGAGCGCACCGCGAGTCGTTGGAGGTCCTGTCCCGGCGCGCGGCGACGACGGACGGGACGACGCACGAGGAGGCGCCGGCGGGAGAGCGCGAGGGCGAGCGGGGCACGGGGGTCGAGCACCGCATCGAGGTGTTCGTGAACGTCGCCCGGCGGCTGCAGTCGCTGGCCCATCGGGAGATCGCGGTCCTGGACGAGCTGGAACGGGAGATCGAGGACCCCGACCTGCTCCGGGGCCTCTTCCACGTCGACCACCTGGCCACCCGGGTCCGGCGGCACGCCGAGAACCTGGCCGTCCTGGGCGGCGCGGTCTCCCGTCGGCAGTGGAGCGAGCCGGTCGCCCTCGAGGAGGTGCTGCGCTCCGCCGTCGCGGAGGTCGAGCAGTACGCACGGGTGCGGGTCGTGCCGCCGGTGGAGGGCACGCTGCGGGGGCACGCCGTCGCGGACGTGATCCATCTGCTCGCCGAACTGGTCGAGAACGCGACGGTGTTCTCCCCGCCGCACACCCAGGTGGCGATCCGCGCCGACGCCGTCGCGGCCGGGCTGGCGGTGGAGGTGGAGGACCGCGGTCTCGGGATGCCCTCCGAGGAGCAGGAGCGGATGAACGCGCTGCTGGCCGACCCCGCCTCGGTCGACGTCGCGGGACTCCTGGCGGACGGACGGATCGGGCTGTACGTGGTGTCCCAGCTGGCCCGCCGGCATGGGGTCCGGGTCCGCCTCGGCGGCAACATCTACGGCGGCGTGCAGGCGGTGCTGGTGCTGCCGCAGACGCTGCTGGGGCCGCCGTCGGCGGAACTGCCCCCGGCCGCCGAGGACGCCCCGGCGGACCTGCCCACGGCGGGTGGCCCGGCCGACACCGGGGAGTGGCGGCTTCCCGGACGCGCGGCGCACCTCGGGGGGCGGCCCGGCGCCGCCGACACGGACGGACCCGGTGCCCCCGCGTGGCGCGGGGCCCGGCCCGAGACCTCGTGGGGTGGTGCCTCGCTGGCTCCCGTCGAGCTGAGCGCCACCGCACCGGACCGTTCCTCGGCCGATCCCTACGTCCCCTCCGCTCCGGTGCACCAGGACGGGCCGAGTTCGCCCGGTGCGGATGTGGTCCGGCCGGCGTTCTCGGCGGACCAGCCGTGGGACCGTGAAGCGGAGGACACGGTCGGACCGGCGGCGTCCTCGAACGGTGCGGACGCCCGGCGCCCGGATGCGGGACCGGACGGGTTCGTGCCCGCGCAGTACCCGTCGGCCGAGCCCTCGCTTCCCGCGGACGCGCCGTGGAGTCGGACCCCCGACCTGCTCGGGTCGGCCGAGCACGCCGCTCCCATGGCACCGGACCGCTTCGCCGAGGTGTCCGGGTCGCCGCCGCACGGGGCCGACCCGTGGCGCTCCGTCGGGGACGCCCCGGCCGACCGCCCCGGTGCCGCGTCCGGCGGCCCGCTGACGCCGCCCTACGCGGAGGTGGCGCACCACCTGGACCTGGGATCGGCCTGGCCGGAGCCGGAGCCGGAGCCGTCACCGGAACGCGCGGCGGCCGTCGAGACCCCCGCCGGGCAGGGGCCGAGCCGGAGCGACGTCGCCGGACGTCCGGGTGACGAGGGCGCCTGGCCCGTGCCGGTCGAAGCGTCGGCCCCGCAGGCCCGGGACGAGGACTCCCCGGCGCGGTCGGACCGGCCGGTCCCCGACGCCCTGCCCGAGGCATGGCGGCAGGCGACGCGCGCACCGGGGGAGACGACGCCTCTGGTGCCGTCGCCGCGGCACGGCGAGCACGCCGCCCCGCGGGCCGAGCCCCGGGTGCCGTTGCCCGTGAGGGAGCGGGACGGACGGGCGACGCCCGCGGGCGCCTTGCCCGGGACGCGGCCCGCCGCACCGCCCGGTGCCCCCACCGCACCCGAGGCCCTGACCTCCCAGGAGTCTCCCGTCGCCGTCCCGCCCCCGCTGCCCCGCCGCCAGGCGCAGTCGCACCTCGCCCCGCAACTGCGGTCCCGGCCGAGTCCCCGCGCCGACGCGGAGGCCATCGAGGAGGAGGCCGGACACGACCCCCACCTGATGGCCGCCTTCCGGCGCGGGGTCGGTCTCGCCGAGGCGTACGACGCGGAGTTCCCCGGCGTGGACGCCGACGCGGCTACAGGTCACCGCACCGGGACCGCCGCCTCCGCCGCCTCCCCGGCGACCGACGGCCGGGACGCCCCCAGCGGCCTCTGAGCAGCCCCGCCCGCCCCAGCCCCCCCCACACCCCAGACCCCCAGCCTCAAGGAGTCGACCCACCATGGCCCCCGATACGCACACCCCCACGCACACCGCCCCCCGTCCCGACCGCGCCGCCGACCTCGATTGGCTGCTGGCCGGCCTGGTCCGGCGCGTGCCGCACACCAGGAGCGCCGTGCTCCTCTCCTGCGACGGACTGGTCCGCTCCGCGTACGGCCTGGACCAGGAGGGCGCCGACCACATGGCCGCCCTCGCCTCCGGCCTGCACTCCCTCGGCCGCAGCGCCGGACTCACCTTCGACGACGGCGGCGACGTCCGCCAGGTGGTCGTCGAGCTGACCTCGGCCCTGCTGTTCGTCACCACCGCCGGCTCCGGCACCTGCCTCGCGGTGATGGCCGACAGCGCCACCGACGCCGCCGTACTGGGCTACGAGATGGCCATGCTCGTCAAGAGCGTGCGCCCTTACCTGGCGACGGCCCCCCGGCACGCCGCCGCCCGCCCGCCCGTACCGCACGCGGCCGCGCCCGAGCCCGCGGTGACCCGGCGTTGATCACGGCGGCGGCCGACGACGGCCCCTGGCTCGACGAGCAGGCGGGTCGGCTCGTGCGGCCCTACACGGTGAGCAACGGCCGCACCCGGCCCACCGCCCAGCTCGACCTGCTCACCCATGTGACGGCGACCGGCCACCCGGCGACCGGCCATCCGGGCCCCGAGCACGGCCGCGCCCTGAGACTCGCCCGCACCCCGGTGACCGTCGCCGAACTCGCCGCCCGGCTCGGGCTGCCGGTGGCCGTCGCCAAGGTGGTGGTCTCCGACCTCGTCGAGGCCGGACTGGTCCTCGCCGAGGCGCCGTCCTTCCGGCACACCCCCACGGACCCCGCCGTGCTGCGGCACGTCCGCGACGAGCTGCGGCGACGCCTCTGAAGGCGGGCACGCTGCCGCCGCGCGGACACCCGGGCGGCGTCTGAAGGAATCCTGAGGCCGAGGTTAAGAAAACCTCGATGGACCCGGACCCCTCCCGTGCGGCATGTTCTAGAGGTAACCCAACCTCTTCCCCGTGCCCGGGCTGCTTCGCCATGCCCGGGCACGGGAACGCACGCACAGGAGCCGCATCGGTGAAGGCGCTGGTCAAGGAGAAGGCGGAGCCGGGTCTGTGGCTCACGGACGTCCCGGAGCCCACGATCGGCCCCGGCGACGTGCTGATCAAGGTGCTGCGCACCGGCATCTGCGGCACCGACCTGCACATCCGCGCCTGGGACGGCTGGGCCCAGCAGGCCATCACCACCCCGCTGGTCGTCGGCCACGAGTTCGTCGGCGAGGTCGTCGAGACCGGCCGTGACGTCGCCGAAATCAAGCCCGGCGACCGGGTCAGCGGAGAGGGCCACCTGGTCTGCGGTCGCTGCCGCAACTGCCTGGCCGGACGCCGGCACCTGTGCCGCGCCACCGTCGGCCTCGGCGTCGGTCGCGACGGCGCCTTCGCCGAGTACGTGGCGCTGCCCGCGACCAACGTCTGGGTGCACCGCGTCCCCGTCGACCTCGACGTCGCCGCGATCTTCGACCCGTTCGGCAACGCCGTGCACACCGCGCTGTCCTTCCCGCTGGTCAACGAGGACGTCCTGATCACGGGCGCCGGCCCGATCGGCCTGATGGCCGCCGCCGTCGCCAAGCACGCCGGCGCGCGCAACGTCGTCGTCACCGACGTCAGCGACGAACGCCTCGACCTGGCCCGGAAGGTCGGCGCCGACCTCGCCCTCAACGTGGCGCGGACGACGATCGCCGACGGCCAGCGCGAACTCGGCCTGCGCGAGGGCTTCGACATCGGCCTGGAGATGTCCGGCCAGGCCGCCGCGATGCGCGAGATGATCGCCAACATGACGCACGGCGGCCGGATCGCCATGCTCGGCCTGCCGTCCGAGGAGTTCCCGGTCGACTGGTCCCGGATCGTCACCTCCATGCTCACCGTCAAGGGCATCTACGGTCGCGAGATGTTCGAGACCTGGTACGCCATGTCCGTGCTCCTGGAGAACGGTCTGGACCTTGCCCCGGTGATCACCGGCCGCTACGACCACCGCGACTTCGAGGCGGCCTTCGCCGACGCCGCGGCCGGCAAGGGCGGCAAGGTCATCCTCGACTGGACCGTCTGACCCGCGGCCCCGGCCGTCCGCCGCCCCGCCATCACCCTCTGGAGCCTGGAGCCCAAGATGTTCGACTCCGTGCGCGACGACATCCGCGCCACCCTCGACGAGATCCGCGCCGCCGGCCTGCACAAGCCCGAGCGCGTCATCGGCACCCCGCAGTCCGCCAAGGTCGACGTCACCGCCGGCGGCCGCCCCGGCGAGGTGCTCAACTTCTGCGCCAACAACTACCTCGGCCTCGCCGACCACCCCGAGATCGTCGCCGCCGCCCACGCGGCGCTCGACCGCTGGGGCTACGGCATGGCCTCCGTCCGCTTCATCTGCGGCACCCAGGAGGTGCACAAGGAGCTCGAGGCACGCCTCTCGGCGTTCCTCGGCCAGGAGGACACCATCCTCTACTCCTCCTGCTTCGACGCCAACGGAGGCGTCTTCGAGACGCTGCTCGGGGCCGAGGACACGGTGATCTCCGACGCCCTCAACCACGCGTCGATCATCGACGGCATCCGCCTCTCCAAGGCGCAGCGCTTCCGCTACGCCAACCGCGACATGGCCGACCTGGAGGCCCAGCTCAAGGCCGCCTCCGGGGCGCGCCGGAAGCTGATCGTCACCGACGGCGTCTTCTCCATGGACGGCTACCTCGCGCCGCTCGACGAGATCTGCGACCTCGCCGACCGGTACGACGCCATGGTGATGGTCGACGACTCCCACGCCGTGGGCTTCGTCGGGCCGGGCGGGCGGGGCACGCCCGAGCTCTTCGGCGTCATGGACCGCGTCGACGTCCTCACCGGCACCCTGGGCAAGGCGCTGGGCGGCGCCTCCGGCGGCTACGTCGCCGCGCGGGCCGAGATCGTGGCCCTGCTGCGGCAGCGGTCCCGCCCCTACCTGTTCTCCAACACCCTCGCCCCGGTGATCGCGGCCGCCTCGCTGAAGGTCCTGGACCTGCTGGAGTCCGCGGGCGAGTTGCGGACCCGTCTGGCGGAGAACACCGAGCTGTTCCGCCGCCGGATGACCGAGGAGGGCTTCGACGTCCTCCCCGGCGAGCACGCGATCGCGCCGGTGATGTTCGGGGACGCCTCGGTCGCCGGCCGGATGGCGGAGCTGCTGCTGGAGCGCGGCGTCTACGTGATCGGCTTCTCCTACCCGGTCGTCCCGCAGGGGCAGGCCCGCATCCGGGTGCAGCTGTCGGCGGCCCACTCCACCGAGGACGTGGAGACCGCGATCGCCGCGTTCGTCTCGGCCCGCGCCGAACTGGAGGGCTGACCGCCCCGGGGCGCCGTCCCCCGCACCACCACGGGCGCCGTCCGCCGCACCGGCGGCGCACCCGGCGCCCGCACCGCCCGCCCACACCCTCCGCCCCGGGACCCCGACGCCCCGGGGCGGACGGGTGCCCGGGGCCGGGCACGGTGCCGGGACACCCGCCGTGAGCTGAGACAATGGCAGCGTGATCGAAGCGCGGCGGCTGCACATCCTGCGGGCGGTGGCGGACCACCGGACGGTGACCGCGGCCGCGGCCGCGCTCTACCTCACCCCCTCCGCCGTCTCCCAGCAGCTCACCGCGCTCGAGCAGGAGACCGGGCACCGTCTGGTGGAGCGCGGCGCGCGCGGGGTGCGACTCACTCCGGCCGGGGAGATCCTGCTCGGACACACCAACGCGGTGCTCGCGCAGCTGGAGCGGGCCGAGGCCGAGCTGGCCGCCTACGGCTCCGGTGAGGCCGGCACGGTCACCGTCGCCGCCTTCGCCACCGGCATCGGCCTGGTCGTCGCCCCCGCGCTGACCGCCCTGGCCCGCAGCCGCCCCGGCATCCGGGTGCGGGTACGGGACGCCGAGGGCGACGCCAGCCTGCCGATGGTCCTCGACCGGCAGGTGGACGTGGCGGTCGCCGTCGAGTACCGCGGAGCGCCGGCGGCCGGGGACGCCCGCCTCACCCATGTGCCGCTGTACGCCGAGCCGTTCGACGCGGTCGTGCCGACCGCCCACCGTCTCGCCGAGGCGGACCGGGTCCCGCTGGCCGACCTCGCCAAGGACCCCTGGATCGGCCCCTACCCGGGCAACCCCTGCCACGACGTGGTGGTCCTGGCCTGCGAGAGCGCCGGCTTCCAGCCGGACTTCGACCACTCCTCCGACGACTTCAGGGCCGTCGTCGCGCTCGCCTCCGCCGGCGCGGGAGTGGCCCTGGTGCCCCGGTCCGCCCTGCGCGGCACGGACCTGACCGGCGTGGCGGTGCGCCCGGTGGAGGGCGTGGCTCCCACCCGCCGGGTCTTCGCCGCCGTGCGCCGGGGTTCCGAGGCGCACCCGCTGATCAGTCCCGTCCTGGACGCGCTGGGCGAGGCGGCGCGCGGAGACTGGTGAGCGCGGGGCGGCCGACGCGCCGCCCGCCCGCCGTTGTCGGTGCCCGCGGCTACCCTGCGGGCATGCCGGACGCGCACGACGTACGCCGAATCGCCCTGTCCCTGCCGGACACCGCCGAGAAGACGGCCTGGAGCATGCCCACCTTCCGGGTGGCGGGGAAGATGTTCGCCACCCTGCCGGAGGACGAGTCCTCCTGCGCGGTGCGCTGCCCCAAGGAGGAACGGGACGAACTCGTCCTCGCCGAACCCGGGAAGTTCTGGATCGCCGACCACGAGAGCGCCTTTGCCTGGATCCGGGTCCGGCTCGCGGAGCTGGAGGACGAGGGCGAACTCCGTGACATCCTCGCCGACTCCTGGCGCCAGGCCGCCCCCACCGCACTGCGCGACTCCCACCCGGAACTCGGAGTCCCCGCCGGGGAATGAACCCGCCCGGCCCGCCGTTGCGGCGACGGACCGGTTGGCCGGCAGGGCGTCATGTTCCGGCCTCCGTGGGCCCCTTCGGGGAAACCCCGGGCGGCGGGGAGCCACGACGCGCGAGGCGACGCGGTGGCGGGGTGGCGTGGCGGGACCGGGGAGGAGCACCGTGGCGGGGCGGGGACTGTGGTCACGGAACTTCACTCTGTTCTTCCTGGCCCGGGCGGTCGTCGCCCTGGGCGACGCCATGCTGCCGGTCGCCCTCGCCGCGGGTCTCCTCCAGCACGGGTACGGCGCCGGGGCCGTCGGTCTCGCGATGGCCTCCACCGCCGGCTCCTTCGCCGCCCTGGTCGTCTTCGGCGGGGTCCTCGCCGACCGGTTCGACGCGCGACGGCTGATGATCGGGGCCGACCTGGTCCGGCTGGTCACCCAGGCCCTGGCCGCGGTGCTGTTCTTCACCGGCCAGGTGGTGCTGTGGCAGATCTGCCTGATCGGCGCCCTCAACGGGGTCGCCGCGGCGGTCTTCCAGCCCGGAGTGGCCGGCACCGTGCCCCGGCTCGCGACCGACGTGCAGGGCGCCAACGGGGCGATCGGCACCGCCGAGGCGGGCGCCCAGCTCCTGGGACCCGCCTTCGCCGGCGTGCTGGTGGCCTTCGCCTCGCCCGGCGGCGTCTTCGTCGCCCACGCGGCCACCTACGGCGTCGGCGCCCTGTGCCTCGTCCTGCTGCGGCTGCCGCCGCTCCCGCGCCGGAAGACCGCGGCCGGCCGCGTGGTGGCCGCCTTCCTGGCCGATCTGGCCGAAGGCTGGCGCGAGTTCCGCTCCCGCACCTGGATGTGGGGCGTGATCCTCATCTGGTGCCTGATGATGGTCGCCTCCTGGGGCCCGACCATCCCGCTGGTCGCCGCCGAGGTGGTCCGCGAGCACGGCGCCGGCTCCTACGGCCTGGTCAACTCCGCCTTCGGGGCGGGCACCGTCATCGGCGGCCTGGTGGCGTTCCGGCTGCGCCCGCGGCGGATGCTGCGTGCGGGAGGCGTCGCCATCGCCGCCTTCGCGTGCTTCCCGGCCGTGGTGGGAGCCGGGCTGGAGGTGCCCGCCATGGCGGCGGGGGCCGTGGTCGCCGGAGCGGGGCGGGCCTTCTGGGCGGTGATGTGGGCGACCACGGTACAGACCCAGGTGCCCGCCGCCGTCCTCAACCGCATCCACGCCTACGAGGTCGCCGGGTCCCTCGCCATGGTCCCCGTCGGCCAGAGCCTCGCGGGACCCGCCGCGGAACTGTTCGGCGCCGACCAGGTGCTGCTGGCGGCGGGCGCGGCCGCCCTGGTCGTCTCCGCCGCCCTGCTCGCCGTCCCGGCCGTCCGCAACCTGCCGCGCGCCGACCGCCCCGCCGTGCGCGGCGGCCCGGCCGCCCCGGTGCCGGAGACGGCGCCCCCGGCCCGCCCCGGGAGCTCCGGAGCGTAGCCCCGGGCGTTCCCGCCGAGGGACGCGTGGGGAAACCCGCGCGCGACCACCGTCCGGAGTACGGTATGGTTGCCATGCACGTTCGGCCGGGGGAAACCCCAGGTCAGACGGCAAACGGGACGTGGCGCAGCTTGGTAGCGCACTTGACTGGGGGTCAAGGGGTCGCAGGTTCAAATCCTGTCGTCCCGACTCGAAGGAGTCGTCGATCAGGGGCCGGTACCGGAGCAATCCGGTACCGGCCCCTGATCGTCGTGCGGGCACGACGACGGTCCTCCCGCCCCTCCACGGCCGCCCCCTCCTCGACGCCCTTCAGCGGCTCGCCCGCCCCTTGCCGTCGGGCGCCCGCCCACCCCGGTGGGGGAGGACGGGCGCGATGCGGCAGGCGGGTACCCGCCGCCACGGGCGGAAAACGAGGACGACCGGGTCAGCTCACGCAGCCGATGTGGGCCATGGCCTGCTTGAGCAGCACACCGTGGCCGCCGGGCATCTCGTTCTGGACCAGCGGGGAGGCGGCCTCCTGCGGGCTGAACCAGACCAGGTCCAGCGCGTCCTGCCGGGGTCTGCAGTCGCCGGCCACCGGAACGATGTAGGCGAGTGAGACCGCGTGTTGCCGCGGGTCGTGGAACGGCGTCACGCCCAGAGTGGGGAAGTACTCGGCGACGGTGAACGGCTGCAGCGAGGCCGGCACGCGGGGGAGCGCCACCGGGCCGAGGTCCTTCTCCAGATGACGCAGCAACGCGTCCCGGACCCGTTCGTGGTGGAGGACGCGGCCGGAGACGAGGGAGCGGGTCACCGCTCCGTCCGGGCCGATCCGCAGCAGCAGTCCGACGCTGGTGACCTCACCGTTGTCGTCGACGCGCACAGGCACGGCCTCGACGTACAGGATCGGCATCCGGGCGCGGGCGAGTTCGAGTTCGTCGGTGGTCAGCCAACCGGGCGTGGTTTCGGTCATGTCAGACACGCTGGCGATCATACTTTCCTCGGTCGGTCGGTGGGCGTGGCGCAGCCGAGGACCCCCGCACGGGGGACGGAGCGTGCGCGGCGCCGTCCCGTCCGCTCCCACCGGGTCAAATGGGAACAAAATTGTTGACAATGCTTTCGCGCGAGCCGTACGTTCGACCGGCACTCAGGGAGGGCAGATGGATCCGAGCGTTCGGCCGGGTACCGGGGAGCAGGCCAAGCAGCATGCGCTGAAGCTGCTGCGGGACGCGATCACGCAGGGCGAGATGGCGCCGGCGCAGCGGCTGGTGGAGAACGAGCTCGCCGAGCAGTTCGGTGTCACCCGCGCGAGCATCCGGGCGGCCCTCATCGATCTGGCGGCCGAAGGGCTGGTCGAGCGGATCCGCAACCGTGGTTCGCGGGTGCGGGTGGTGAGCGTCGAGGAGGCGGTCGCCATCACCGAGTGCCGCATGGTCCTGGAAGGCCTGTGCGCGGCCAAGGCGGCCGTGGAGGCCACCGAGGAGCAGCTCGACCGGCTCCGCCGGCTGGGCGCCGCGATGTCCGAGGCGGTCGCGGCGGGCGAGTCCATGACCTACTCGCAGCTCAACCGCGAGCTGCACGCGCTCCTTCGGGAGTACTCCGGCCAGAGCGTCGCCGACGAACTCCTTCAGCGCCTCAACGCCCAGCTGGTGCGGCACCGCTTCCAGCTGGCGCTGCGGCCGGGGCGGCCGCAGCGGTCCCTGCCCGAGCACCTGGCCATCATCGACGCGGTGACGGCCAGGGACCCGAAGGCGGCCGACCAGGCCGTCCGCGTCCATCTGACGAGTGTGATCGCCGCCCTGCGGGAGTGATCGGCACCCACGGAACTCCGCCGGTGGACCGAGACCGGTGTCGCCCACGCCGAGAGCCCGGGCCGACGCCCCTGCGGTACCGCAGCGCGGTGTCGGGTCCCCCGGACTGCCGCGGCGTCGCGCCGATCTTCCCCGGCGGCCCTTTGAGCGGGCAGGATCACCCCGGGCCACCGGACGTCCCACCGGGGCGTCGGACCGGGCCCCGCAGAAAGGAGAGCCGATGCCCGAGGAAACGATCGCCGTCGTCGGCGCCGGCATCGTCGGCCTCGCCACCGCCCGCGAGATCGCCGCACGGCGCCCCGGCGCCCGGGTCGTCGTCCTGGACAAGGAGCGGCGCGTCGCCGCCCACCAGACCGGGCACAACTCCGGCGTGGTGCACGCCGGGATCTACTACCGGCCCGGCAGCCTCAAGGCGACCCTCTGCGCCCGCGGCGTCGCCCTGCTGCGGGAGTACTGCCAGGACCGGGGCCTGCCCTACGAGGAGTGCGGCAAGCTCGTCGTGGCCGTCACCGCGGAGGAGGTCCCCCGTCTGGAGGCGCTGTACGCGAACGCCTTGGAGAACGGCGTGCCCGGGGTGCGCCAGGTCGCGGGGGAGGGCATCCGGGAGATCGAGCCGCACGCCGCGGGGCTCGCGGCCGTCCACTCCCCGCACACCGCGATCACCGACTACACGGCCGTCGCGCGCTCCTTCGCCGCGGACGTCGAGGCGGCCGGCGGGGAGATCCGCCGGGGCTTCCCCGTCGGACGGATCCGCCGGGCGGCCGACGGCGTGGAGGTCATCTCCCGGGACGGCAAGTCCCTGGTCCACGCGGACCGCCTGGTGATCTGCGCGGGCCTCCACAGCGACCGGGTGGCCCGGCTCGCGGGCGCCACGGCCGACCCGCGCATCGTCCCGTTCCGCGGCGAGTACATGTCGGTCCGGCCGGAGAAGGCCGACATGGTGCGCGGCCTCGTCTATCCGGTGCCCGACCCCCGCTACCCGTTCCTCGGCGTCCACTTCACCCGGCGCGTCGACGGCACCGTGGAGGTCGGCCCGAACGCCGTCCTCGCCTTCTCCCGGGAGGGCTACCGCCGGAGCGACGTCGACCCGCGCGAGCTGGCCCGCGTCGCCGCCTTCCCGGGGGCGTGGCGGCTGGCCCGCCGGCACTGGCGCACCGGGGCCAGGGAACTCCGCGGCTCGCTCTCCGTGCGGGCCTACATGAAGGCCGCCGAGGCCTACGTCCCCGGCATCGGCCCCGCCGACGTGGTTCGCGCCGGTGCGGGAGTCCGGGCGCAGGCCCTCGCCCGCGACGGGTCGCTGCTCGACGACTTCGTCGTCCAGCACCTCGGCCCCGTCACCGCCGTGCGCAACGCGCCCTCGCCCGCCGCCACTTCGTCCATGGCCATCGCCGAACACATCGCCGACGCCGTACTCGACCGGACCGCTTCCGCCTGACCGCCCCAGCACGACCGGCCCGGCAGCCCCCAGCGGGCAGCCGGGCGGGTGCACCGGGCGCGGGTCCGGCGTGCTCGGCACGGGAGGGAGTGGAGGGCGCAGGCGCACCGCGCGGCATCCCGGGCGAGAGAGGCCCGGCGGGGTCAGCCTGCCGGGACGACCGCGCGGCGGACGTCACCCAGTACCGTGCGGGCCGCGATGGGGCCGCCCGGGGCCTCCCAGGCCGAGCCGTCGACCACGGCCACCCGGTGCTTCTCGTCCGCCTCGGCGAGACGCGCCAGGCCGGGGCGGGAGCGGGCCGACGCGAAGGTCTCGACGGCCTCCCCGCGCCCCGCGCCGCGCACGCCGAAGAAGACCCAGTCGCCGTCCGTGCCCTCGCCCGGAGCGCGGCGCAGGCCCAACGAGCCCAGCGTGGAACGAACATGGTCGGAGGCCGCCGGCGGCGTGAGCTCACCGTCCGCCCACCTCACCACGCCCACCGACCGCCGGGTGCCGGCCAGACGGGGTCTCACCGCCCGGGTCGCCTCGGCGAGTTCGGCGCCGTACTCGCCCAGCACCTGCCGCCCGGCCGCCGCCAGGTTCAGGGCGTGCGCCGTGGCCGTGAAGGCACGCTTCCAGTCGTCCTCGCGGGTCGAGGTCACCACCGTCGGCGCCACGGCCTGCAGCGCCTCCAGGTCGTCGACCGCACGGGTGGACTCGTCCAGCAGGATCAGGTCCGGCTCCAGGGCCTCCAGCCGCTTCACCCCGACCCGGCCGTCCCGCGCCACCACCCGGGCGGGCACCGCCCGGTCGGCCAGGTAGGACGGCGTCCGGTCGCCGTCCGCCGCGAACACCGCCGTGCCGTACGGCTCGACGCCCAGGGCCAGCGCCGCGTCCAAGGTCGCGCGGCTCAGCGTCACCACCCGCCGCGGGCCCAGCGGCACCTCCACCGTCCGCCCCCGCGCGTCCACGATCCGGCGCGTGCCCACCGGGCCCGCCGTCTCGGCGTCCTCCGCCCCGTCCGCGGGACCGAGGTCCTCGCCGGTGCACCCCGTGAGCAGCAGGGCTCCCGAGACGGCGACGGCCACGGACACGAGGACGGCCCGGCGAACGGTCCGGCTCGCGGGCCGGATACGGATCGGCGGCATCGGCATGCAGGCGCTCCTTGCGAGGGGTGTGATCGGCACGGTACCGGCAGTGAGGCGTCCGTTTCGAGGCGGGCGCGTCCCGGAGGCCACCCGGAGCGCCGGTCACGGGCCGGACGCGGGTGTCCGGCGGAGATCGATTCGCCTAGCATCAGCCTCCGCATGGACACGATGACACTCTGGAACATCACTCCCTGGGGGTTCGCCGCGCTCGCCGCCGCGGCCTTCCTCGTCGGCTTCTCCAAGACCTCCGTCAGCGGCGCCAACACGGTGAGCCTGGCCGTCTTCGCGGCCGTCCTCCCCGCCCGGGACTCCGTCGGCATCCTGCTCCCGGTGCTGATCGCCGGCGACGTGCTCGCCGTGCTGGCCTACCGGCGGCACGCCCACTGGCCGACCCTGTGGAAGCTCTTCCCCGCGGTCGCGGTGGGCGTCGTCCTCGGCACGTTCTTCCTGATGTGGGCCGACGACGGGGCGGTGCGCGTCTCCATCGCCGTCACCCTGCTGGTGATGACCGGCATCACCGTGTGGCGGACCCGCAGCAGCCGCCCCGACGACGCACCCGACGCGGTGGTCACCCGCTCCGGACGGATCAAGGCCCGCTCCTACGGCGTGCTGGGCGGCTTCACGACCATGGTCGCCAACGCAGGCGGCCCGGTGATGTCCATGTACCTGCTGTCCTCCGGTTTCAGAAAACTGGGCTTCCTGGGCACCTCGTCGTTCTTCTTCCTGATCGTCAACGTCGGCAAGGTGCCGTTCAGCGTCGGACTCGGCCTGATCGACACCCGGGCACTGCTGCTGGACGCGGCCCTGGTGCCGTTCGTGCTGCCCGGATCCCTGCTCGGCAGGTGGGCGATCACCCGGATCAACCAGCGGCTGTTCGAGCAACTCGTGATCGCGGCCACCGTGTTGGGGGCGGTGCAGCTGCTGCTGCGCTGACGCCGCCGCTCACCGGGCGCCGGGCCGTGCGCCCCGCAGCCGCGGGGCGCGGGCACACGGGTCCAGCGGGTCGCGAGCCGTCTCGACGTCGTCCGCCAGCGCCCTCGCCCACGCCACCACCGACGTCAGGTCCATGCCGTGAACCGCGTCCCGCCCGGCGGCGCGGCACCAGGCCTCCACATGACCGGCCCCCCGCCGCAGCAGCCGCGCCCCGCCCGTGAGGTTGCCGCGCGCCGCGTGGGTGAGGCCCACCGCCGTCTGCGCCAGCCCGCGCCACAGGTCGCGTTCCTGCTCCGGGCCCGCCTTCCAGGCGTCCTCGAACACCTCGTGCGCGTGGAACGGCCGCCCGGAGTCCAGCAGCGCCTGCGCCTCGGCCACCGTCTCCGCGGGGGTGCGCACGACGCCCTCCGGCTGGCGGTCGACCCCCTCCGCCCCGTACGGCAGCGGCCGGCCGAGGCCGTCCCGCGGCCGCGCGTTACGCGCCCGTCCCTCGTCGTCCCGGTCCCTCGGTCCCCGCGAAGAGCTGCTCATCGGCCCATTGTCCCGCCCGGCCTCCCCGCCCGCTTCGAGCAGGCCCTGGACGTGCGCTAAAGTACTCCTGAACGTGATCGCGCGGCCCGCCGCGGGAGAGCGATCGGGACGTGGCGCAGCTTGGTAGCGCACTTGACTGGGGGTCAAGGGGTCGCAGGTTCAAATCCTGTCGTCCCGACTGGAGACAGTCGCAGATCAGGGCCGGAATCGGATCTCTCCGAGACCGGCCCTCGGTCGTGTCCGGGGACCGGGCGCGCCCATGGGGCGGCGTCGTGCGGCGCGGGTGGCCCGTGCGCGCGCCTCAGCCCGCCGGGGCGTCCGGGACGAGCGCGCCGGTGAGATGGTCGAGCGCGACATGGGCGTGGAGGCGGACACCGGTGACCAGCGTGCCGTCGTCGGCGTAGAAGCGCGGGTTGTGGTTGGCCACCAGCCCGCGGCCGCCCGGTGCGGGGACGGGACCGCCCCGGTCGTCGAGCTCGGCGTCCTGGACGCCGAGCAGGACGTAGAGCCCGCCGTAGCGGTTGACGAGCTCGGAGACGTCGTCGTAGCCCAGGCCCGGAGGGGACTGCACGACCTGATCGCCGCCGACGACCCGTCGGAGGGTGGGCAGCGCGGCCGTCACCCATTCGGCTCGGTTGTGGACCGCCGGGACGTCCTGGAGGTAGTCGACGGTGGCGGTGCAGCCGTAGCCGGCCGCCGTGTGCTCGGCCAGGGCGGTGAGCTGCTGCCGCAGAGCGCTCATGTCGCTCTCCACCGAGCAGCGGATGGTGCCCCACAGGGTGACGCGCTCACCGATGATGTTGAAGCGGCCCACGTCCTCGACGTGCCCGATGCTGACCGTGAACGGGTTGAAGGCGGGCAGCCGGCGGTAGAGCTGGCCGACGCCGGTGATCACGGCGGCGGCGGCCGGCATCGGGTCGACGCCCATCCACGGCGTGGAGGCGTGCACCTGCTTGCCCGTGACGGTGACCTTGACCAGGCAGGAGGCGGCGTACTGGTTCCCGACCCGGTAGCCGACGAAGCCCTTCGGGTAGGGCGCCACGTGCATGCCGAAAGCCATCGTGGGCGTGGGGTCCGCGAAGGCGCCCCGCTGCACCATCTCGCGCGCCCCGCCCTTCTCGGTGACCGGCGGCCCCTCCTCGGCGGGCTGGAAGACGAACAGCACCGTGCCCGGCAGGTGCTCGCGCACGCCGGCCAGGACCTCGGCGGCGCCCATCAGCATGGCGGCGTGGCAGTCGTGACCGCAGGCGTGGGACACCGGGAAGGGGCCGCCGGGGTAGTCCTCGTCGACCACCCGGGAGGCGAAGTCGACGCCGGACAGGTCCTCGACCGGAAGGGCGTCGATGTCGGCACGCAACGCCACCGCGCGCCCGCCCGGTCGCCCGCCGCGCAGGACACCGACCACCCCGTGCCCGGCGACGTCGGTGCGGACCTCCTCGAGGTCCAGCGAACGCAGGTGATCGGCGATGTACCGCGCCGTGCGGGCCTCCCGGTTCGACAGTTCCGGATGCCGGTGCAGGTGGTGACGCCAGGCGATCACCCGGTCGGCCACCCCGGCGGCCCGCCGGTCCAGATCGGTGCGCAGCGTGCTCTCACCCATGGCCCTCGCACTCCGTTCCCGTCAGGCGGTACGGCCCCCTGTACGGTCCACTGTAGGAACACTCCGCCCGCTCCGCCCGCCGGGACGGCCCCGCTCCGCCCGCCGGGACGGCCCCGCTCCGCCCGCCGGGACGGCCCCGCTCCGCCCGCCGGGGACCGGCGGGGGCGCGCGCCCGCGTCGAGGCCGTTCCGTGGCAGGCCACGCGAGCGGCGACGGGTTCACCTTCTGATCACCGGGCCGCCGCGAGGGCGTCGGTGCCTTCGAAAAGCGAACGGGAGGTCTTGACAGTGTCCCTACAGCCTGCGAACTATGGGAGCGCTCCCACAGGTATCAGCGTCATCTCGTCACCTTCCGTCCCCCACGGGCCGACAGGCCCCTCGGAAAGGAATGCACCCGCATGCAGCTCCTCAGGAGACACCGGCCTCGCCTGCGCGGCCCAGCGGTCGCGCTGGCCGCCTTACTGGCGTTACCCCTGACGATCTCCAACCTGTCCGCCGCGCCCGCCCACGCGGCCGCGGTGCAGTGCAGCGTGGACTACAAGACCAACGACTGGGGCTCCGGCTTCACCGCCGAGCTCACCCTGACCAACCGGGGAACCGCCGCCCTCGACGGCTGGAAGCTGACCTACGACTACGCCGGCAACCAGAAGCTGAGCAACGGCTGGAACGGCGTCTGGTCGCAGTCCGGCAAGACGGTCACCGTCACCAACACGAGCTGGAACAAGACGCTCGCCGCGGGCGCCGCCACCTCGGCCGGCGCCCAGTTCAGCTACAGCGGGACCAACGCCGCCCCGGCCTCCTTCGCCGTCAACGGCACCACCTGCACCGGCGCCCACCAGCCCCCGGTGGCCGTCCTGACCAGCCCGGCGCCCGGAGCCTCCTACTCCGTGGGCACCGAGGTGCCGCTGGCCGCCACCGCCGCGGCGGCCGACAACGCGACCATCAGCAAGGTCGAGTTCTACAGCGACACCGCGCTGCTCGGCACGGACACCACCTCACCGTTCGAGCTGAAGACCACCAGCCTGGCGGCCGGTGACCACTCGCTCTACGCCCGCGCCTACGACTCGCAGGGCGCGACCGGGGAGTCCTCGCCGGTCGGCATCAAGATCGTCTCCGGCCCGTCCGTCACGGCCAACCCGACCCAGCTGGGCGTCCGTCAGGGCGAGAGCGGCACCTACGAGATCGCGCTCTCGAAGCAGCCCTCGGCCAACGTCACGGTCACCACGGCGCGCGAGTCGGGCAACACGGGACTCACCGTCAGCGGCGGGGCCAGCCTGACGTTCACCCCGTCGAACTGGAACGTCCCGCAGAAGGTGACCGTCGCGGCCTCCGCGTCGGGCTCCGGTTCCGCGGTCTTCGCGTCCTCCGCCAGTGGCCACACGGCCGCCAAGGTGACGGTGAGCCAGCTCTCCGCGGGCGGCACCTACGACGCCAAGTTCCTGGACCTGTACGGGAAGATCACCGACCCGGCCAACGGCTACTTCTCGCCCGAGGGCATCCCCTACCACTCGGTGGAGACGCTCATCGTCGAGGCGCCGGACCACGGGCACGAGACCACCTCGGAGGCGTACAGCTATCTGATCTGGCTCCAGGCCCAGTACGGCAGGGTCACCGGTGACTGGACGCGCTTCAACAAGGCGTGGGAGACCATGGAGAAGTACATGATCCCCACCAAGGCCGACCAGCCCACCAACTCGTACTACAAGCCGGCCGAGCCGGGCACCTACGCGCCCGAGTACGACCTGCCCTCGCAGTACCCGGCGAAGCTCGACTCGGCGGCCAAGTCCGGCGTCGACCCCATCGCGGCCGAGCTGAAGAGCGCGTACGGCACGGACGACATCTACGGCATGCACTGGATCCAGGACGTCGACAACACCTACGGCTTCGGCAACGAGCCCGGCAAGTGCGAGGCCGGACCCACCGCCACCGGCCCGTCCTACATCAACACCTTCCAGCGCGGTCCGCAGGAGTCGGTCTGGGAGACCGTCACCCACCCCACCTGTGACAAGTTCGTCTACGGCGGCAAGAACGGCTACCTGGACCTGTTCACCGGCGACTCCTCGTACGCCAAGCAGTGGAAGTACACCAACGCCCCCGACGCCGACGCCCGCGCCGTGCAGGCGGCCTACTGGGCCGACGTCTGGGCCAAGGACCAGGGCAAGGGCTCCGAGGTCTCCACGACCGTCGGCAAGGCCGCCAAGATGGGTGACTACCTGCGGTACGCCCTCTTCGACAAGTACTTCAAGAAGATCGGCAACTGCGTCGGGCCGACCACCTGCCCCGCCGGCACCGGCAAGGACAGCGCCCACTACCTGCTGAGCTGGTACTACGCCTGGGGTGGCGCGACCGACACCTCGGCCGGCTGGGCCTGGCGCATCGGCTCCAGCCACGCGCACGGCGGCTACCAGAACCCGATGGCCGCCTGGGCGCTCAGCAACTACGCCCCGCTGGCGCCGAAGTCCTCGACCGGCAAGTCCGACTGGGCCACCAGCCTGACCCGCCAGATCGAGTTCTACACCTGGCTCCAGTCCAGCGAGGGAGCCATCGCGGGTGGCGCCACCAACAGCTGGCAGGGCGCCTACGCCCAGCCGCCGTCCGGGACGCCCACCTTCTACGGCATGGCCTACGACGAGAAGCCGGTCTACCACGACCCGCCGTCCAACCAGTGGTTCGGCTTCCAGGCGTGGTCCATGGAACGCGTCGCCGAGTACTACCACCAGACCGGTGACGCCAAGGCCGGAGCGGTCCTGAAGAAGTGGGTCGACTGGGCGGTCTCCAAGACCACGATCAACCCGGACGGCACCTTCCAGTTCCCCTCCACCCTCCAGTGGTCGGGCGCCCCGGCCACCTGGAACGCCTCCTCGCCGGCCGCCAACACCAACCTCCACGTCACCGTCGCCGACTACACCAACGACGTCGGCGTGGCGGGCTCCTACGCCAAGGTCCTGACCTACTACGCGGCCAAGTCCGGTGACGCCAAGGCCAAGAGCACCGCGAAGGCGCTGCTCGACGGCATGCTGAGCGAGCACTCGGACGCGCTCGGCGTCTCCGTCCCGGAGACCCGTGCCGACTACAACCGGTTCGACGACCCGGTGTACGTGCCCTCCGGCTGGACCGGCAAGATGCCCAACGGCGACACGGTCGACTCGTCGTCGACGTTCCTCTCGATCCGCAGCTTCTACAAGAACGACCCCGCGTGGTCGAAGATCGAGGCCTACCTGAAGGGCGGCTCCGCGCCGGTCTTCACCTACCACCGGTTCTGGGCGCAGGCGGACGTCGCCACCGCGCTCGGCGCCTACGCCGAACTGCTCGAGTAGCACGCGGCGAGCGGTGACACGGACTGCCCCGGGGCGCTGCGCCCCGGGGCAGTTCCCTGTACCGGTGGCGGAACCGGTGCGGGTGCCCGCGGCAGGCCTCAGCGGCCGCGGGCGTTGAGCCGCGCGGCCTGACGCGTCAGGTGGTCGCGCTCGGCCACGGAGGAGGCGGCGTGCGCCGCCTCCGCGTAGAGCCGCGCCGCAGTGTCCGGGTCGCCGGCGCGCTCGTGCAGGTAGGCGGCCGCCGCGGTGCGGCGGGGGAGCGCGGCGTCCAGCTCCGCCAGCGCCGCCAGCCCCGCGCGCGGTCCGTCCGCCTCGCCGACCGCCACCGCCCGGTTCAGCCGGGCCACCGGGCTGCCGGTCAGGGCCACCAGCTCGTCGTACCACTCGACGATCTGCGGCCAGTCGGTCTCCTCGGCGCGCGGCGCGTCCGCGTGCAGCGCCGCCACCGCCGCCTGCGCCTGGTACTCGCCCAGCCGGTCCCGGGCCAGCGCCGCCTGCAGGACGTCCACGCCCTCGGCGATCGCTTCGGTGTCCCACAGCCCGCGGTCCTGCTCGGCCAGCGGCACCAGGCTTCCGTCCGGCGCCGTGCGGGCGGCCCGCCGGGCATGGTGCAGCAGCATCAGGGCGAGCAGCCCCGCCACCTCGGGATGGTCGATCACCCGGGCGAGCTGACGGGTCAGCCGGATCGCCTCCGCGGCCAGGTCCACATCGCCCGAGTAGCCCTCGTTGAAGACCAGGTAGAGGACGCGCAGCACGGTCGCGACGTCACCCGGCCGGTTCAGACGGACTTCGGAGACCGTGCGCTTGGCACGGCTGATCCGCTGCGCCATCGTCGCCTCCGGCACCAGGTACGCCCGGGCGATCTGCCGGGTGCTGAGCCCGCCGACGGCGCGCAGGGTGAGTGCCACCGCCGACGACGGCGTCAGCGACGGATGCGCGCACAGGAAGTACAGCCGGAGCGTGTCGTCCACCCCGGACACCGGGCCGGGCGCCGGCTCCTCCTCGACGAGGTCCTCCCTGCGGCGCCGCGCCGCCTCCGCGCGCCGGCCGTCGAGGAACCGGCGCCATGCGACGGTGATCAGCCACCCCTTCGCATCGCGCGGGGGGTCCTGCGGCCACACGCGCACCGCCTCCAGCAGCGCGTCCTGGACGGCGTCCTCGGCCGCCGCGAAATCGGCTCCGCGGCGGACGAGGACGGCGAGCACGCCGGGCGTGAGGCTCCGCAGGAGGACCTCGTCCATCGGCGCCGTCACTGCGTTCACTCCGTGACGGTGGGCGGGGCGCCGAGGAAGGGGCGCAGCTCGAGCCACTCGTGGATCGGCTTCCCGCCCGCCCCGGGGGCGGCCGACAGCTCGCCGGCCAGCTCCAGCGCGCGCTCGTAGCTGTCGACGTCGATGACCATCCAGCCGGCGATCAGGTCCTTGGTCTCCGCGAACGGCCCGTCGGTGACCGGCGGGCGGCCCTCCCCGTCGTACCGGACGAAGGTGCCCTCCGGCGCCAGCGCCTGCCCGTCCACGAACTCGCCCGTCTTCTCCAGTCGGGCCGCGAAGTCGTTCATGTACGCGATGTGGTCCTCGACCTCCTGCGGGGTCCACCTGTCCATCGGAACGTCGTTCACCGCCGCCGGGGCACCCCGGTAGTGCTTGAGGAGCAGGTACTTCGCCATGGTGTTCTCCCAGGTCTCGTCGTGACCATTGTGATCACTTCCACCCCGGGGACGGAGCCGGCCGACGGTTCTCGACATCGGCGGACAAGTTTTTCCCCACGTTTTTTCTCCGCGTCCCGCATTCTTTCGTCCCTCCGGAGAACCCGCGAGGCCGCGGGCCTCGCCGCGAGGCTCCCGGGCCGGGCTCCCCGCCCGCGCGGCTCAGCCGTTCGGGTCAGTCCGGGGCGTCACCGGGCCGGGCCGGCGGCAGACTCGGAAGGCCAGACACCGCCCGTGAGACCCGGAGGTCGCCACCATGGTCCGCACCGTCGTCGCCGGACTCGACGGGTCACCCGAGAGCCGCGCCGCGATCGACTGGGCCGCCCGCGAGGCCCGGATGAGCGGAGCGCCGCTGAAGATCGTGCACGTCCACGAGCCCACCCCCTCACGGCTGGCGCAGGCCCCCTTCCTCGCCGAGGAGACCCGGCAGGACTGGAGCCGCCGGGTCCCTCCGCAGGTCGCCGACGCGGTGCGCCGCGAGCAGCCCGGCCTGGAGGTCACCGTCGAGGGCGTCGAGGGCCGCGCGGCCGTGGCGCTCGCCGAGCAGGCGGGGCCCGACAGCCTGCTCGTGCTCGGCTCCCGGGGCCTCGGCAGCCTCGGCGGGTTCATCGCGGGCTCCGTCGGCCTCGGAGTGATCGCCCACGCGGAGTTCCCGGTCGTCATGGTCCGCGCGGGCGAGTCCGCGGCGGACGAACACCTCACCAACGCCGAGGGACACCACGGCGACCCCCTGGCCTACCGGCCCGTGGTCGTCGGGATCGACCCCGAGGGCACACCCGACGCGGTCCTGCGGTTCGCCTTCGAGGAGGCGGCACATCGCTCCACCGCCCTGCGCGCCGTGCAGGCGTACAACCTCCCCGCCTTCTACGAATGGACCGGCTCCGTGGAGGGGGAGGAGTTCGGGCAGATGCGCCGGCAGTACACCGAACTGCTGGACCAGGCCCTCGCGCCGTGGCGCAAGAGATACCCCGACGTGGAGGTGCGGCAGGAGACCGAGCCCGCGAAGGCCTCCCTGCTGCTCGCCCAGGCGTCCCACGACGCCTCCCTGCTGGTCGTCGGCCACGGCATGCGCCGGCACGCCTTCGGCCTGCGCATCGGCGCCGTCGCCCACGCCGTCCTGCACCACGCCGTCGCCCCCGTGGCCGTGGTGCCGCACCGCTGACGACCCCCGCCGACCGCCACGAACCGCCGACCGACCGCGCCACGAACCGTCCGCCACGAACCGTCCGCACCGCGTGCCGCCCGCGCAACCCGGTTCCGTACGCCGATTGATGGAGTCGCCCGATGACCACGGCCCCGCACAAGGACGTCCTGCCCGACGAGGAACTGCGCACCCTGCTGGCGCACTGGCGGGCCGCCAACTACCTGTCGGCCGGGCAGATCTACCTGCTGGCCAACCCGCTGCTCACGGAGCCGCTGCGCCCCGAGCACATCAAGCCCCGGCTGCTGGGCCACTGGGGCACCTCACCGGGCCTCAACCTGGTCTACACCCACATGAACCGGGTCATCCGCAAGCGCGACCTGGACGCCCTGGTCATCTGGGGGCCGGGGCACGGCGGCCCGTCGGTCGTCGCCAACTCCTGGCTCGAGGGCAGCTACAGCCAGACCTACCCCGACATCTCCCTGGACGCGGAGGGCATGGAGCGGCTGTTCCGGCAGTTCTCCTTCCCCGGCGGTGTGCCCAGCCACGTCGCCCCCGAGACACCCGGCTCCATCCACGAGGGCGGCGAGCTCGGCTACTCCTTGGCCCACGCGTACGGCGCCGCGTTCGACAACCCGGACCTGCTGGTCGCCTGCGTGATCGGCGACGGGGAGGCGGAAACCGGCCCGCTGGCCGCCTCCTGGCACTCCGACAAGTTCCTCGACCCCGTCCACGACGGCGCGGTGCTGCCGATCCTGCACCTCAACGGTTACAAGATCGCCAACCCCACGGTCCTCTCCCGCCTGCCCGAGCACGAACTCGACGCCCTGCTGCGGGGCTTCGGCCACGACCCCGTCCACGTCGGCGGCGACGACCCGGAGCAGGTCCACCGGGACATGGCGGCCGCCCTCGACCAGGTCCTCGACCGCATCGCGGTGATCCAGCGCACCGCCCGCGAGGAGGGCGTCACCGAGCGCCCCCGCTGGCCCATGATCGTGCTGCGCACCCCCAAGGGCTGGACCGGCCCCGCCGAGGTCGACGGCGTCCCCGTCGAGGGCACCTGGCGCGCCCACCAGGTCCCGCTGGCCGGCGTGCGCGACAACCCGGAGCACCTGGCGATGCTGGAGCAGTGGCTGCGCTCCTACCGCCCCGAGGAGCTCTTCGACGCCGACGGCGCACCCGTCGCCGAGGTCCGCTCCTGCGTGCCAGAAGGCGTCAAACGGCTCGGCTCCAGCCCGTACGCCAACGGCGGCGTGCTCACCCGCCAACTGCCCGTGCCGCCGCTGGAGGACTTCGCGGTCCCCGTCGAACGGCCGGGCGCGGGAACGCACGAGCCCACCCGGGTGCTCGGAGCCCTGCTCGAGCAGGTCATGAAGAACACCGCCGCGCGCCGCGACTTCCGCCTCGTGGGACCCGACGAGACCGACTCCAACCGGCTCTCCGCGGTCTTCGGCGCCACCGGCAAGGCATGGCAGGCCGAGACCCGCGCCGGCGACGTCAACCTCGACCGGCACGGCCGGGTCATGGAGATCCTCTCCGAGCACCTGTGCCAGGGCTGGCTGGAGGGCTACACCCTCACCGGCCGGCACGGCCTGTTCTCCTGCTACGAGGCCTTCGTCCACATCGTCGACTCGATGGTCAACCAGCACATCAAGTGGCTGAAGACCTCCCGCGCACTGTCCTGGCGGGCGCCGGTGCCCTCCCTGAACTACCTGCTGACCTCACACGTGTGGCGGCAGGACCACAACGGCTTCTCCCACCAGGACCCCGGCTTCGTCGACCACGTCCTCAACAAGAGCCCCGACGTGGTCCGCGTCTACCTGCCGCCGGACGCCAACACCCTGCTGTCGGTGGCCGACCACGCGCTGCGCAGCAAGGACTACGTCAACGTGATCGTCGCGGGCAAGCAGCCCTGCTTCGACTGGCTGTCCATGGACGAGGCCACGGTGCACTGCGCGCGCGGCGCGGGCATCTGGGAGTGGGCCGGCAACGAACAGGGCCGCGAACCCGACGTGGTCCTCGGCTGCGCCGGCGACGTGCCCACCCAGGAGGTCCTGGCCGCCGCCAAACTGCTGCGGCAGCACCTGCCCGACCTCGCCTTCCGGGTCGTCAACGTCGTCGACATGACCCGGCTGCTGCCCAAGGAGGAACACCCGCACGGACTAGCCGAGGCCGAGTTCCACGGTCTGTTCACCTCCGACAAGCCGGTCGTCTTCGCCTACCACGGCTACCCGTGGCTGATCCACCGGCTCGCCTACCGGCGGCGTGGTCACGTCAACATGCACGTCCGCGGCTACAAGGAGGCCGGCACCACCACCACACCGTTCGACATGGTCGTGCAGAACGACCTCGACCGGTACCGGCTGGTGATGGACGTCATCGACCGGGTGCCCGGCCTCGCCGTGCGGGCCGCCGCCGTCCGCCAGGCGATGGCCGACGTGCGGGCCCGCCACCACCTGTACATCCGCGCCACCGGCGTGGACCTGCCGGAGGTCGCGGAGTGGACCTGGACCGACTGACCCGCGCCGCCGGACCGCGCAGCGCACCACCGTCGTGAGGAGACGCCATGGGCGTGTGGACCTGGGAGTACGAGGGGTACGACCCGACGCTGGAGAAGCTGCGCGAGTCGCTGTGCACCCTCGGCAACGGATACTTCGCCACCCGCGGCGCCGTCCCCGAGTGCGCGCGGGACCGGGTCCACTACCCCGGCACCTACGCGGCCGGATGCTACAACCGGCTGGTCTCCGACGTCGCCGGGCGGCACGTCGACAACGAGGACGTCGTCAACCTGCCCAACTGGCTGCCGCTGCGCTTCCGCACCGACACCGGCCACTGGTTCACCCCCGACACCCACACCGTCGAGGACTACCGGCAGAGCCTGGAACTGCGCCGCGGCGTCCTGGAGCGCACCATGCGCTACCTGGACCACGACGGCCGCGCCGTCCGGGTCCGCCAGCTGCGGGTCGTCCACATGGCCGACCCGCACCTGGCCCTGCTGCGCACCGAACTCACCCCCGAGGGCTGGTCGGGGGCGATCGAGGTCGAGTCCGCGCTCGACGCCGGCGTCACCAACGGCAACGTCGACCGCTACAAGGACCTCGCCTCCCACCACCTCACCCACATCCAGCCCGGCGTCACCGAGGAGGGCGTCGTCTGGGTGCGCTGCCGCACCACCACCAGCGACATCCGCGTCGCCCTCGCCGCCCGCACCGAGGTCGACGCCCCCGCGGAGATCCTCACCGAGCAGGAGGAGACCGGCATCGCCCGGCTGATCCGCGTCTCCGTCGCCGACGGCCACACCGTCACCGTCGACAAGACGGTCGCCCTGCACACCTCCCGCGACCCCGCCATCAGCGACCCGCTGCACGCCGCCCTCGACCGGGTCGGCCGGGCCGGCGGCTTCGAGACGCTGCTGGACACGCACGAGGCGGCCTGGGAACAGCTGTGGCGCGCCGCCGAGATCGACGTCCCCGGGGAAGCCGGCCCGGTGCTGCGCGTCCACCTCTTCCACGTGCTGCAGGTCCTCTCCCCGCACACCGCCGAGCTCGACGTCGGCGTGCCCGCCCGCGGCCTGCACGGCGAGGCGTACCGCGGACACGTCTTCTGGGACGAGCTGTTCGTGCTGCCCTTCCTCAACCTGCACTTCCCCGAGGTCTCCCGCGCCCTGCTGACCTACCGCCACCGGCGCCTGGAACGCGCCCGGTTCAACGCGACCGACGCCGGCTACCGCGGCGCACTGTACCCCTGGCAGAGCGGCAGCGACGGCCGGGAGGAGACCCAGCGGCTGCACCTCAACCCGCGCTCCGGCCGCTGGCTGCCCGACCACAGCCACCTCCAGTACCACGTCGGCTCCGCCGTCGCCTACAACGTCTGGCGCTACGCCGAGGCCACCGGCGACACCGGCTTCCTGCACGGCAAGGGCGCCGACATGCTCCTGCAGATCGCGCGCTTCTGGGCCGACTTCGCCACCTTCGACAAGGACCTCGGGCGCTACCGCATCCGCGGGGTCGTCGGCCCCGACGAGTACCACGAGGCCTACCCCGACGCCACCCGCCCCGGGCTCGACGACAACGCCTACACCAACGTCACCGCTTCCTGGGTGATCTGCCGCGCCCTGGACGTGCTCGCCCAGCTCCCCGAACCGCTGCGCCGCGACATCACCGAACGCACCGGCCTCGACGACGCCGAACTCGAGCGCTGGGACGACGTCTCGCGCCGGCTCCACGTGCCCTTCCACTCCGGGGTCATCAGCCAGTTCGCCGGCTACGGCGAGCTCCAGGAACTCGACTGGCGCGGCTACCGGGCCAAGTACGGCGACATCCGCCGACTGGACCGGATCATGGAGGCCGAGGGGGACACCGTCAACCGCTACCAGGCGTCCAAGCAGGCGGACGTCCTGATGCTCGGCTACCTCTTCGCGCCGGGCGAGCTGCGCGCCCAGTTCCGGCGGCTCGGCCACGACCTCGACGAGGAGACCTGGCTGCGCACGGTCGACCACTACCTGGCCCGCACCAGCCACGGCTCCACCCTGAGCAGCCTGGTCCACGGCTGGGTGCTGGCCCGGGCCCGGCGCGGCCGGGCGTGGGAGTTCGTCCAGGAGGCGCTGGCCGGCGACATCGCCGACGTCCAGGGCGGCACCACGGGCGAGGGCATCCACCTGGGCGCCATGGCCGGCACCCTCGACCTGGTCCAGCGCTGCCTGCCCGGGCTGGAGACCGGCGCGGGCGCGCTGCGCTTCGACCCGGTGCCGCTGCCGCAGATGTCCGACTACCGGTTCTGCCTGCGCTACCGCGGGCACTGGGGCGTCAAGGTCCGGCTGCGCGGACAGGAGCTGGAGATCTCCGTCGCCGCGGCCGCCCAGGACCCGGTCACGGTCCAGCTGGGGGAGTGGACCGAGTCCCTGGCCCCCGGGGAGAGCCGCACGGTGTCGCTGCGGGAGTGCGGAGGGTGACCCGGCGGTTCACGACCACGCGCACACGTACGGTAGGCTTGATCCGCACGATCACGCAGGGCAACCCCCGGGGAGCCCCTGCTGAGAGGGCATCGGGACGTGGCGCAGCTTGGTAGCGCACTTGACTGGGGGTCAAGGGGTCGCAGGTTCAAATCCTGTCGTCCCGACACAGTGCACAGCACACCAGGGGCCGGTTCGGGATCTTTCCCGGGCCGGCCCTTGGCGCGTTTCCGGAGGCCGCCCGCCGCCCCGTTCCCGAATGTCAGGTGCATGCCAATTTGGGGGTCCGCAGTCCGTGCCACAACCGGCGACGTCCGGACATGCGCCGACGAGGAGGTACAAGCCGATCCGGGGCCGCCGGCCCTGGGAGGCCGGGCCTGTCCCCGGTTCTTCGAAATGTTTCGGAGACTGGCCCTGAAGGGCCCCTGCGAATTTCGGAAAACTTTCGGAAACATAGTCATTGACTGCCGCTCTTCAGCGCGCGCATACTCACGACCGTTCGAAACCTCCCCGTTGCGGAGACGACTCCGCACGGTCCGTACCCGTCCACCCGGCACGTCCACCGCGTATGTCCGTAGCCCGCCAGCAGGGGGCGCCGCGATCGTTGCGACTGGGCCACGTGCCCGAACCTCATCATGGCCACGGTCGGCCTTCCACCGGAAATGCCCGAATCGGTGCACGCGCACCGTTTTGGGCGTCCAGCAGGCGATTACTTCACGTTCATTATTCACACGCACCTGTGCCGGTGACGACAAATCAGGGAGTTTCCAAGATGGCGAGGAAAATGCGCAGCATCAAGGCTGTTGCGATCGGCGTGGGCATCGTTCTCGCGGCCACCGCTTGCGCAGGCAACGGCGAGACCGACGACAACGCCGAGTCCGGCGGCAAGGTCACGCTGACCGTGTGGGAGAACGCTTCCCCCGGCCCGGGCGCGGAGTACTGGAAGGGCGCCGTCAAGGAGTACATGGCGGCCAACCCGAAGGTCACGATCAAGCTGCAGCAGGTCCAGAACGAGGACTTCGACGGCAAGCTGCAGACCGCGCTGAACTCGAACTCCGCGCCGGACATCTTCCTGCAGCGTGGTGGCGGCAAGATGCGGGCCATGGTCGAGGCCGGCCAGCTCCAGGAGCTGCCCTTCAACGACGAGGACAAGGCCAACGCGGGCGCCCAGGTCGCCGGCGCCTCGGTCGACGGCAAGGTCTACGCCGTCCCGCTGTCCACGAACCCCGAGGGCATCTACTACAGCAAGGACCTCTTCGAGAAGGCCGGCATCAAGTCGACGCCGACCACGATGGCCGAGCTCGAGGACGCCATCGCCAAGCTGAAGAAGATCGACGTCGCCCCGATCGCGGTCGGCGCCAAGGACGCCTGGCCCGCCGCGCACTGGTACTACAACTTCGCGCTGCGTCACTGCAGCGAGGACGCGCTGAACAAGGCCGGCGCCGAACTGAAGTTCGACGACCCGTGCTGGACCGCGGCCGGCAAGGACCTGCAGAAGTTCCTGAAGAAGGAGCCCTTCCAGAAGGGCTACCTGACCACTCCCGCCCAGCAGGGCGCCGGCTCCTCGGCGGGCATGCTCGCCAACCACAAGGCCGGCATGGAGCTCATGGGCAACTGGAACCCGGGCGTGATCGCGGGCCTCACCCCGGACAAGAAGCCGCTCCCGGACCTCGGCTGGTTCCCCTTCCCCGCGGTGGACGGCGGTCAGGGTGACCCCAGCGCCATGATGGGCGGCAGCGACGGCTACTCGGTCTCCAAGGCCGCTCCGAAGGAGGCCTTCGAGTTCCTCCGCTGGCTCGCCACGAAGGAGCAGCAGGAGAAGTACGCCAAGGGCTTCAGCACCATCCCGGTGAACAAGGAGGCCCAGGGCGTCGTCACCGACGAGTACAACAAGTCGGCGCTGGAGGCCTTCAACAAGGCGGCCTACTCGGTCATGTTCCTCGACACCCAGTACGGCCAGAACGTCGGTAACGCGATGAACACCGCCGTCGTCAACCTGATGGCCGGCAAGGGCACGCCCGAGGACATCGCCAAGAACACCAACGCGGCTGCCGCGAAGGGCTGAGTAAGGAACCATGAGCGACACCCTGGGTACTGACACGGCCTCCGGCCGTCAGTCGCAGGGCACGCCAGAAGCCGGGGACGCGGGCAAGTCCGCGTCCCCGGCCTCGCCGCGAGCGGCTTCACGCCGCCGCAGTGGCCGTGCCCGGATGCGACTCGAGATCGCGATTCTGTCCGGACCGGCGATCCTCGTCTTCCTCGCCTTCGTGATCTTCCCCGTGGCTCTTGCCGCGTACTACGGCTTCTACCGCTGGAAGGGTTACGGAGACCCGACCGACTGGGTGGGGCTGGACAACTACAAGCTGATCCTCGGCGACCCCGCGTTCCAGGAGGTGCTGCAGCACAACCTGTTCATCGTGGTGCTCTCCCTGCTGATCCAGGGACCGCTGGCGATCGGCCTCGCGCTGCTGCTCAACCAGAAGATCCGCGGACGCTCGATCATCCGCATCCTGATCTTCGTGCCCTACGTGATCTCCGAGATCATCGTCGGCACCGGCTGGGGTCTGCTGCTGCAGTCCAACGGCGCGCTCAACGACCTCCTGGGCAAGATCGGACTGGAGTCCTGGCAGCAGGACTGGCTGTCCGACCCGGACCTGGCCCTGTGGACGCTGATGGGCATCATCACCTGGAAGTACATCGGCTTCGCGGTGATCCTGATGCTCGCCGGCCTGCAGTCCATACCCGACGAGCTCTTCGAGGCCGCGGAGATCGACGGCGCCTCCTACTGGCAGATCCAGCGCCGCATCACGCTTCCGCTGCTCGGCCCGACGATCCGCATCTGGGGCTTCCTGTCGATCATCGGATCGCTCCAGCTGTTCGACCTCGTCTTCATCATCTGGGGCCCCTACATCGCGGGTACCGCCGGGACGTCCACGATGGCGATCTACATGGTCGCCGAGGGCCGCAACGCGGCGAACTTCGGGTACGGCAGCGCCATCGCGGTCGTGATGTTCGTGATCTCGATGATCGTCGCGCTGATCTACCAGCGCTTCGTCCTGCGCCGTGACCTGCAGGGCGCCGTGACCGAGGGAGACGCGAAGTGAGCGCCACCACCGCCAAGTCCGCGAACCTCACCGGGATCACGCGGCGCCGGCGCAGCAACCGCGGCAACGACGGTGTCAAGCAGAAGTGGGGCAACCCCTTCACCTACATCGTGGCGCTGCTCTTCATCGCGGCGTGCATCGCACCCGTGCTGTTCATCGTGCTCGGCGGGTTCCGCACCAACTCGCAGTTCACCACCGACCCGTCGGGGCTGCCGAGCCCGTGGTCGTTCAGCAACTACACCGACGTCCTCGCGACCCAGACGTTCTGGGGACAGTTCGGCAACTCGGTCATCGTCGGTCTGGCGAGCACCGCGGGCATCGTGCTGCTCGGCCTGATGGTCAGCTTCGTGATCGCGCGCTACGAGTTCAAGTTCAAGGGCGCGATGTACTCGCTGTTCGCCGCGGGCCTGATGTTCCCCCTGGTCATCGCGATCACGCCGCTGTACATCATGATCAAGAACCTGGGCCTGATCGACAACCTGCTGGGCATCATCATCCCGCAGATCGCGTTCGGCCTGCCGACGACCGTCATCATCCTGGTGCCGTTCCTCAAGGCCATCCCCAAGGAGCTCGAGGAGGCCGCGTCGATCGACGGTACGAGCCGCCTCGGGTTCTTCTTCCGGATGGTGATCCCGCTGTCCACCCCCGGCGTGGTCACCGTCAGCATCCTGGGCTTCCTCGGCAGCTGGAACAACTACCTCCTGCCGTTGTACGTCCTGAACTCCGAGGCCAACTACACCCTGCCTCTCGGCGTCCAGGCGCTCTCCGCATCGCAGTACTCGCAGGACACCGCGAAGATCCTCGCGTTCACCTCGCTCGCGATGCTGCCCGCCCTGATCTTCTTCTCGATCTTCGAGAAGAAGATCGTCGGCGGCCTGACCGGCGCCGTGAAGGGCTGAGCCGCACCCCGTCCGCACCGGACCGTCCCACGCCTGCCCCCGTCGCCCCCGCGGCGGGGGCAGGCCCCGTTGACCGTGGCCGCGCCCGCCCCCGCACACCGCGCGCCGCCCCAGGAAGGACCATTGCCATGCCCCGCGCCCACATCGCGCTCGACCGGAAGGCCGTCGTCGCCCCCGTCCGGCGCCGCACCTTCGGCTCGTTCGTCGAGCACCTCGGCCGCTGCGTGTACACCGGCATCTACGAGCCCGGGCACCCGAGCGCGAACGAGGACGGCTTCCGCATGGACGTCGTCGACCTCGTCAGGGAGCTCGGCAGCACCACCGTGCGCTACCCGGGCGGCAACTTCGTCTCCGGCTTCCGCTGGGAGGACTCCGTCGGCCCGCGCGAGCAGCGGCCGGTGCGGCGCGACCTCGCCTGGCGCTCGCTGGAGTCGAACCAGGTGGGCCTCGACGAGTTCGCCAAGTGGCTCAAGCTCACCGACTCCGAGCTGATGCTCGCGGTCAACGTCGCCACCCGGGGCATCCTGCCCGCCCTCGACCTGCTCGAGTACGCCAACCACCCCTCCGGCACCACCCTGTCCGACCTGCGCATCGCCAACGGCACCCCGGAGCCGCACGACGTGCGGATGTGGTGCCTGGGCAACGAGATGGACGGCCCCTGGCAGACGGGCTTCATGACGGCCGACGACTACGGCAAGATCGCCGCCCGGACCGCCGCCGCGATGAAGATGGCCGACAAGGACCTCGAACTGGTCGTCTGCGGCTCCTCCGGGTCCGGCATGCCGACCTTCGGCGACTGGGAGCGCACGGTGCTCGAGCACGCCTACGAGCACGTCGACTACGTCTCCTGCCACGCCTACTACCAGGAGCTCGACGGCGACCTCGGCTCCTTCCTCGCCTCCGCGACCGACATGGACTTCTTCATCGACACCGTCGTCGCGACGGCCGACCACGTGGGCGGCAAGAAGCGCTCGAAGAAGAAGATCGACGTCTCCTTCGACGAGTGGAACGTCTGGTACCTCAAGGAGCACCAGGAGCAGGAGGCCCGGGAGACCGACCTGGAGTGGCGCCACGCCCCGCGCAAGCTCGAGGACGTCTACACCGTGGCGGACGCCGTGGTGGTCGGCAACCTGCTGATGACGCTGCTCAAGCGCAGCGACCGCGTCACCTCGGCGTCGCTCGCGCAGCTGGTCAACGTGATCGCGCCGATCATGACCGAGCCCGGCGGACCGGCCTGGCGGCAGACGACCTTCCACCCCTTCTCGATCACCAGCCGACTCGCCTCCGGGGAGGTGATCCGGCCCGTGATCGAGGCGCCGGTGTACGAGACGGCGCGGTACGGCGAGGCGTGCCTGGTGGACGCCGTCGCGACCGTCGACGAGGACCGGGCCGCGGTGTTCCTGGTCAACCGCGACCAGCGGGAGACGGCCCAGGTCACGATCGACGTGCGCGGCCTCGGCTGCTCCCGCGTCGTGGAGGCGCTCACGCTCGCCGACGCGGACGTGTACGCGAAGAACACGCTCGCCGAGCCGGACCGGGTGACGCCGGCCGTCAACGCGACCGCGGCCCTCGCCGACGGCACGGTCACCGTCGAACTCCCGCCGGTGTCGTGGACGGCGATCGCCCTGCGCTGACGCCGACCGTCCGGGCGTCTTTCGGCGGACATTCGACATTTTCGACGACACACGGTGAAGGAGCCGAACGATGGGCCGAGCCCTGGCCGGCGCGGCGTCCGGGGTGAGGCCCGCGGCGATCGCGGCTCTCGGCGCGCTGATGGCCGCGACGTTCTGCGTCTCGACCACAGAGAACCTCCCGGCCGGACTGCTGCCGGAGATCTCCGCCGGCCTGGACGTGTCCCTGTCCGCGGCCGGCCAGCTGGTCACCGGGTACGCCGTGGTCGTGGCGGTGCTGAGCGTCCCGCTGACGTACGCCACCCGCCGGGTCCCGCGCCGTCCGCTGCTGCTGGGCCTGATGGCGCTGTTCGTGGCGGCCTCCCTGGCGTCCGCCGCCGCGCCCACCTTCGGCCTGCTGCTCGCCTCGCGTGCCGTGACAGCACTGGTCCACGCCGTCTTCTGGGCGGTCGTCACGGTCACCGCGACCGGCCTCTTCCCGGTCGCGGTGCGGGGGCGGGTCGTCGCCATGGTCTTCGGAGCCACCTCGCTGGCCACCGTGCTGGGCGTGCCCGCCGGAAGCTGGATCGGGCAGCAGGCGGGCTGGCGCGTCGCGTTCCTGGTGCTGGGCGGGATCGGCCTGGCGGCCCTCCTCACCGTCGTCCTGTGCCTGCCGTCCACCGACGGCGCGCAGGCGGCCGCCGCCGAGGACCGCGCGCCGGACCGGGCGCGCTACGTCGTGCTGGTGCTGACGATCGTGCTGGTCATGACCGGCCTCGGCGCGGCGTTCACCTACACGGTGCCGTTCCTCCTGGAGGTGAGCGGCTTCTCCACCGAGGCGATCAGCCCGCTGCTGCTGCTCCGCGGCGCGGCGGGTGTGGCGGTGCTCTTCCTGGCCGGCCGCCTCGCCGACCGCCACCCCCGGCCGGCCACGGTGGCGCCGGTGGCGCTGCTGGCCCTCTCGTTGCTCGGCCTGTACGGGTGGGGCGCCGAGCCGGTGGTCGCCGCGGTGCTGACGGCGACCAGCGGCATGGCCCTGTTCGCCATGATCACCACATTGACCAGTGAGCTCCTCGCGGTGGCGCCCGGCGACCTGTTCATCGCCTCGGCCGTAGGCAACGCGGCGTTCAACGCGGGCACGGCCGCCGGGGCGGCGGCCGGCGGCACGGTGCTGTCCGCCTTCGGCATCCGCGCCGTGATGCTGATGGGCGGCGCGCTGACGGCGGGGGCGCTGGCCGTGCTGCTGGTCGACCAGCTGGTGCGGGCCACGCCGCGGGCGCCGCGCCCGACCACCGGCCGGCCGTCGGCAGGGGCGGACGTGGAGCCGGTGGCCGAGCGGTCGTAGCGGCGGGACGAGAAGCCGGTCGCCGAGCCGTCAGCAGGGGGCGGGGAACCGCATCACCGGTTCGAGCGGGTGAGTTCGAAGAGGTCCCCCGCATCCTCGTCCCCGACGTGGACGTACAGGAGCGGGTGTTCCTCGTTCCCGCCCACGTGCCACTCCTGGGTGGCGCAGCCCGGCACCCGGACGGTGACGCGCTGGGCCCAGGCGTCGTCACCCGGGTCGAACGTCCAGGAGCCCCGTCCGTCGCAGGGGTCCGCGCGCGTCCCGTCGTCCTCGAACTGGGCCAGCCCGGTGGCCGTCGCGGTGCCGTCCGCGTGGAGCACCAGGACGTCGGGATCGCCGCCGGCCCAGGAGCCGGCGAGCGTCCTCGAGGTCAGGGAAGGCGGCTCGTAGGCGTCCACGACACCGGTCGCCAGGGCCAGCGCCCCGAGCACGGCGGCGCCCAGCACCGAACCGGCGCCCCAGAGCGCCACCCGGCCGACCGGACGCCAGCTCCGCAGAGGTCCGCGGAGGCGGGCCAGCAGCACCGCGGGCAGCGAGAAGGCCGCGACCGCCGCCCACGTCGCGAGCCTCACCGGCACCGGCACGCCGTCGGCGCCGCGGAGGAACAAAAACGAGGCGGGCAGGGCGAGCAGCACCACGGGCGGCAGCACTCACCACCAGGCCGTCGGGCGGTGGAACAACCGCGCCAGACCGTCGCCCAGCCAGACGGCCGGCATGACCACGACGTGGGAGAACAGGACCCCGAACAGCACCCCCGCGACGGCGAGCAGCGGCAGGACGATCAGCGTCAGGGCGTTCGGGACCATGCCGGGGGACTCCGTCGTGGCGAGCACCACCATGACGGCCACCAGACCCAGCATCGCCTCCGACCCCAGCACCAGCATGGACATCACCAGCATCCACGCGTAGTTCCGGCCTCGATGGGCCATGATCCCTCCCCGATTCACGGCATGGTCACGGCATGCCGAAGAACGCGGTCCGCGCGGATGCGGCCGCCGCGATCATCCTGCCATGCTTTTGAACATGTTCAACTCGGGGGAGGGTCGAGAACGACACTGCCGCCCGCGTGAGGTCCACGCGGGCGGCAGAGCTGCGGTCGTCGGAGGGCTCAGGCGGTCGCGTCCGCGCCCGGTCCCGCCTGCTGCACCACCTCGAACGACCACAGCGTGGAGCCGCTCGCCGCCGGCTTCGGCCGCTCGCCGCCCTCGCCCTGGCCACCGCCCTGGTGGGCGGACTTCATCGGCCCCTCCATCCAGGCCTGGAACGCGGCCTCGTCGCGCCACCGGGTGTACACGAGATAGGTGTCGGTCCCCTCGACCGGGCGGAGCAGCTCGAACCACTCGAAGCCGTCGGAGTTCTCCACGGCGTGCGCCCGCGAGGCGAAGCGCTTCTCCAGGACCTCCCGCTGCTCGGCGGGCACGGACAGTACGTTGATCTTCACGACGCTCATGCCCTCATCCTGCCGTACCGCCCCGGAGCGCCGCCGGAGGCCTCGCGCGGCACGTGATTCTCGGGCATGGTGACTACAGGGCGGCCGTCCCGGTGAGCGGGTCGGGCGCCCGTGGGGAGGGCGGATGGCGGAGCCGTTGAGCGGCTGGATATGGGCCCAGAACGCGCTGCCCTTCCTCCAGTTGCTGTCCCACTACGCCGGTTACGCCTTCGACGGCACCGACTGGGAGACGGTCGAGGCAGGCATCGGGGACACCGACGACGACCGGGCGGACGGCTGGTACACCTATCCGCTGGTCGGCACCCGGGCCGAGCTGGAGGTCGCGCTGGCCCTCGCCGCCGGCTCAGACGTCCTCGCGGTCACCGTCACCGGCCTCGAGGACCCCGAACTCCGCCTGCGCGCCGACACGTTGATCTCCGCCTTCGCCAGCATGTGAGCCCGCGCCCAGCCCGGCGGACTCGCGGGAAGCCGCCTATGCTCCCCGTCATGACGACGACGAACGGGCCGACCGACGCCGAGGTGGCGCTCGCCGCCGCGCGGGCCGGCGCCGCCGTGGTGCGGGCCCTGTACGGCAGCGCGCCCGAGCGGCACGACAAGGGGAACGGCGACTTCGCCACCGCGGCGGACCTGGCGGCCGAGGAGGCGATCCTGCACGTCCTGCGCGCGTCCCGGCCGGACGACGCCGTGACCGGTGAGGAGGCCGGAGCCACCGGGGCGGTGGACGCCGGACGCAGGTGGCTGGTCGACCCTCTCTGCGGCACCCTCAACTACGCCGTGGACACCATGCTCGTCGGGGTCAACGTCGCCCTGCGGGACGGCGGGCGGGTGACGGCGGCCGCCACGGCCGACCCGTTCAGCCGCGAGGTCTACCTGACCGACGGCACGAGCGCCCACCTACTGGGGCCCGACGGCACGCAGACGGACCTGACCCCCTCGCCCGCGTCCTGCCTGGTCGACCTCAACCTCGACCCGCCGTTCCCCAACGCCCCCGCCTTCCGGGCCGCCCTGCTGCTCGCCGACCCGGCCTTCACCGCGCGCTTCCGGCCCCGCGTCGTCTCCACGACCCTGGCCGTCGCCTGGGTCGCGGCGGGCCGACGGGCCGCGTACGTCACCGACGGGGACCTGCGCGACAGCGTGCACTTCGCCGCCGGCGTCGCGCTGTGCCAGGCCGCCGGATGCGTCGTCACCGGCGTCGACGGCCGGCCCCCGTACACCGGCGCCAACGGTCTGATCGCCGCGTCCGACCCGGACACGCACGAGGCGCTGCTCACCATGGCCCGGTCCGGGGCCCTCGCGCAGCGCTGAGCGCCGCTCACCCGGACCGGGGAGCCAGCACCTCCTCGCAGTCGGCCCAGGCGTGCTCGCTCAGCAGCGGACGCAGACGGCTGAACAGAGCGAGCAGGCCGGCGCCCCACCGCTGCCGGAAGTCCGGGTCCACGCGGGCGATGTCCAGCTCGTTGACCGCCGTCAGCTCGGCGAAGTCGCGCAACTGCCGGTCGGTGGGGGTGAACTCCCGGCCGGTGAACCGGTCGTGGAACACCGGCGAGGGCCTGTCCAGGCCGGGGTAGGTGGCCGATCGGCCGCAGGCGGCGTAGAGGTGGACGATCGCCTCGGCCTCGTCGCCGATCACCGCGGCCAGCTCCCCGCGCCGCTCCAGCGGCAGCAGGGCCGTCGTGAACCCGTCAGTGCTGTAGAAGGCGTGGCACAGCCCCGCCAGTCGCAGGGCCGGGCGGGCCTCCCAATCCGCCAGCCGGGAGTACACCCGCGTCAGATGCGCGAGGAGAGTGCCGCCGGGGTGCGGAACGTCCCCCGCGCCGGAGCGGAGCAGCAGCTCCTCGGCGCGCGTCGCGGAGGGGGACTCGAGCACGGGCATCGGTCCTTTCCGGTGGGCGGGCGCCGGGCGCGGCGGTTCGAAGCCGGTCGATCGGGGGGCCCGGCCCGGCGATCTCGGGCCCGTCGATCTTCACCGTGGGTCGAACCCCAGGTCAATCCTGGGGATCACTCGACACCTCCCAGCCCTCCCTGGGATGTCAGGGCGGACCCGGAGGCGGCGGTGTGCCGATCGGCCGGACGGAGGAAGCGGACGGGGCCCCGCGCGGCGGCGGTGCCAGACTCGGTCTCCGGACGCTGGAGGTGCGCGGTGGATCTCGACGCTGTCGCTCAGGAGCTGTACGGCACGCCCCCCGAGCAGTTCACCGGGGTGCGCGACGAGCGCGCCGCCCGGGCCCGCGAGGAGGGCGACCGGGAACTGGCGAAGCGGATCAAGGCCCTGCGCAGACCCACGCTGTCGGCCTGGGCCTGCAACCTGCTGGTCCGGGAGCGCAAGGAGGAGACCGAACCGCTGCTGCGGCTGGGGGAGGCGCTGCGGCAGGCCCACCTCGACCTGGACGGCGGCGTGCTGCGCGACCTCTCGCGGCAGCAGCACCTGCTGGTGTCCGCGCTGGCCCGGCAGGCCGTCGAGCTGAGCGCGGCGGCAGGGCACCGGGTGGGGGAGGCGGCCCGCGAGGAGATCGAGGGCACCCTCCGCGCCGTGCTGGCCGACCCGGACGCGGCCGAGGCCTGGGCCGGGGGCCGGCTGACCAAACCGCTCACGGCGGCGCCGGGCTTCGGGGCCGCGCTGGGCGGCGGGACGTCGCCCGACCTGCGGCTGGTGCCCACACCGGAGGCGGGAGGTGAGGAACCGGAGGCGGGCCCGGGCGGCCCCGGCTCCGCGTGCCGGGACAAGGGCGGCGCGTCGGACGCGGACGGCGGCACACGGCGGGGGACCGCCGCCGAGGAGAAACGCCGCACCCGGGAGCGAGAGGCGGCCGAACGCGCGGCGGCGGAACGCGAGGCCGCGGAACAGGAGCGGCTGCGCGAGGTGGAGGAGGCCCGCGCGCAGGCGGAGGAGGCCGCACGGGCCCTCGGCGAGGCGGAGGAGGAGTCGGCCGGCGCCGACCGCGCCGCACAGGAGGCGGCGGACCGCGCCGCCGCCCTCGGGGAGCGGGTCCTGGGACTGGAGGAGGAACTGCACGCCGCCCGCGAGGAGACCCGCGAGGCACGGGCCGGGGAACGCGCGGCCCGCGACCGGGCCCGGGCCGCCGCCCGCGCCCTCCGCGACGCCCGTCGCCGCGCCACCACCGCCGAGACCCGCGCCGCCCGCCTCGCCGACGACGCGTGACGCCGCTCCCAGGGCTTTCCGTCCTCAGGCCGCTCCGAACGCCGTGAACGTCCACCCCGTCGCCTGGTGGACCGCGTCGTCCGGCAGGGCCGCCCGGGCGTCGCGCAGCGCCTCGGCGAGGGTCAGGCCGCAGGCGAGGCCCTTGTGCAGGGCCAGCATCAGCGGCACCACCGCCGCGTCGTTGACCGGCGCGCTGCTCGCCACCACCCCCGCCGTGCCGAGCGGCAGTAAGGCCGTGACCAGGCCCAGCAGTTCGTCCGAGCCGACCGGCGCCAGCCGCGCCGTGTCGCAGCTGGACAGAATGAGCCGGTACGGGCTGCTCTCCAGCCGCTCGAAGTCGTGCACGGTCAACGGCCCGTCGGCCATCCGCAGCGACGAGAACAACGGGTTGTCGGCCCGGAAGACGCCGTGCGCCGCGATGTGGGCCAGCGACGCGCCGTCCAGCGCCCGCAGCACCTCACCGGCCCGTGCGTCGTCCCCCTCCAACAGGGTCGGCCGCCCGTAGTGGTCGACCAGTTCCGGCACCTCCGCGCCGCCCGTCGCCAGCCCGGGCCCGCGCACCAGGACGTGCCGGCCGCCCGCGGGCGGCGCCGTCTCCCGGGCGCGCAGCCAGGCGCCCGCCGACGGCGACACGCTCACCACCCGCTCCCGCAGCGACGGCAGCAGCGCCCACGGCACCCGGTGCAGCCGCCCCGGCGGCACCACCACGACCGGCCCGGGACCGAGCCGCGCGGCCGCCTCGCCGAGCAGCGCCTCCTCCAGACGGCGCCCGGCCGCCTCCAGCAGCGGAAGCCGCGCCGCGCCGCCGGGATGCGCCAGCCGCCGCAGCCCGGCCTGCACCAGCTCCGCCTCCGCCTCCGCCCGCGACAGCAGGCCGCCGGTGAACACCTGCACCCGGCCGCCGCCGCACAGCAGCACCCGCACCCGGTCGTCCAGCACCACCAGCTCGACCAGCTGCGCGCCGTCACGGTCCAGGCGCTCCAGCAGCCTCGCCGGGTCGAACCGGCGGCCGTCACCGCCCGCCCCCGCGCCGCGGGCCCGCAGCGTCCGGGAGCGGATCTCCCGCTCCAGGCGCCGCTGCTCACGCTCCAGCACCGGCACCGGACGGCCGTCCCGGCGCGCCTCCTCGGCCCGGGACGCGATCTCCCGGAACGACGCCAGGTCCGCCAGCAGCCCGGGATCGGCGGGCGGCCGGGCGGCCGGCGCGGCCAGCGCCGCCGCCCGCCACCGCTCGCTCCACTCCAGCAGCCGCCGGGCGCCGCCGGAGGCAAGCGCGGCCTCCTGGGCCAGTGCCGCCAACTCCTCACCCTGCTCGGTGACCCGGGCCCGCAACTCCGGCGCGCCCAGCGTGGTGCGGTGCCCGTCCAGCACGTCCAGCCCGTGCCGGCAGGCCCGCAGCACACCGCGCCGCGACCCGGCGGCCCGGGCCCGCAGCGCCTGCGCCACCCAGCCCGTCACCCGCGCCTGCGGCGCACCGCCGTGACGGGCCCGGGCGGCCAGGGCCAGGTGGACCTCCGCCTCCGCGGGCCGGTCCAGGGCCAGGGCGATCCGCCCCGCCAGCAGCGCGGCCTGCGGCGCCGCCGGCGAGCCGAAGGAGGCCAGCCGCCCGGCGAGGGCCGCCGCGTCGGAGACCATCCGGCCGGTGCGCCGCCCCACCGCGAACCGGGCCTCGGCCAGCACCAGCCGGGCGTGCGCCTCGCCCCAGGGCCGGCGCTGCCGGGCGAACAGCCGCACCGCGGCCGCCGCCCGGTCCACCGCCGTGTCCGGGGCGCCCGCCGGACCGGCCGCCTGCGCCGCCACCAGCAGCAGCTCCGCCTTTCGGGTGGGCTGCCCGCCGATCCGGTCCAGCGCCGCGATCGCCGCGTCCGCCTCGGCCAGCGCCTCGGCAGCCAGGCCCGCCGCCCGCAGCACCTCGCAGCGCCGGATGCTCAGCATGAACGTCGGGGTGCCCAGGGCGTCGTAGCGCCTGGCGGCCTCGTCGAAGAGGCGCAGCGCCGCGGGGATGTCACCGGCACGGAACGCGGTCAGCGCCCGCGACTCCACCACGTCCGCCTTGTCGTGCTCCTGGCCGGTCGTCCCCCACAGCTCCTCCGCCGCCGCGAAGTCCGCCTCCGCGCGGTCCACCGCGCCCAGCGCCAGGTGGACCGTCGCCCGCAGGGTCAGCGAACGCGCCACCCAGATCACGTCCCCGGCCTGCCGCAGCACCGGCACCGCGCGCCGGACGTCGTCCAGGGCCTCGCCGTGGCGGCCCAGCACCCAGAACGAGTACGCCCGGCGGTACAGCACCCTGGCCCGGGTGTGGGCCGAGCCCCGGCCCACGCCCCGCTCGAGGGCCGCCAGGCCCTGCCGGGTGCGCCCCGCGTGCACCAGCGCCACCCCGAGCGTGGCCAGCACGTCGGCCTCCCGGTCCGCGGAGCCCGCACGGGCCGCCAGGTCCCGTGCGCGCCGCAGGTGCCGCAGCGCCACGTCGAGATCGCCGAAGTCCCGCTGCCAGATCCCGATCACCTGATGGGCCACCGACGCGTGCTCCGGCGGGGGACCGGACTCGAGGAGCCGCTCCGCCCTGCGCAGGGCCACGTCGGGCCTGGCGAAGACCATCGGCAGCAGTTCGAGGACGGTTCCGTTTCCCGCTGTCACCTGCCGCATCGTAGTGCCCTGGCCAGGGGTTTCGGCACGGGCGGTGTGAAGGCGGTGTATCAACCGCGATGCGGCAGACTCCTTCTGACGACGTAGCACCCGAGGGGGAGGAAGCCCTATGCCGGCCCGGCGGTTCCACGAACAGTGCGAGCAGGTCCGACGTTCCATGCCCGACGTACCGCTGGCCGTGGACGAGGGGGCGGGATTCCTCTACGAGCGCGGTCACCTGCTGGTGCGTGACGGGGAGGACGCCCGGCTGGTCGCCGACGCCCTGCGCGAGCGACGCGCCGACATCCCCGGCGCGGCCGGCCGCGAGCGGATAGCCCCCGCCGGACCCGGCAACCGCTCCGGTGTCACGCGGATCCGGGTCGCCGAGCCGGCCGAGGGGGCCCGCGCGGCCGGCGCCGCCGACCCCGCGGTGGACGGGGCGCTGCGCGCGGTGCGCGCCCTCGAGGACCGCGCCGGACGCCGCATGGTCTCCCGCAACCACGTCATCACGGTCGCGGTGAACGCCTGCCCCGGTGACGAGCCGGTGCCCGCCGCGCCGGGCGAGGGCCCCAACCCGGCGCCCGCCGGCCGCGACCACGAGCCGGAGGCCGGCGTCGGCGTGCTGGTGGTGGACACCGGCCTCACCTCCGACCACGCCCGCTGTCCCGAACTCGCCCGCGTGCGCGGCGACCTGGAGACCTCCGAGCGTGACGCCGACGGAGTGCTGCGGCAGTACGCGGGACACGGCACCTTCATCGCCGGCCTGCTGGCCGCCGTCGCCCCGCACGCCGACATCACGGTCTCCAACGCGCTCAACGACGCCGGCGCCGTCCTGGAGTCCGAGTTCGGCCCGCTCCTCCTGGACGCAGCCGAAAGCGCCGGCTGGCCCGCCCTGATCAGCCTCTCCGCGGGCACCGCCACCGGCGACGACCAAGGCCTCCTGGGACTCGAGCACTTCATGGCGGAACTGCTGAGGCACCCCGGCACCCTGCTGGTCGCCGCGGCCGGCAACAACGGCTCCGACACCCCCTTCTTCCCGGCCGCCTACGCCGCCCGGCCCACGTACCGCAAGGCGGTGTTCTCCGTCGGCGCCCTGCGGGGCGACGGCGAGGCCCACGCCTGCTTCAGCAACCACGGCCGGTGGGTGAACGCCTACGCGCCCGGCGAGCGCCTCACCGCCCCGCTGACGGGCTTCGACGCCCCCGTCCCGTACGTGTACCAGCACTCCAGCTACGACGAGTGCCGGCACGGCGGCGACTACTCCTGCACCTGCCGCTTCCCGGTCCGCACCGGGCTGCTCAGCGCCGACGGCGAGGACGCGCCCGGCGAGCCGGAGCGCGTCGAGTTCACCGGCTACGCGCGCTGGAGCGGCACCTCCTTCGCCACCCCGGTGGCCGCCGCCATGGTCGCCGCGCACATGGCCGCCCACAAGGAGAGCGACCCGCGCCGCGCCCGCCGCGACCTGCTCGCCTCCCTGAAGGACACCGCCGAGGTGCACGGAGCACGGGTGGCCGCGCTGCGTCCCCCGACCTGGCGGCCCGTCAGCGGGCCGGGGACGGCCGAACGTTGACCCCGTCCTTGAGTCTCACCCGTACGGCGTACGATGGCGTGCCGTACACGAGGGGTGGGGGAGTGGAACGAGCGACAGTCGGCGCCTTGCTGAAGTCCGCGGTCGAGGGCGACCAGGACGCCTGGCGGGGCCTGGTGGACGGGCTCAGCCCGTTGGTGTGGTCCGTGGTCCGCGGGCACCGGCTCTCCGAGGCGGACGCCCACGAGGTCTACCAGATCGCCTGGTTCCGCTTCGCGCAGAACCTGGGCCGGATCCGCGAGCCGGAGAAGGCGGGCTCCTGGCTCGCCGCCACCGCCCGCCACGAGTGCCTGAAGGTGCTGCGGTCGCAGCGCCGGTGGACGCCCACCGACGACCCGCAGGTGCTGGACCGCCCCTGCGACAGCTGCTCGCCCGAGCAGAAGGTCCTCGAGTCCGAGGAGGAGGCCGAACGGGCCGACCGGCACCGCACGGTGTGGGAGGAGTTCGACGCGCTCGGCGACCGCTGCCGGCAGCTGCTGCGCCTGATCATCGCCGAGCCGCCGCCCAGTTACCGCGAGGTGTCCGTCGCCCTGGGCATCGCGGTGGGCTCCATCGGACCTATTCGACAGCGGTGCCTGCGCCGGCTGCGCAAGCGCCTGACCGACCGGGGGGTTCTGTGAACGGCCCGCACGCCTTCGACGCCGACGCCGACGACGACGCCGGCGAGTTCGACGAGTTCGACGAACAGCCCTTCGACGACCTGAAGCTCCTGGAGGTGGAGGGACTGCTGCGGGAGGCAGCCGAGGTCTGCGACCCGGTGCCCACCGCGCTGCGCGAGGTGGCGCTGGCCGCGTTCGCGCTGCACGACCTGGACGCCCGGCTCGCCGAGCTCACCTTCGACTCCCTGCTGGACGCCGCCCCCGTCAGGGGCGCCGAGGACGGCCCGCGCATGCTCACCTTCGCGGCCGGCGACCTCACCGTCGACGTCGAGGTGGGCGAGGACGGACTGCTGGGCCAGCTCCTGCCGCCCCAGGCGGCGGGCGTGGAGGTGCTGACCCGGCCCGCCCCGGAGACGGCGGCGCGGTGCGACGCCGACGAGACGGGCGGATTCTCCTGCGCGGTCGACGTCACCGGCCCGTTCGCCCTGCGGGTCCGGGCCGGCGACGAGGTGGTCGTCACGGAGTGGCTGCGGGTCTGACGGCGGCGGGGCGGCCGCCCTCCTCGGGCGGCCGCCCGCTCACCAGGCGACCGGAAGCGCCTCGGGCCCGCGGATCATGGTGCGCCGCCGCCACGGGACCTCCTCCGCGGGCACCGCGAGCCTGAGCCCGGGCAGCCGCTCCAGGAGCGTGGTCACCAGCAACTCGGTCTGCAGCCGGGCCAGGACCGCCCCCGTGCAGAAGTGCGGACCGTTGCCGAAGGCCAGGTGCGGGTTGGGGTCGCGGGCCAGGTCGATCCCGTCCGGATCGGGGAAGATCTCCGGATCCCGGTTGGCGGCCAGGTAGGAGACGTACACCGGCTCGCCCGCCGTGATCGTCCGGCCCGCGAGCTCGACGTCCTCCAGCGCGATCCGGGCCAGGCCCACCGTGCTGCGGTGCGGGATCCAGCGCAGCAGTTCCTCCAGGGCGGCGTCCAGCCCGGCCGGGCGGTCCAGCACCTCGCGCATCCGGGCCATCAGGTCCGGCCGGGTGAGCAGCAGGAAGAGCATCTGCCCGCAGTTGTGCGTGACCGCCTCGCCGCCGATCTGCAGCGGCCCCGCCACCCCGATCGCCTCCTCCTCGGTCAGCTCCCCACGGCCCACGGCGGCGCCCAGCATCGACAGGACGCCGCCGCCCTGCCCGTCGTCGCCGCCGTCGGGGGAGCCCGCGCGGCGGTCACGGATCGTCCGCGTGATCCAGCCGTACAGCCCCGCCTTGGCCTCCTCGGCCGCCTCCGCGCCGCCGGAGGTGGAGATGATCTGCCGGGTCCAGGCGCGCACCCGGTCCCGGTCGGCCTCCGGGACGCCCATCACCTCGCCCACCACGGCCAGCGGGTACGGCTCGAGCACCGTGGCGATCAGATCGGCCGGCGGCCCCTGGGCCAGCAGGCCGTCGACCAGCGGGTCGAGCAGCGCCTGGGCGCGCGGGCGCAGGCGCCGCATCGCGCCGACGGTGAAGGCGCCCGCGAAGGCGCGGCGCAGCCGGTTGTGGTCGGGCTGGTCGGCGAAGGCCAGGGATCCCGGACGGGGCTTGAAGTGCGGGGCCAGCCGGGTGACCTGGCGGCGGGTCACCTCCGCGCGCCCGAACCGGGGGTCGTTGGTGACGGCCCGGACGTCCTCGTGACGGGTGGCGAGCCAGGCCCAGCCCTCACCGTGCGGCAGGCGGATCCTGGTCAGCGGGCCCTCGCGCATCAGCTCGGCCAGCAACGGGTCGAAGCCGGGGCCGTCGATCTCCGGCGGCACCCAGTCCCGGACGGGCGGAGGAGGCGGTGCGGTCATCTCCTGAGTCATGGAACCACCCTGGGGCGGCCCGCGGCGTCTGTCGCGCCCGGCTGCTCCGTGCGGTCCCCGCACCGGCCGTCGCAGGCCGGAAACGGGCTCCGCCCCGCCCGGTGTGCCGGGCGGGGCGGAGCGCGCGTACAGGGGCCGTGCGACCGGGTGAGGTCAGGCGCCCAGGGAGGCCAGGGCCTCGTTCCAGGTGGCGGAGGGACGCATGACGGCTGCGGCCTTCTCGGGGTCGGGCTGGAAGTAGCCGCCGATCTCGGCCGGCTCGCCCTGCACCGCGTTCAGCTCCTCGACGATCTTCGCCTCGGCGCCGGCGAGCTTCTCGGCCAGCGGCGCGAAGGCCGCGGCCAGCTCGGCGTCGTCCTTCTGCGCGGCCAGCTCCTGCGCCCAGTACAGGGACAGGTAGAAGTGCGAGCCGCGGTTGTCGATGCCGCCCACCCGGCGGGTCGGGGACTTGTCCTCGTTGAGGAAGGTCGCCGTGGCACGGTCCAGCGTGTCGGCCAGGATCTGGGCCTTGGCGTTGCCGGTCACCTTGGCGAACTGCTCGAAGGACGGGACCAGCGCGAAGAACTCGCCGAGCGAGTCCCAGCGCAGGTAGTTCTCCTTGACCAGCTGCTGCACGTGCTTCGGGGCGGAGCCGCCGGCGCCGGTCTCGAAGAGGCCGCCGCCCGCCATCAGCGGGACGACCGACAGCATCTTGGCGCTGGTGCCCAGCTCCAGGATCGGGAACAGGTCGGTCAGGTAGTCGCGCAGCACGTTGCCGGTCACCGAGATGGTGTCCTCGCCCCGGCGGAGACGCTCGAGTGAGAACGCGGTCGCCTCGACGGGCGCCATGATCTCGATCTGCAGGCCCTCGGTGTCGTGCTCCGGCAGGTAGGCCCGGACCTTCTCGATCAGCTTGGCGTCGTGGGCGCGCTCGGCGTCCAGCCAGAAGACGGCCGGGGCGCCGGTGGCGCGGGCGCGGGTGACGGCCAGCTTGACCCAGTCGCGGATCGGGTCGTCCTTGGTCTGGCAGGCGCGGAAGATGTCGCCGGCCTCGACCGGCTGCTCCAGCACGACGTCGCCCTTGGCGTCGACCAGGCGGACGGTGCCCGCCTCGGCGATCTCGAAGGTCTTGTCGTGGGAGCCGTACTCCTCGGCCTTCTGCGCCATCAGGCCGACGTTCGGCACCGAGCCCATGGTCGACGGGTCGAAGGCGCCGTTGACGCGGCAGTCGTCGATCACGGCCTGGTAGACGCCGGAGTAGCTGGAGTCCGGAAGGACGGCCAGCGTGTCGGCCTCCTGGCCGTCCGGGCCCCACATGTGGCCGGAGGTACGGATCATGGCCGGCATGGACGCGTCGACGATGACGTCCGAGGGGACGTGCAGGTTGGTGATGCCCTTGTCGGAGTCGACCATCGCCAGCGCCGGGCCGTCGGCGAGCTCGGCGTCGAAGGACGCCTTGATCGCGTCACCCTCGGGCAGGGCCTCCAGGCCCTTCCAGATACCGCCCAGACCGTCGTTGGGGGACAGGCCGGCGGCGGCCAGCTGCTCGCCGTACTGCGCGAAGGTCTTCGGGAAGAAGGCGCGCACCACGTGACCGAAGACGATCGGGTCGGAGACCTTCATCATCGTGGCCTTGAGGTGCACGGAGAACAGGACGCCCTCCTCCTTGGCACGGGCGACCTGCGCGGTCAGGAACTCGCGCAGCGCGGCGGCGCGCATCACGGAGGCGTCGACGACCTCGTTCTCGAGGACCGGCACCGACTCGCGCAGCACCTTGGTCTCGCCGGAGGCGGTGACCAGCTCGATGCGCAGCGAACCCGCCTCGGAGATCACGGCGGACTTCTCGGTGGAGCGGAAGTCGTTCTCACCCATGGTCGCGACGTTGGTCTTCGAGTCCGAGGACCAGGCGCCCATGCGGTGCGGGTGGTTCTTGGCGTAGTTCTTCACCGAGGCGGGGGCACGGCGGTCCGAGTTGCCCTCGCGCAGCACCGGGTTGACCGCGGAGCCCTTGACCTTGTCGTAGCGGGCGCGGATGTCGCGCTCCTCGTCGGTCTTCGGGTCGTCCGGGTAGTTCGGCAGCTCGTAACCCTGCGCCTGAAGCTCCGCGACGGCGGCCTTCAGCTGCGGGATGGACGCCGAGATGTTCGGCAGCTTGATGATGTTGGCCTCGGGCTTCTTGGCCAGCTCGCCGAGCTCCGCCAGCGCGTCCGGGATCCGCTGGTCCTCACGGAGGTACTCCGGGAAGAGCGCGAGGATGCGGCCCGCCAGCGAGATGTCACGCGTCTCCACGGGGACACCCGCCTGCGCGGCGTACGCCCGCACGACCGGCAGGAACGAGTACGTCGCCAGGGCCGGCGCCTCGTCGGTGTGCGTATAGATGATGGTCGAGTCAGTCACCGGGTGCTCCGCTCCACGTCTGCAACATTGCTCGACATCAAGATATCTCGTGATCGGGGCGACGCGACCCCCGGCCCGCCCTTCGGTCCCCGGACGCGCCCGGACACACGGCGACGGCCGCGGCCCCGGGGGTGCTCCCGAGGCCGCGGCCGTCGCCGTGAGGCGCCCACGGTCAGACGCGCTGGTGCGGCATGGACGCCGTGTCCTGGCGTCGCAGGGTGACGTCGTGCTGCGGCGGCGGCACGCCGATGCCCTCCGCCCGGAAACGGCGGTGCAGGCGTTTGACGAACTCGTGCTTGATCCGGTACTGGTCGCTGAACTCGCCGACGCCCAGGATCACCGTGAAGTTGATCCGCGAGTCCGCGAAGGTGTGGAAGCGGATCGCGGGCTCGTGCTCCGGCACCGCGCCCTCCACCTCCTTCATCACCTCGGTGACGACCTCCGCGGTGACCCGCTCCACGTGCTCCAGGTCGCTGTCGTAGCCGACCCCCGCCTGGACCATGATCGTCATGTCCTCGCCGGGGCGGCTGAAGTTGGTCATGTTGGTGCCGGCGAGCTTCCCGTTCGGGATGATCACCAGGTTCTGCGACAGGTTGCGGATGGTGGTCTGGCGCCAGTTGATGTCGACGACGTACCCCTCCTCGCCGCTGGTCAGCCGGATGTAGTCACCGGTCCGCACGGTCCGCGAGGCGAGGATGTGGATCCCGGCGAACAGGTTGGCCAGGGTGTCCTGCAGCGCGAGCGCCACCGCCAGACCGCCCACCCCCAGGGCGGTCAGCAGCGGTGCGATGGAGATGCCCAGCGACTGGAGGATCACCAGGAAGCCCAGCGCCACCACCGAGACCCGGGTGATGTTCACGAAGATCGACGCGGACGAGGCCACCCCGGACCGCGACTGGGTGATCGCCCCGACCATCCCGCCCACCCCGCGGGCCACCGTCAGCGTCACCACGGTGATCATCACCACGGTCAGGCCCTGGTTGACCGTCCGGCCCACCACGCGCGTCAGCGGCAGCAGCGCCGCGGCCGCCGCGAGGCCGCCGAGGACCGCCGCCCACGGCACCATCGTGCGCAGCGCGCCGACGATCACGTCGTCGCCCTCCCAGCGGGTGCGTTCCGCGTGCCGGCCCAGCCAGCGCATCAGCATCCTCGCCAGCAGCGCCAGCACCAGGCCGGCGCCCACCGCGACGCCCGCGCGGATCAGGTCCTGCAGCTCCAGCGCCCGGTTCACCGGACGTCTCCGGGGCTCGCCGCCGGACGGAGGGGGATTCTCGTCACGTTGTCACCTGTTCGCATCTCCGGGGACGGTTCGGCCCGCTGCCCGGCCGACCGCGCGCCCCGGGCGGGGCGCCCTCATCCTGCCGCACCCGGCCGACGCCCCGTCATCGGGCCTGCTCGGCAGGGGCCTTGGCGTGGCGCCCCGGCCTTGGCGCCGCCCCCGGGCCCGCTCTCCGGCCCCGCCCCGCCGCCCCCGCGCCGCCGCCCTCCGCCCCCGCATCGCCGCCCTCCGCCCCCCCCGCGCACCCGCGGCGGGAGGCGTCCGCGGGAAAGGCATTGACCTCGACCAAGCTGGAGGTTCTACCGTTCCGGGCATGAGTATGGAGACCACCGCCTGGACGCAGCTCCACAGCGTGATGAACGCCGACGAGCAGGCGCGCCACCGACCCCTCGCCCGCGCCACCCTGCGCCGCGTGGCCGCGTTCGCCCGCCCCCACCGCCGCCGGATCGCGCTCTTCCTGCTGCTCGGGGTGGCCACCGCGCTCCTCGCGGTGGCCGCGCCCGTCCTCGCCGGACACGTCGTCGACACGATCGTCTCCGGCGGCGACGAGAGCCGGGTCGTGCGCCTCGCCCTGCTGATCGCGCTGATCGCCGTGGTGGAGGCCGGCCTCGGCGTCCTCGCCCGCCGCCTGTCCGCCACCCTCGGCGAGGGCCTGATCCTCGACCTGCGCACGGCCGTCTTCGACCACGTGCAGAAGATGCCCGTCGCCTTCTTCACCCGCACCCGCACCGGGGCGCTCGTCAGCCGCCTCAACAACGACGTCATCGGCGCCCAGCGGGCCTTCAGCAACACCCTGTCCGGCGTGGTCAGCAACCTGGTCACCCTGGTGCTCACCCTCGCCGTGATGCTCACCCTCTCCTGGCAGATCACCCTGCTCGCGCTGGTGCTGCTGCCGGTCTTCGTGATCCCGGCCCGGCGCATGGGCTCGATGATGGCCCGACTCCAGCGCGAGGCCGCCCACCACAACGCGGCCATGGGCACGCGGATGACCGAGCGCTTCTCCGCCCCCGGCGCCACCCTGGTCAAGCTCTTCGGCCGCCCCGAGGAGGAGTCCGCCGAGTTCGCCGAGCGCGCCCGCCGGGTCCGCGACATCGGCATCCGCACCGCCACCGCGCAGTCCGTCTTCATGACCGCCCTCACCCTGGTCTCCGCGCTCGCACTGGCCCTGGTCTACGGGCTCGGCGGCTGGTTCGCGCTGCGCGGCAGCCTGGAACCGGGCGCGGTGGTCGCCCTCGCCCTGCTGCTGACCCGCCTCTACGCCCCGCTCACCTCGCTGGCCGGCGCCCGCGTCGAGGTGATGACGGCCCTGGTCAGCTTCGAGCGGGTCTTCGAGGTGCTCGACCTCGAGCCGCTGGTCCGTGACCGCCCGGACGCCCGCGCGGTGCCGGACGGCCCGCTGTCCGTCGAGTTCGAGGACGTGCGGTTCGCCTACCCGTCGGCCGACAAGGTCTCGCTGGCCTCCCTGGAGGAGGTCGCCGCCCTCGACACCCGCGGCGGCGAGGAGGTCCTGCACGGGATCTCCTTCCGCGCCGAGCCCGGACAGACCGTCGCCCTGGTCGGCTCCTCCGGCGCCGGCAAGTCCACCGTCGCACAGCTGCTGCCCCGCCTGTACGACGCCGACTCCGGTGCGGTGCGGGTGGGCGGCGTCGACGTCCGCGACCTCGGCGCCGCCTCGCTGCGCGGGGCCGTCGGCATGGTCACCCAGGACGGCCACCTCTTCCACGACACGGTCCGCGCCAACCTGCTGCTCGCGCGGCCCGAGGCCGGCGAGGACGAGCTGTGGGACGTGCTGCGCCGCGCCCGCCTGGAGGACCTGGTCCGCTCGCTGCCCGACGGGCTGGACACCGTGGTGGGGGAGCGGGGGTACCGGCTCTCCGGCGGCGAGCGCCAGCGGATGACCATCGCCCGGCTGCTGCTGGCCCGCCAGCGGGTGGTCCTTCTCGACGAGGCCACGGCCCACCTCGACAACACCTCCGAGGCGGCCGTCCAGGAGGCGCTCGCCGAGGCGCTCGAGGGGCGCACCGCCCTGGTGATCGCCCACCGGCTCTCCACGATCCGCGACGCCGACCTGATCCTGGTCGTGGAGGACGGCCGGGTCGTCGAGCGCGGCGGCCACGACGAACTCCTCGCCCGCGGCGGCCGGTACGCCGAGCTCCACCGGGCCCGCGGGGAGTCGGCCGAGCCGGTCGCCGAGCCGGCCGTCTGACCGCCGCGGGAGCCGGGGGCGGGACATCCCGGGCGGCCCTCGGCCGGACCGCGCCGCGGACGCCGGGGCCCGCTCGGCCGGACCGCGCCGCGGACACGGCGCCCGGCGCTCCGGGGTGCCCGGCGGGCGGCGGATACGGCGTCGGGGTGAGTGGGGCGGCCCGGAGCGGGCAGGCGTGGAAGGAGTCCAGATGCCGGCGCGGCGCCGCCGGCGCCGACTGGATGGGAGACGAAGTCATGACCGAGCCGTTCCCCGCGCCCGGTCCCGCCCCCGACCCGGGGCCCGGACCGGACCCGTTCCCCGACCCCGTGCCCGAGCCCGGCCCCAACCCGGTGCCGGCGCCCGAACCGCCCGGACCGCCGCGGCCGACGCCCCCGCCGCCGGGCCCCAGGCCCACGCCGCCCGGCCCCAGGCCCACGCCGCCCGGCCCCGGCCCCACGCCGCCCGGCCCCGGCCCCACGCCGCCCGGCCCCGGCCCCACGCCGCCGGATCCCGGCCCCGTCCCACCGGGGCCCGCACCCTCGCCCGTCCCGCGACCGCCCGGCCCGGATCCCGTGCCCGACCCGGAACCGGGCCCGCCGCGCTCGGACAGGCCCGGGCTGTGACGTGAACCTCAGGGGCGTCCGGCGCTTTCGCGCCAGGCGCCCCTCCCGGCGTCCACCCGGGCATATTCGTCCGGTGATATCCGTCAACAGCGGGTTTACCGGCATCCGGACCGCCACAGGCGTCCGAATACCTTCTTGTGACCCTCTGTCACTGCGCTTACGTTCTGTGTCTCCTGCAGCGTGTCGAGGAGGCACCGATGGCCGCACGCGGCCGGCACCGCCGGTACCAGCCCAACAGACTCAACCGGGCGTCGCTCAGCGTCACCGCGGGTGGCGCGGGTCTCGCGCTCCCGCTGGTCGCCGCCGGCACCGCCGACGCCGCCGACGCGGCCACCTGGGACCGGGTGGCCGCCTGCGAGGCGAGCGGCGACTGGGACATCAACACCGGCAACGGTTACTACGGCGGGCTCCAGTTCAGTCAGTCCACCTGGGAGGCCTTCGGCGGCCGCGCCTACGCGGCGCGCGCCGACCAGGCCACCCGCGCGGAGCAGATCGCCGTCGCCGAGAAGGTGCTCAAGGTCCAGGGGCCCGGCGCCTGGCCGGTCTGCTCGCAGCGCGCCGGGCTGGCCCGGGGCGGCCCCGCCCCCGACCTCGGCGACGGATCGGGCGGCACGGCGAGACCCGCGTCCGGGAAGAAGGCCGGCTCAGGCACTCCCGCCAAGGCCGGCGGCTCCGCCGCGTCCGGCTCCGCGACGTCGAACTCCCGTTCGGGCGCGAACGGCGACGACAAGAAGGACGTCCGGCCCCAGACCACGCCCCAGTCCCGGGCCGGCAAGACCGACATGTACACCGTCGTCCGCGGGGACAGCCTCTCCGGCATCGCGGACGCCCGCGAGGTCCAGGGCGGCTGGCAGTCCCTCTACGCGGCCAACCGCTCGACGGTGGGCTCCGACCCCGACCTGATCATGCCGGGCCAGCGGCTGCGGATGCCGGACACCGCCCGCCCCGGATCGCCAGCACAGCAGAAACCGCAGAGCGGAGCCAAGGCCGGCGAACAGCGCAAGGCGGAGCAGAAGAAGCCCCAGGCCAAGAAGCCCGCGCCGCAGAAGGCCGACGGACACAAGAGCGAGCGGCAGAAGACCGAGGCCCGCCCCGCCGCCACCCGCAACCGGGTGGCCCCCGTGGACGCCGCGCTCGGCACCGCCTACCGGGCCCACGGCTCCTCGTGGTCGAAGGGCTACCACACCGGCGTCGACTTCCCGGTACCGACCGGCACCGCCGTGAAGTCCGTCGGCGCGGGACAGGTCGTCACGGCCGGCTGGGGCGGATCCTTCGGCTACCAGGTGGTGGTCCGGCACGCCGACGGGCGCTACTCGCAGTACGCCCACCTGTCGGCGATCTCCGTGCGGTCCGGTCAGTCGGTGACCGCCGGGCAGCGCCTCGGACGCTCCGGCTCCACCGGCAACAGCTCCGGCCCGCACCTGCACTTCGAGGTGCGCACCGGCCCGGGCTTCGGCAGCGACGTCGACCCCCTGGCCTACCTGCGGGCGGGCGGCGTCGCCATCTGAACGCGTTCCGGGCCGTGGCGGTCCCCGTCCGGCCCGGACCTCCCGTCCCGCTCCGAGGACCCCTCGTCCGACGGCGTCCGGTCCGGGGCCGCCGGTTCCGCGGGCTCCCGCTCGCCGGACGCCTGCGCCGGCACCTCGGCGTGGGCGCGCCCCACGGAGAGCAGGACCAGCCCCGCCGCCGCGACCACGCCGCAGCCGGTGGCCAGCACCGCCCCGAGCGCGCCCATGCGGAACGACTCCCCGAACAGGACCAGACCCACCACCGTGGCGGCCACCGGGTTGACCACCGTCAGCGTCGCCAGCGGCGCGTGCAGGCCGCCGGCGTGGTAGGCCGACTGCGACAGCAGCAGGCCCGCCGCCGACAGGGCCACCACCGCCACGACCGAGGGCAGGCCGGACAGGACCAGCCCGTCGGACTGGTCGGCGGCCACCGCCTTGGTGAAGACCGAGCCGAGGCCGAAGGCGATGCCCGACCCGGTGGCCAGCGCGGCGGCCCGGACGGCCGGATGCGTGCCGGCGCCCTTCGCCACCGCCATCAGCGCCGCGAGCACGACGGCGGTGACGACCACCAGCACGATGCGCTCGCCGCCCGTGGGCGTGCGGGTGCCCGAGCCGGAGACCAGCGCCAGCAGGCCCGCCAGCCCCGCGGTGGCCAGGAACGCCCCGCGCCAGGCCGTCCGGTCGCCCGCCGCGCGGCCCACGAAGAGCGCGGCCATCGGCAGCGCGAACACGATGGTCAGCGCGCCCATCGGCTGCACCACGCTGAGCGGACCGAGCGCCAGCGCGGCGACGTGCAGCCCCGCGCCCACACCGTTGAGCGCCACCGCCGCCCACCACACCAGGTCGCCCAGCGGCAGGGAGCCGTTGCGGCGGACCGCGACGCGCTCCTGCACGATCGCCCCGCCGGCGTACGCCACGGCGGAGACGAGCGAGAGGACCACGGACCACATCAGGGGACTCATCGGCCGCACTCCGCGTGTCGCCGCGGCGTTCGTATCTGCTGCACGGACCACATCGTGCCGGTCATGCCCACCTCCGTCGTCGTACCGGAGGCGTTCTTCCGTCCTTCACGGGTCCTCCTGATGGTGGAGTACCCGGAAAGATCCGATCCTCCCCCGGACGGGTGACATGGCCTTGCTCTCACGGCAGGATTGGCAGGTCACAGGGCGGGGCACTCGGATCATGACCTAAGGGGTGGGTGAACCGGTGAGAGGAGCGGCGATGCGTCGTGGTGGGCCAACCGTACTCGGCATTGTGCTGGCGGGCGGCGAGGGAAAGCGACTGATGCCGCTGACGGCGGACCGCGCCAAGCCGGCCGTCACGTTCGGCGGGACGTACCGTCTCGTGGACTTCGTGCTGTCCAACCTCGTGAACGCGGACATCCGGCACATCGCCGTGCTGACCCAGTACAAGTCGCACTCGCTGGACCGCCACATCACGACCACCTGGCGCATGTCCAGCCTGCTCGGCAACTACGTCACCCCCGTGCCGGCCCAGCAGCGCCTGGGCAAGCAGTGGTACCAGGGCAGTGCCGACGCCATCCACCAGTCGCTGAACCTGATCCGCGACGAGGAGCCCGACTACGTCGTCGTCTTCGGCGCCGACCACGTGTACCGCATGGACCCCCGCGAGATGCTGCGCCAGCACATCGAGAGCGGAGCGGGCGCGACGGTGGCCGGACTGCGGGTGCCGCGCTCGGAGTCCTCGCAGTTCGGCGTGATCACCCCGGCCGCCGACGGCCGCACCGTCGAGCGCTTCCTGGAGAAGCCGGCCGACCCGCCGGGCCTGGCCGACGACCCGGACTCCATCCTCGCCTCCATGGGCAACTACATCTTCACCACCAGCGTGCTGGTGGAGGCCCTGCACCGGGACGCCGAGAACGAGGACTCCGACCACGACATGGGCGGCGACATCCTGCCCATGCTCACCGCGAGCGGCGACGCCGCCGTCTACGACTTCAGCACCAACCACGTCCCCGGCGAGACCAAGCGCGACCAGGGCTACTGGCGTGACGTGGGAACGATCGACGCCTACTACGACGCCCACATGGACCTGCTCGCCGACCGGCCGGTGTTCAACCTGTACAACCGCGACTGGCCCATCTACACCCACCACCCGACGCTCTCCCCGGCCCGCTTCAACGCCGGAGGCATCGCCACCGAGTCGATCGTCAGCCCCGGCTGCCTCATCAAGGGCCAGGTGACGCGTTCGGTGCTCTCCCCGGGCGTGGTCGTCGAGCCCGACGCCGTGGTGCAGAACTCCGTGATCCACGACAACGTCCGCATCGGCCGGGGCGCCGTCGTCCGCAACGCCATCCTCGACAAGAACATCGACGTCCCGCCGGGCGCCACCATCGGCGTCAACCCGGAGCGCGACGCCGAGCTCTACACCGTCTCCGACAACGGCGTCGTGGTACTGGGGAAGGCGCAGCCGGTACCCGCCCCCATGTGACACCCCGTGTGACGCTCGACGCCTCCGCCGTCGCCCATTTGGCGGACGTCGGCGGCCCTCAGTATCCTCGCCACCTGGTGGGACAGAATCCGGACGACGATCCGCGACACGGCTCCCACCGCCTTCATGTGGGAGCCGCGCGGTCACTCGACCGAGCTACGCGGCTGAGCGAGTGACGCGAGGAACACAGCGGCGATGACGGTGACGGACGACGGCCAGGGCACTGCCACGCGCGACCTGGGGGAGAGCGGGAACGGTTCGGCGAGGATCCCCTCCCAGCAGGACCACGGCGCGGAGGACTGGGGCCCGGGCATCGATCCGGAGCGCCTGGCCGTCTGCCTGAGCGTGCTCGAGGAGCTCGACCGGATAGAGGTCGACCACCCCGACGCCGTCGCGGTCCGCCGCGCCACCTCGCACATCTACCGGACGGTCAAGCAGCGCCGCCGCCAGGAGCGCCGCGCCGCCAAGACCGCCCACGACCGCGCCGTCACCGAGGCCACCGCCACGGGCTCCGCGCAGCGCATCGACGACGAGACGGCCGGCGTCCTGCCGTCCTCCTCCGTCGACGAGGGACGCCGGATCGCCGGCGTGCTGCAGCGGCCGCGCTCCTGCTACACCTGCAAGGACCGCTACGTCGAGGTCGACTACTTTTACCACCAGCTCTGCCCGCGGTGCGCGGACGAGAACCGGTCCCGCCGTGACGCCCGCACCGACCTGACCGGGCGGCGCGCGCTGCTCACCGGCGGCCGCGCCAAGATCGGCATGTACATCGCGCTGCGCCTGCTGCGGGACGGCGCGCACACCACGGTCACCACCCGCTTCCCCAACGACGCCATCCGCCGCTTCAAGGCGATGCCGGACAGCGACGAGTGGATCCACCGCCTGGACATCGTCGGCATCGACCTGCGCGACCCCGCCCAGGTCGTCGCGCTGGCCGACTCGGTGACGGCCCAGGGACACCTGGACATCCTGATCAACAACGCCGCCCAGACCGTGCGGCGCTCCCCGCAGGCCTACAGCGAGCTGCTGGCCGCCGAGTCGGCGCCGCTGCCGAAGGGCGAGCTGCCCGCCGCCCGGGTGATCGGGGCGTTCGGCTCCGGCGCCGTCGCCGCCCTGCCGGTCTCCGGCGGCGGAGCGATCAGCGCCCAGGACGTCACCGACCTCGCGCTGGTCTCCGGCTCGGCCTCGCTGGAGCGGATCGCCGCCGGCACCGCCATCGACGCCGGCGGTCTCGTCCCCGACCTGCACGACACCAACAGCTGGGTGCAGTCCGTCGAGCAGGTCACCCCGGTGGAGCTGCTCGAGGTCCAGCTGTGCAACTCCACCGCGCCGTTCATCCTCATCAGCCGGCTGCGCGAGGCGATGGCCGCCTCCCCGAACCGCCGGACCTACATCGTCAACGTCTCCGCGATGGAGGGCGTCTTCGACCGCGGCTACAAGGGCGCGGGACACCCGCACACCAACATGGCCAAGGCCGCGCTGAACATGCTGACGCGCACCAGCGCGCAGGAGATGTTCGAGAAGGACCGCATCCTGATGACGGCCGTCGACACCGGCTGGATCACCGACGAGCGCCCGCACCCGGACAAGGTGCGCCTGGCCGAGGCCGGTTTCCACGCGCCGCTGGACCTGGTCGACGGCGCGGCCCGGGTCTACGACCCGATCGTGCGCGGCGAGGCGGGCGAGGACCTGTACGGGGTCTTCATGAAGGACTACGCGCCCGGCAAGTGGTGACCCGGTCCGGGGCGGCCGGGAGGCGGCCGGCAGCCGGCCGGGGGGACCGGTGACCCGTCGGACGTGAGACGGTAACGCAAAGTTTTCGGCGCTATCGAGCGGGAGTCCGCTCATTTGGTTACTCTTGTGCTGACGGACGTCGTGGCGGGGCCGCACCTGCCCCCCACGGTCCGCCGCAGGACAGGCCGGGCACGCCGGTCTGCCCGAGAAGAGATGCCGGCGCCACCGCGCTCGAACGGCCTCCCTACCGACCCGCACCCGGGAGGCGCCCGGGCGCCGAGCACAAGACGGCGCCGCGCCTCGAGGGTGACCCAACATGAGGAGTGCGCGGTGACACCGGAGAAGACGACGTCCAGCACGATCGCGAGCGAGCGGCCCGTCGGCCGAGGCCCGGCCGACGGTGACGGCCCCCTGGGCAGCCTGGAGGTGTGGGCCCGTTCCGCGCCCATCAGGCTGGCCGGCTACGAGGACGACCTCGCCGAGCCCCACATCCTGCCCAGCGTCGACTGACGGCCGTCGGCGACAGCGACGCCGAACGGCACGACGCGGGAACAGCGACCCGAGAACAGTGCGGGGCGAACGGCGGCCGGGCCACCACCGGCCGCCGTTCGCCGTGTCCGGCCGGTCGGAACAGCCGGTCGGAACAGCCGGTCAGGACAGCCGGGTGGGCGGCAGGAAGTCGCGGACGTACTCGCGCACCCAGTACACGCCCTCGGCGCGCCGCTCGGCCCGGGTGGCGAACCGGTAGCGGAAGAGCCGGGCGCGGATCCAGCGCGGCGGCGAGGTGGGCGGGAAGGGTGAGTGCCGCAGCAGCCGCAGCGTGTCCCGGTCGCCCTCGAGCAGTTTCTCCACCAGTGCCGTGAACCAACGGGCCGGCACCGGCGACAGGGCCAGGAACCACATCAGCCAGTCCAGCCGCAGGTGGTACGGGGCGAACTGCCGCGGCCGGCGCCGCACGTCGCCCGGCTTGCCCCGGAACTCGTAGGCGCGCCAGTCGGAGTCGTGGCGCGGCCGCTCGTCGTCCGTTCCCTCCACCACCACCTCGTGCCGCACCCGGGTCACGCTGCCGAACGCCCCGTAGGTGTTGACCAGATGCAGCGGGTCGAAGGACCGGTTCATCGCCTGACCGCGGGAGAGCAGGTTGCGCGCCGGTTTCCGGCTCAGCCACAGCAGCCCCGCGGCCACCGCGAGAACGGTGATCTCGTACCAGAGCGGTGCTCCCGGATCGCGTCGGGGCGCGGCGCCCCAGGGCCAGGCGATCGCGGGCAGCGCGATCACCACCGTCAGCCAGTTGAGCCAGGCGAAGTTGCCCGAGACGATCAGCCACAGCTGGGTGACGACCATGAGCGCGGCGGCCCAGGAGGCGACCGGCTGCGGGGTGAACAGCAGGAACGGCACCGCCAGCTGGGTGACGTGGTTGGCGGCCGCCTCCACCCGGTGCAACGGGCGCGGCAGGAGGTGGAAGAGACGGCTCAGCGGCCCGGGCATCGGCTGCGTCTCGTGGTGGTGGTACAGGCAGGTGAGCCGGCGCCAGCACTCGTCGCCGCGCATCTTGATCAGCCCGGCGCCGAACTCCAGCCGGAAGAGCAGCCAGCGCAGCAGGAACAGCACCACCACCGGAGGACCCACCTCGTCGTTGCCCAGCAGCACCGCGAGGAAGCCGGTCTCCAGCAGCAGCGACTCCCAGCCGAAGGCGTACCAGGTCTGACCGATGTTCACGACCGACAGGTACAGCGACCACGGGAGCAGCCACAGCAGCATCGACGCCCACAACGGCACCGGGTCGGCCGCTCCGGCCAGCAGGGCGGCCGAGACGGCGCAGCCGGTCCATGCGCAGACGGCGAAGAGCCGGTCGGAGAAGCGCAGCCGGAACAGGGTCGGCGCCTGCCGCCAGGTCGTCCGCGCCAGGAACCGGGGCGCGGGGGTCAGACCCCGCTCCCCGATCAGCGGCCGGAACTGCAGGGCGGCGGCGAGGAAGGCCACCAGGTAGACGGCCGCAAGGCCCCGCTGGAGGACCAGCCGGCCCGTCCAGTACTCCGGCGCGGTGAACCACTCCACGACCTCGCTCCTCCTTCCCGGCCGCCTCCGGGAGACCCCGGGACCGACCGGCCGTGACGCCCGCTTCCGTTTGCGTGACCGCACCCGACGCGGCAGACAATGGTGACGAAGTGCCCCGAACCGAGTGGGAGGACACCGTGCGCGCACCGATCAGGGTCGCCGTCGTCGCCTGCGCCGTGCCGCTCGCGCTGCTCGGCGCCTCGCCGGCGGGGGAGCGTCCCGGCGGGAGCGACGCCGAGCGGGCCCCCGGACCGGAGCGCGGGGTCGTCGAGAGCGGGACGGTGTCAGGAGTGACCCCGGGCGGGGTCGCCGTCGTGGACGCGGAGAGCGTCTTCGGCAGCCCCACCGATGTCTTCGGTGGCTGAGCGGGGTCCCCGCCGGAGACGGGCCGGGGTGGAGAGCGATTCGAAGAAACGGACAAATGCTGGCAAGGTGGTCTCCATGGTTGATGGGGACACCGAGGAGACACTCCCGGAGGAGTGGCCCGCCGGCCCCGAGCCGATCCTGGCGCTCAACCGCATGGGCACCTTCGACTGGGACCTCGAGACGGACCTGTTCAGCATGGACGCCCGGGCCCACGAGATCTTCGACCTGCGCCCCGAGGAGTTCGACGGCACCGCGAACGGCCTCAGCCCCCGGGTGCCCTCCACCGAGGCCGTCCGCCTCGACGAGACGGTCACCCGGGCGATGAAGGGGGGAGCCGAGAACTACGGCGGCTACTTCCGGGTCCGGCGCCGCGACGGCAGCATGCGCTGGACGCACACCCAGGGCTACATCCGGCGCGACGACAAGGGCCGCCCCCGCCGCGTCATCGGCATCGTCCGCGACGCCACCCAGGAGCTGAGGGAGAGCGAGGCCCGGCTCGAGCAGGCCGTCGAGGACGAGGCGCGCCGCCGCCAGACCGACGTCGTCCAGGGCCTCACCGCCGCCCTCTCGGCCGCCCGCACCGTCCGCGACGTGCTGCGCGTCCTCGGCGAGGCCCACCAGCGGACCCCGCTGGGGGTCTCCCTGGTGGTCCTCGGCCTGGTGGAGGGCGACCGCGTCGTGCTGGTCACCGAGGAGCCCCAGGACGCCGTCCCGGGGGTCCGCATCACCCGGGTGGACGAGCCGTACCCGATGAGCGAGGTGGTCCGCACCCTGCAGCCCCGCTACATCGAGTCCGCCAAGGAGTTCGCGGTCAACTACCCGATCCTGTGGGAGAAGCTGGTCCCCCTCCAGATCACCGCGGGAGCGTACCTGCCGCTGATCGCCGAGGGGAAGGCGGTCGGCGCCGTCGGCCTGCTCTACAGCGGCCGCCGGACCTTCACCCCGCAGGACAGGGCCCTGTTCGGCGCGCTCGGCGGGAGCGTGGCCCAGAGCCTGCAGCGCGCCATGCTCTACGAGCAGCAGATGGACCTCGCGCAGGGACTCCAGCAGGCCATGCTGCCCCGCACCATCCCCAGCGTGCCCGGCGCCGACATCGCCGTCCGCTACCGCTCCGCCGCCGCCGGGCGCGACATCGGCGGCGACTGGTACGACCTGATCCCGCTCCCCGGCGGCCGGGTCGGCGCCGTCATCGGCGACGTCCAGGGCCACGACACCCACGCCGCCGCCGTCATGGGCCAGCTGCGGATCGTGCTGCGCGCCTACGCGGCCGAGGGCCACACGCCGGGCACCGTGATGGCCCGCGCCTCCGTCTTCCTCCACGAGCTGGACACCGACCGCTTCGCCACCTGCCTGTACGCCGAGATCGACCCGACCACCGGGGTGGTCAAGATGGTGCGCGCCGGTCACCTCGACCCGATCCTGCGCGGCGGCGACGGAACCTGCCGGCGGATCCCCGTCGAGGGCGGGCTGCCGCTGGGACTGTCCGCCGAGTTCGGCGCGCTCACCTACCCGGTCACCACCTTCGAACTCTCCACCTTCCAGACGCTGGTGCTCTGCACCGACGGCCTGGTCGAGCTCCCGGGCGACGACCTCTCCGTCGGCCTGCGCGAGCTGATGGACTACATCTCGGAGGGGCCGGACGACGTCCGGGGGCTCGCCGACGCGCTGATCGACCGGGCCGACCGCAGGGGCGGCGACGACGACGTCGCCGTCCTGCTGCTGCGCCGCCGCGGCCCCGGCCGGCAGCGCAGCGGCGGACAGCTGCGGCAGGAGGTCGTGCCCGGCGACCCGGACGCGCTCGCCGAGACCCGCCACATGATCCGCGCGGCGGTGCGCGCCTGGGGCACCGTGGAGCGGGCCGACGAGATCGAACTGGCGGCGGACGAGCTGATCACCAACGCCCTGATGCACACCGAGGGGTGCGCCACCGTCACCCTGCGGGTGCTGCTCGGGCCGCAGCGGCTGCTGAGGATCGAGGTGGAGGACACCTCCAGCGCCCTGCCGCACCGCCGCGACCCCGGCCCGGTGGGCATGAGCGGCCGGGGGCTGATGCTGGTCGACCTGCTCGCCGACAGCTGGGGCGTCGAGGCCCGCGGCGGCGGCAAGTGCGTGTGGTGCGAGTTCTCGATGACCTGGTCCGAACCCGGGTAGGGCGGCGCCGGCCGGCCCCGCGGCCCTTGTCCCGCCGCGTCGGCGCGGGCGGCCCGCGGCGCCCCGTGGCAGGCTGGGGGTATGCCCGAACTGCCGGAGGTGGAGGCCCTCAGGGACTTCCTCCAGGACCACCTGGTCGGGCGGGAGATCACCCGCGTGCTCCCGCTCGCCGTCAGCGTGCTGAAGACCTACGACCCGCCGCCCTCGGCCCTGGAGGGGCGCACGGTGGCCGCCGTGCACCGGCACGGCAAGTTCCTGGACCTCGCCACGGCCGACGGAGGGCCGCGTCTGGTGACCCACCTGGCCCGGGCCGGCTGGCTGCGGTGGTACGACAGCCTCCCCGTCACTCCTCCCCGCCCCGGCAAGAGCCCGATCGCCCTGCGGGTCGCGCTGGACGACGGACAGGGCTTCGACCTGACCGAGGCCGGCACGCAGAAGCGGCTCGCCGTGTACGTGGTCCACGATCCCGCCCAGGTCCCCGGCGTCGCGAGCCTGGGACCCGACCCGCTCGCCGACGACTTCGACGAGGCCCGGTTCGCCGGACTGCTGGCGGGGGAGCGGCGGCAGCTGAAGGGCGCGCTGCGCGACCAGAGCCTGATCGCCGGCGTCGGCAACGCGTACAGCGACGAGATCCTGCACGCCGCGCGGATGTCCCCGTTCAAGCTCACCGGTTCGCTGACGCCCGAGGAGATCCATCGGCTCCACGAGGCGCTGCGCTCGACGCTCACCGAGGCGGTGGAACGCTCCCGCGGGGTGGCCGCCGGACGGCTGAAGGCCGAGAAGAGGAGCGGCATGCGGGTGCACGGCAGGACCGGCGAACCCTGCCCGGTCTGCGGGGACACCGTCCGCGAGGTGTCCTTCAGCGACTCCTCGCTGCAGTACTGCCCCACCTGCCAGACCGGCGGCCGTCCCCTGGCCGACCGGCGTCTGTCGCGCCTGCTCAAGTGACGCGGAGCAGCACCTGACTCAGAACAGGTGGATGGCGAGGTGGCTGAGCGGGAGACCCAGCTGCCAGGCCGGCGTCCACCGCTGCGGCCCGTCGTCCCCGGGCACCGGACCGCCGCCGGGCACCGCGTCCAGATCCGGGGCGAGCAGCTCGGTCTCCTCCAGCCAGCGCCAGGCGGCCAGGGCCAGTCGCAGGTCCGGGCCCGGCCGGCCGCCCCGCTCGGCTGCCTGCGCGGTCAGCGCGTCCAGCCGCCCGCGCACCCAGTCCTGCCACGGCTGGTCGTAGGCCGTCAGGGAACGCCAGGTCTCCAGCCGGGTCACCACCTGGACGCCGCTCAGCTCGCCCTCCAGGTCGGAGAGGAACACCGTCAGCGCCAGCGCCTCCCGCCCCGCCCGGTACTCGAACGAGGTCGGCGGCATCAGGTCCCCGGACCGCAGCAGCTCCTCGGCGATGTACTCGGCGTACAGCCACGCCATCGGCACCGTCAGCCCGTCGGGCTCCGCGCGTCCTTCTCCTGTGTCCACCATGACTGCCTGCCTTCCTCCGGCCGTCCGCAACGAACCGATGGGAACAGCCGATTACTCAACCATGGTCATCGGCAAGGCGCTTTAAGAAGGCTTGACCGTGACGTCGGTTTCACCGCAGGTCGGGTGCGTAGCCGGGAAGCACCCTCCGCAGGGCCCGCAAGGCATAGTACGCACGGGACTTGACCGTTCCGGCAGGTATGCCGAGCGCGTCCGCGGCCTCCGCGACGCTGGCGCCCCGGAAGTACACCAGCACCAGGACGTCGCGATGCTCGGGCGACAGCCGCCGCACCGCCTCGCGGACGTCCAGTGCGGCCGCCGACCGCTCCGCGTGGTCCGCGCACACCCGCGCGTTCTCCAGCACCGCGTCACCCACCTCGGCGGGGCGCGCCTGGCGGGCCCGCCGGGCGTCGATGGCCAGTCTGCGGGCCACCGTGAGCAGCCAGGGGCGCACCGACTCGAAGGCGTCGTCGTGGAGCGCCGCGGGGTTCTGCCAGGCCCGGACCAGGGTCTCCTGGACCAGGTCCTCGGCACGCTGGCGGTCGCCGTCGCACAGCCTGAGCAGCAGGGCGAACAGGGGGCGCCCGTGCTCCCGCTGGAGCCGCGCCAGCTCGTGCTCGGCGGTCGTTCCTCGGTTCATGGTGGTCGTCGCGGCCGTCATGGCCGTATGGCATCGCACGCCGCGACGGCGAAACAGTGGGCGGGCGCGGATCTGCGGCGGACGGTCGAACGCGTCGCCGAGCGGTGCGACGAACGGTCGACCGGCGCCGCTGAGCGACACGCCGTGTCCCGTGCTCCGCAAGGGTGCAATCACCCCCCGCCACGCCCATCCGGGATGCGACGAGCGTTGGGCCGCGCGACTGATTAATCATGAAATTGGATGAACTGCTCGACCGGCGTGGCGTGTCCCGCCGGAGCGCGCTGATCGCGGGGGCCTCCGCCCTCATGGCGGCGGGCACGGCGGGCGTCGTGTCCCTCTTCTCCTCCGATACACCGCCCACCCGCACGCCTGCCGCAGGCGCCCCCTCGGCGAAAGCGGCGGGCGGGGCGCCCGGCCGGGCCGCCAGGGCGCCCGGCGCCGCCGGCGCCGCCCGCTCGCCCGTCTCCTCCTCGTACCGCCTGAGCCCGCTGGCCGGCTTCGCCCCGCCCGCGGTGAAACCGGCCCGCACGCCGGTGCGCGACGAACCGTTCCTGAGGGTCGGCGGCCTGGGCCGCACCGTCGTCCTCACCTTCGATGACGGCCCCGACCCCCGCTACACCCCCGAGGTCCTGCGCACCCTGCGCGAACACCGACTGCACGCCATGTTCTTCGTCTGCGGGAACATGGTCGAGGCCAACCCGGACCTGCTCCGGCGGATGATCGCCGAGGGCCACGTGATCGGCAACCACACCTGGTCCCACCCGCTGCTCACCCAGCTCTCGCGTTCCGCCGTGCGCTCCGAGATGGAACGCACCAGCGAGATCGTCGAGAAGTCCTGCGGGGTACGCCCCGCATGGTTCCGCGCCCCCTACGGCGCCTGGAACCGGGAGGCCTACCGCTTCGGCGCGGAACTGGGCATGGAGCCGATGGCCTGGACCGTCGACACCCTCGACTGGCGCACCCCGGGCGTCGGGGCCATCGCGGCCACCGTGGAGAAGGAGGCCTCGCCGGGCGCCGTGGTGCTCTCCCACGACGCCGGCGGCAACCGGTCGCAGAGCGTCCAGGCGCTGCGCCGCTACCTGCCCCGGCTGCTCGACGAGGGCTACCACGTCGCGGTGCCCCGGCGGCGCGCGGTCTGACCAAGGCGTACGACGACGGTGGGCCGGTACGAGTTGACGCTCGTACCGGCCCACCGTCGTGGGAGACGACCGGTCTCAGTGGACCTCGACCAGGCGGGCGAAGACCACCACGTTCCCCGCGTAGCCCTCCTGCGGGGAGTAGCCGCCGCCACAGGTGATGACCCGCAGTTCGGGTGTGCCGGTGGCACCGTAGACGCGCTCGCCGGGGAAGTTGTTCTTGTCGTAGACCTCGATGCCGTAGATCTCGAAGACGGCGAGCTTCCCGTCCTTGCGCAGCACCTCGACCTTGTTCCCCTGCTTGAGCGCACCCAGACCGTAGAAGACCGCCGGCCCCTGCGCGTTGTCCACGTGGCCCACCAGCACGGACGTGCCGTTCTCACCGGGGGTCACCGCGCCGCTGAACCAGCCGGCCAGGTTGGGGTCCTCCGGCGGCGGCGCCGCGACCCAGCCGTCGGGGTCCAGGCCCACCGGGACGACCGGCGCGTCCACCTGGATCGACTGGATCCGCACCCGGTCCACCTCGGAGTACGGCAGCGGGGCGGGCGCTCCGGGGAAGGCCTGCGGACGGACCCGGGTGTCGGCGGCGGCCACCGACGTGGGCTGCGGGGGACCGGTGTCGAACTCCCCCGAGCCGTTCCGGATGAGCGCGAGCCCGGTGAGGAGCACCAGCGCCATCACGCCCCAGGGCGCGCGCCGTCGGGGCCGCTCCTCCTCTTCCGCCAGTTCGGACGCAGACATGTTCGCCATTCCCCTCTCGACGCGGCCGTCGCCGTGTCTGTCGCGATAGCAGAACGCTAAGCGCGGTGCGCGCGACCGGCATCGGGGCGAGGGCGAACGGGTGGCCGCGCAGGGCGCCCCTGAGCCATCCGGGGCGGCACCGGAGAAAATCTCCGGTCCCGCGTGACCTGCGGAGATGACGCATTCGGCGCGTCCCTGCGGCGTGTCGGCTCACCAGGACGGCGGAAGCCCGAAATGCGGGGGAACAGCGGGCGACCCAGGGTCTGACTGGGAGGCGCTTTCTCGCCGATCGACCGGGGACGGGTCCCGGGGCGTCTTCCGCGGAGGAACACATGCGTACTCGTGCCCTGGCGGTCTCGGCCGCCGCGTTCGCCGCCATCGGGCTCGCTGCCCCGACGGCCGGCGCCTGGTCGGACCCCAGCAGCATCCAGGTCAGCCCCAGCACCATCGCCCCGGGCGGGCAGCTCACCGTCACGGTGGAGGGCAGCTCCTGCCGCATGCCGGGCTCGACGGTGACCTCGCCGGCCTTCCCCTCGACCTCCCTCACCCCGGTCAGTGGCAGCAGGACCAAGTCCACTGCCACGGTGCGGGTCAACTCCAACGCCACCGCGGGGTCGCACAGCATCACCGCCAACTGCGGTGAGGGCAAGACCCTGACCCGGTCCAACGCCTTCACCGTCCTCGGCGGCGTCCGCGGCGGCCTGGGCGGCAGCTCCCTCACCGGCGCCACGCCCACCGACGTCGCCATCGGCGGCGGGCTGGTCGCCGCCGCGGCCCTCGGCGGCGGCTTCTTCTGGATGCGCCGCCGCGCGGAGAGCCGTATCTGATCCCGCCCGGCGGTCCGGCGGTCAGCAGTCCAGCAATCCAGCAGTCCAGCGTTCCGGGGAACGTCGCATGCGCCGGCGTCCCGCCCCGCACCCCCGACGGGGGTGCGGGGCGGGACGCCGTTCCGGTGTCCGGCGCCCGCGCTCCGGGCCCAGTCCCGCGCTCAGCCCTGGTCGTCCGTCGTCGTGGCGGAGCGGGTCCTGCGATAGGCGGTCGCCAGCGCGCCGGTCACCAGCAGCGCGCCCAGACCGAGGTCGCCCAGGTCGAGCCCGGCGGTGGTGCCGCCCGCGCCGGCGTGCGCTCCGTGCTCCGGCTGCCCTGAGGAGTGGCCCCCGGGCGGCGGAACGGGAACCGGCGAACCGCTGTGCCCCGGACGGCTGGGGACGGGCGCCGGACGGGTGGGCGTCGGGGCCGGTCCCGGACGGACGGCCCGCACCCTCAGCTCGGTCACCCCCGTCTCGCGTCCGCACCGGAACGAGACCTGGTGGACCGTGCCGGGACGGGCGTCCCGGTGGATCCGGGTCCGGGCGGTCGTGCGGCCCTCGGGGATCGTGACCGTGGCGAAGAGGTCCGAGGACACCCGCGCCGTGTGCGGGCAGCCGTCCACCGACAGGGTGACCCTGCCGCCCGGAGCGACGGCCTCCGGGGCGACGGCGAACGAGAACGAGGTGCCGCCCTCGGCGCGCGGCGCGCTCCGGGCCGCGAACGCGACACCGGGCGTGACCGCGATGGCGGTCACGCCCAGCACGACGGCCGATGCGACGCGTATGACTCCCGTGACGCCCATGACGCCCTCCGGTTCTGCCGGTGCGGGCGGCGGACCTGCTCCACCGACCCTGCCTGGGCAGCACGCTAGGAACACGGCGGCCGGCCCGCGATCCCGCTCGGGCGAACGGGTGACGGCACTGCGCCGGACGGGTCGTCCGGCCCCCCGGAAGGTGTGGCGGGCCGCGGGCCCGCGACGGCCTACGTCGCCACGCCGGGGAACAACGCCGTGAACGGGGTGGCGTCCACGTCCATGCCCCGGCTGAACGGGGCGTCGAAGTCCCAGACCAGGAACAGCAGGAAGGCGATCAGCGCGGAGAACAGACCCGCCAGCACCAACTCCCGTGCGGTACGCCGGATCTGGAGGGCGAAGACCATGCCGATGGTCACCATCGCGCCGATGATCAGCCCGAACCACACCACCCCGGGCATCGTCGCCTGCGTGGCGTCCTCCCGGGCCCCGCGGGCCTGGTCCGCCACGGTCAGCTGGTCGAGCAGGGGCTGGTAGGCCTGTGCCTCGTAGTCCGACGCCGGCCGGTAGTCGGTCAGGTCGTGCCGGAGGCGCTCGAGGAGCGCCGTGCCCCGGCCGGTGAGCCGGCCCTCGTCGGCCATCGTCCCCCACTCGGTGTTCACCACGTGGCCGACGTAGGCACGTACGTCCTGCCTGATGTGGTCACGGACCTCCGCGGGATACGGCCGCACCCGTTCGGAGATCTCGTGCAGGGCCATCGCCTCGGCCCGCACGTTGTCCTGCGCGGCGCTGCGGGCCTCCCAGACGCCGGCGATCGCGAGACCGAGGACGATCGCGTAGACCACGCCGATCATCATCGTCATGTACTCGATCACGTCGGGGGTGTCGTCCGGGTCGTCGTCCTCCCGCGCCGTGCGCTCCCGGATGAAGGCGACCACGACGACCACGGCGCACGCGGCGGCCATCGCGAGGGCGAGTACGAGCCATTCCGGCAAGAAATCCTCCTGAGGAGCGGGGACGGGTCGGGAACAGGGCGGGTCGCCGGTGTCACCGGGGGCGGAGCGCCGCCACGGCGATCACCGCGGGGGCGGTGATCAGCAGGGCGAGCCGGACGAGGGAGCGGCGGGGGCGCGGCGGCAGCGAGGGCGTCGCGGCCTTGCGGACCGGATAGACCACGGGCTTCACCGGCGGCGCCTTCGGCCGGTCGACCGTCGGCTTCGGCTCCGGTTTCGGCTCAGGCTTCGGCGCGGGCGGCGCGGGCGGCGCGGGCGGCGCGGGCGGCGCGGGGCGCGGCGGCGGGGGAGGAGGCGTGGGGACGGGGGCCGGCGGCGGGGCCGCGGCGACCGGAGGGGCGACCGAGGGCGGCGCGGCCGGCGGCGGAGGAGGCGGTGGCGGCTCGGGCGTGGGCTGCGGAGCCGGGGGCGGCGGAGGGGGCGGGGTGGGTGTCGGCGTCGGGGCGGGCCTGGGGCACGGCCCCGCCTGGGCGTACGCGCCCGCGCCGTCGAGCCGCGCGATCGCGTCCCCGGCCGCCGCGGTGAGCCCGTCCGGTCCGGCGACGGCGACCAGGCCGCCGGGAGGAGTGGCGAACCCGCCCGGCGGCGGCACCGGCCCCACCGCGACGGCACCCGCGTCCGTGACGACGCCCGCGGCCGCTCCGTGCGGACCGCTCGAGGCGTACGCGCAGGCGTCCGCCACGGCCGCCGTCGGCCACCCGGGCCCGGTGAACCAGACGATCGAGGTCACCGCGAGCGTCCGTGTGGCCAGGGCGAGGCGATGTCGTGTAGGTCTCTCCACAGGAGTGATCATCGTCACGGCACTCCGGGACTACGCCGGATGTGTCATCGATTGCTGCGAACGGGTGGAAATGAGGGCGCGATGTTAACGACATGTCCGTCCAATTCGATTGACGGCCAACAGGGAGCGACCGCTATCGGATGGTCAATTTCCGTTTCTGCTCGCATGGTTGGCCGATTGATCAGTAGCCTCACCTCGACCGTCGGCCGTCTACTCCCCGGAGTGCCAGATGAACTGTCCTGCCCGTGCGTCGCGGAGCGTGGGTGGAGGCCGGACGGCATGACGGGGGCCCAGGACTCGCCGACGGACGGCCCGGACCGGTTCGCCACCGCGTGGAGCCGGGCGCTCCTGCCGGGGGCGCCGCCCGAGGCGGTGCGCGCACTGGGGGAGCGGCTGCTGCCGGCCGCCCGCGGACTGCGGGACGCGCTGCGCGCCCGGATCACCGACACGGCGGCGGGGGCGGAGGCCGGGGCCGCGCTGGTACGCGCCGGCCACGCCGAGCCCGAGGCGGTGGGCCGCACCCTGGAGTGCCTGGACTCCCACGCCGCCTGCTGCCTGGGGGACCGGGACACCGACCCCGCCGTGCTGCGGCCCCGCGCCGTACGGATCGGGGCCGCTCTGGCCTCCGGCTTCGCCGGGGCGCTGCGCGACCGTACGGTGACCGACCAGCGGGCGGTGGCCCGCGCCGCGCTCGGCGCCCAGGCCCAGCTCAACGAGGGCGCCACCCAGGCCCTGCACGAGAGCGAGGCCCGGTTCCGCGCCGTCTTCGAGGGCGCCGCCACCGGGATCTGGATCGCCGGACCCGACTCGACGATCCTGCAGGTCAACGGCGCGATGACGCGGATGTTCGGCGGCAACGCCGAGGCCCTGCTGGGCCGTCGCCTCACCGAGCTCACGCACCCCGAGGACGGCGCCCAGGTCTGGCGGCTGCACGACGAACTGGTCCGCGGGACCCGCGAGCACTACCGCGTGGACAAGGCGTTCACCCGCCCCGACGGCACCGTGCTGTGGACCAACCTCACGGTCTCCCTGCTCCGCGACGCCGACGGCCGCCCGCAGTACCAGCTCGCCCTCATGGAGGACACCACCGAGCGGCGGCTGCTCAACCTGCGCCTGCGCTACGAGGCCACCCACGACGCGCTCACCGGGCTGCCCAACCGCACCCTGTTCTTCGAACGGCTGGAGAAGGCCGTGGCGGCCGGCCACGGCAAGCGCTTCGGCCTCTGCTACCTGGACCTCGACGGCTTCAAGACGGTCAACGACAGCCTCGGCCACCAGACCGGCGACCGGCTCCTGGTCGAGGTCGCCGACCGGCTTCAGGCATGCGCCACCGGACCCGGCGAGATGGTGGCCCGGCTCGGCGGCGACGAGTTCGTCGCCCTGACCACCGGCCTCGGCGTCGAACGGGGCGTCGACGAGCTGGCCGAGCGGATCATGAACGCCCTGGCGACGCCGGTGCGCGTCGACGGGCGCGAACTGACCGTGCGCGGCTCCGTCGGCATCGTGGAGGGCGCGGCCGGCGAGCGGGGCGCCGCCGAGGTGCTGCGCAGCGCCGACATCACCATGTACCGCGCCAAGTCGGCGGGCGGCAACCGGTTCGAGTTCGCCGACCCGGAGGCCGACGCCCGCGCCATCAGCCGCCACCGCCTCACCAACGCGCTCCCCGCCGCCCTGGACAACGGCGAGTTCTTCATCGAGTACCAGCCGCTGGTCCGCCTGGAGGACGGCAGCGTGGGCGGCGCCGAGGCGCTGGTGCGCTGGCTGCACCCGCAGCAGGGCGTGGTGGGACCGGACCACTTCATCCCGCTCGCCGAACGGACCGGGCTGATCGTGCCGCTGGGCCGCTGGGTGCTGGAACAGGCCGTGCGGCAGGCCCGCGAGTGGAACGGCGCCACGCGGGTCAACGTCAACCTCTCCCCGTGCCAGCTCACCGACCCCGGCCTGGTCCGCGACACCGCGCGGATCCTGGAGGACGCCGGACTGCCCCCGCAGGCGCTCTGCCTGGAGATCACCGAATCGGCGCTGGTGGGCGCGGAGGACGAGGTGCTGCGACCGCTGCGCACCCTGTGCGAGATGGGCGTGGACATCGCCCTGGACGACTTCGGCACCGGGTACTCCAACCTGGCCGGACTGCGGCGCCTGCCGGTGAGCGAGCTGAAGCTGGACCGTTCCTTCACCCGTGGCATCCGCACGTCGCCGGCCGACCCGGTGGACGTCAAGATCGTCGAAGGGGTCGTGCGGCTGGCCCGCACACTGGGGCTCTCGGTCACCGTCGAGGGGGTCGAGACCGCGGCCCAGGCCGAGCGGCTGCGCAAACTGGGCTGCGACACCGCGCAGGGCTGGTACTACGCGCGTCCCGGCCCGCCGGAGCGCCTCCACCAGCTCGCTCTCGCCGACGCCTGCTGACGCAGGGCCGCGCCCGCCGACGCGGGCCGCGCACCTGCTGCGTCACGGGCGCATCGGGCGCACCCTGGAAGGAGGACCTTCAGGAGGTGAGGCACCATGCTGCACACCGCAGTGGGATGGCACGTCGAGATGGAGTTCAAGGAGGACGACACCCGCACCCGGGCCGCCGCGATGGTGCGGCTGCCCGACGGCAGCGAGATCCGCGGCCACGGGCACGCCAGCCGGCACGACTCCGACGCCAACCAGCCGAGAGTGGGTGAGGAGGTCGCCGGGGCCAGGGCGCTGAACGACATCGCCCTGCAACTGCTCGACAAGGCCCACCGGGAGATCGACACGGAGGCCGGCCGCCCCTCCCACCCGATCTCGGTCTGACCCGTACCCCCCGTCCGGGCCCGTTCCGGCCGTGCCCCGGCCGCCGGCGGGCCCCATGGCCCCGCAGCTCCCGCGGCTGCGGGGCCGTCGCGCGCCCCGGCGCGGGACGGGGAGCCGTGACGGGAAGTGCGGGACCGGGAGCCCGGGCCGCCGTCACCGTCCCAGGAGCAGCCGCTGCAGCTCACGGGCGGCCCGCGGCGGCGCCACGTCGCTGCGGTGGGCCAGCGCGATGGTCCGCGACGGGACCGGCGCCGCCAGCGGCGTCACCCGCAGCCCGGCCCGCGCCGCCACCATCCGCGGGACCACGGCGACCCCCAGGCCCGCCCGCACGAAGCCGAGCACCGCGTCCATCTCACCGCCCTCGACGGCGAAGTCCGGCTCGAACCCCTCCGCCCGGCACGCCTCCACCGTCAGTTCCCGCAGGTCGTAGCCGTGGCGGAACATGACCAGCCGTTCCCCCTCCAGGTCGGCGATCCGCACCCGCCGCGCCGGCCCGCGCCCGTGCCCCGGCGGCGGGGACTCCGGGGAGGACACCACCACCAGCTCCTCGCGCAGCAGCTCCACGGTGGTCAGGGCGGGCGAGGGCGTCCGCAGCGGCAGCACCACCAGGGCCAGGTCCAGCGCACCGCGCGCCAGCTCCCGCACCAGGTCGTGCGACCCGCCCTCCTCGATCAGCAGCTGGATGCCCGGGTAACGGTCGTGGAAGGCCCGCAGCACGTCCGGGAGCAGGCCGGTGCACAGACTCGGCGTCGCGCCCAGCCTCACCCGCCCGCGCCGCAGCTGCGCCACCTCCTGGACCTCCTGGCGGGCGGTCTCGGTGTCCGCGAGGATCCGCCGGGCCAGCGGCAGCAGCGTCTCCCCGGCGTCCGTCAGGGTGATGTTCCCGCGCGCCCGCAGGAACAGGTCCGCCCCCAACTCCCGCTCCAGCGCCTTGATCTGCTGGGAGAGCGAGGGCTGCGCGACGTGGACCAGTTCCGCCGCACGGGTGAAGTGCCGGGTCTCGGCCACCGCCACGAAATACCGCAGTTGCTGCAGGTGCATGCCGCGATGATAGGCAGCAATAGGCTGTACCTATCAAAACGAGGCGCACCATGTCTTGGACCGATCGGCCCAGGCGGTCGTACCTTCGCTCCATGGCTCTGGCAACGCGGACGGGCCGACGGCCGTCCAGAACACGCGCGGTGTGGGACTCGACCGTCGGCAAGAAGGCCGTGATGGCCGTCAGCGGCCTGATCATGCTGCTGTACCTGGTCGCCCACATGATCGGCAACCTCAAGGTCTTCTTCGGCCCGGGCGAGTTCAACGCCTACGGCCACTGGATCCGCACCGTCGGCGAGCCGTTCATGCACTACACGTGGACGCTGTGGATCATCCGGGTCGTGCTGGTGGCGGCGGTCGTGGCCCACGCCACGGCGGCCTACCAGCTCAGCCGCCGCGACATCAGGGCGCGCCCGGCCAAGTACGTCCACGCCAGGCGCCGGGCGAGCTACGCCACCCGCACCATGCGGTGGGGCGGCGTGATCCTCGGCCTGTTCATCGTGTGGCACATCCTGGACCTGACCACCGGCCACGTCCACGCGGGCGGCTTCCAGGAGGGGCACCCGTACCAGAACGTGGTGGACACCTTCTCCACCTGGTACGGCAACGTGATCTACATCGTCGCCATGCTGGCGCTCGGGCTGCACATCCGGCACGGCTTCTGGGCCGCCGCACAGACGCTCGGCGCGGGCGGCCGCACACGCGACCGCGCCCTGAAGGGCGTCGCCAATCTTCTCGCGCTGCTGCTCACGGCCGGTTTCGTCGCCGTCCCGGTGGGCGTCATGACCGGAGTGGTGAGCTGACATGTCCTACATTCGCTACACGACCGGCGAGCCCGTCGCCGACACGAAGGCGCCCTCCGGTCCCGTCCACGAGCGCTGGGACCGGCGCCGCTTCGAGGCGAAGCTGGTCAACCCGGCCAACCGCCGCAAGCACACCGTGATCGTCGTCGGGACCGGCCTGGCCGGCGGTTCGGCCGGCGCCACCCTCGCCGAACAGGGCTACAAGGTCGTCCAGTTCTGCTTCCAGGACTCCCCGCGCCGGGCCCACTCGGTCGCCGCGCAGGGCGGCATCAACGCGGCGAAGAACTACCGCAACGACGGCGACTCGATCCACCGGCTCTTCTACGACACGGTCAAGGGCGGGGACTTCCGCGCCCGCGAGTCCAACGTCCACCGGCTCGCCCAGATCTCCGTGGAGATCATCGACCAGTGCGTGGCCCAGGGCGTGCCCTTCGCCCGCGAGTACGGCGGCCTGCTCGACAACCGCTCCTTCGGCGGCGTCCAGGTCTCCCGCACCTTCTACGCCCGCGGCCAGACCGGCCAGCAGCTCCTGCTCGGGGCCTACCAGGCCCTGTCCCGGCAGATCGCGGCCGGCAACGTCGAACTGCACCCGCGCACCGAGATGCTCGACCTGATCGTCGTCGACGGCCGCGCCCGCGGCATCGTCGCCCGCGACCTGGTCACCGGGCGGATCGACACCTACTTCGCCGACGCCGTCGTCCTGGCCACCGGCGGCTACGGCAACGTCTTCTACCTGTCGACCAACGCCATGAACTCGAACGCGACCGCCGTCTGGCGGGCGCACCGGCGCGGCGCCCTGTTCGCCAACCCCTGCTTCACCCAGATCCACCCCACCTGCATCCCGCGCACCGGCGACCACCAGTCCAAGCTCACCCTGATGAGCGAGTCGCTGCGCAACGACGGCCGCATCTGGGTGCCCAAGGCACCCGGTGACGGCCGGGCGCCGAACGAGATCCCCGAGGAGGAGCGCGACTACTACCTGGAGCGCCTCTACCCCTCCTTCGGCAACCTGGTGCCCCGCGACATCGCCTCCCGGGCCGCCAAGAACGTATGCGACGAGGGCAGGGGGGTGGGCCCCGGAGGACAGGGCGTCTACCTCGACTTCGCCGACGCCGTCGGGCGCATGGGACGCAGGAAGGTCGAGGAGAAGTACGGCAACCTCTTCGAGATGTACGAGCGGATCACCGCGGAGAACCCCTACGAGGTGCCGATGCGGATCTACCCCGCCGTGCACTACACGATGGGCGGACTGTGGGTCGACTACGACCTGCAGACCACCGTCCCCGGGCTGTTCGCCGTCGGCGAGGCCAACTTCTCCGACCACGGGGCCAACCGGCTCGGCGCCTCCGCCCTGATGCAGGGCCTGGCCGACGGCTACTTCGTGCTGCCGGCCACCATCAACGACTACCTCGCCCGCCACCCGCACGCCGAGGACGTCACCGCCGCGCACCCGGCCGCCCGCGAGGCGGTGGACGCCACCCGCGAGCGCCTCGAGCGGCTGCTGTCCGTCGACGGCGACCGCACCCCCGACTCCTTCCACCGCGAACTGGGCGAGCTGATGTGGGAGTTCTGCGGCATGGCGCGCGACGAGGGCGGCCTGCTCAAGGCGCTCGAGCGGATCCCGCAGATCCGCGAGGAGTTCTGGCGGCGCATCAAGGTGCCCGGCACCGGCGAGGAGTTCAACCAGTCGTTGGAGAAGGCGAACCGCATCGTCGACTACCTCGAACTCGCCGAGCTGATGTGCCTGGACGCCCTGCACCGCACCGAGTCCTGCGGCGGCCACTTCCGCGAGGAGTCGCAGACCCCCGACGGCGAGGCCGCCCGCAAGGACGACCAGTTCTCCTACGCGGCCGCCTGGGAGTTCACCGGCACCGGCACCGCGCCCGTGCTGCACAAGGAAGACCTGGTCTTCGAGTACGTCCACCCCACCCAGCGGAGCTACGCATGAAGCTCACCCTGCGCGTCTGGCGCCAGCGCGACGCCGCCGACGACGGCGCCATGTCCACGTACGAGGTGGACGGCATCTCCCCCGACATGTCGTTCCTCGAGATGCTCGACACCCTCAACGAGAAGCTCATCCTGGAGGGCGAGGACCCCGTCGCCTTCGACCACGACTGCCGCGAGGGCATCTGCGGCGCCTGCTCCCTGGTCATCGACGGCAACGCCCATGGACCGGAGCGGACCACCACCTGCCAGCTCCACATGCGCTCCTTCCGGGACGGCGACGTCATCGACGTCGAACCCTGGCGGGCCGCCGCCTTCCCGGTGATCAAGGACCTGGTGGTGGACCGGTCCGCGTTCGACCGCATCGTCCAGGCCGGCGGCTACATCACCGCGCCGACCGGCGCCGCACCCGAGGCGCACGCGACGCCGGTGCCCAAGCCGGACGCCGACTACGCCTTCGAGCACGCCGAGTGCATCGGCTGCGGGGCGTGCGTGGCGGCCTGCCCCAACGGCGCCGCGATGCTGTTCACCTCCGCCAAGGTCAACCACCTGAACGTCCTCCCGCAGGGCGCCCCCGAACGGGAGACCCGGGTGCTGGACATGGTGGAGACGATGGACGCCGAGGGCTTCGGCGGCTGCACCCTGGCGGGGGAGTGCGCGACGGTCTGCCCCAAGGGCATCCCGCTGTCGTCCATCACCGACATGAACCGCGAGTGGCTCCGCGCCACCGCCAAGGGAGCGCGGCGCTAGCCGCGCAGGAGGCGGCGTCAGCCGCACGACGCGGCGTCAGCCGCACAAGGACCGTTCGCCGACGAGGTGCGGACGGGCGGGGCCGGCGTGGTGCTCATACCGGCCCCGCCGAACCCTCCACCGCACGGGCGCCGTCCCGTCGCGCCGCGGTCACCGGGCGGACGGCCGCCAGCGGGGCGGCCACGCCGAGGACTCGGCCGGGACGCGCACCGCGAGCATCGCCACGTCGTCCTCGTTGTGCGGCGGGCGTGAGCTCTCGAGGAGTTCGTCGGTGAAGTCGTCCAGGTCCCGGTGGACCAGCGAGGCGGCGTTCCGGCGCAGACGCTCGAGGCCGTCGTCGATGGCATCGCGCGGCGACTCGACCAGCCCGTCCGTGTACAGCACGAGGGTGGACCCCGGCGGCAGCGGTGCGACCCCGTCGGGCCGCTCGGGAGAGATGCCCAGGCCGAGCAACGGGGCGTGTCCGTCGAGGAGGTAGCGCGCCTCGCCGTCCCGGGTCACCAGCAGGGGCGGCGGATGACCGGCGTTGGTCCAGGACAGCTCGTAGCGGCCCTCCGCCGAGCAGGTCAGCCGCCCGCAGATCAGCGTGGCCATGGAGACCTCCGCGATGTGCGTGCACGCCTGGTCCAGCCATTCGACGATCTTGCTCGCCGGTTTCTGCTCGGACCAGCTGTAGGCGCGGAGCATGTTGCGCAGCTGCGCCATGCCGGCGGCGGCCTCCAGGTCGTGGCCCACCACGTCCCCGACGGCCAGTATCAGGGCTCCGTCGCGCAGCACGAACGCGTCGTACCAGTCGCCGCCGACCTCGAGGTCCTCCGGTGCGGGCCGGTAGCGTGCGGCCAGGCCCAGGCCCGGCACCCGCGGAAGCTGGGGCAGCAGATGCCGCTGCATCGTCCTGCCCACGGTGAGCTGCCGCTCGTACAGGCGCGCGTTGTCCAGCGCCAGACCGGCACGGCGGGTGATGTCCTCCAGCAGCGGCAGGTGGGCCGGCGTGTACGGCTCCGGCTGCTCGCTGCGCCCCAGCGTGAGCGCGCCGAGCACCTGCCGCAGGCCTCGGATCGGCGCGATGACGGCGGAGTGCATGCCGGTGGCGTCGAACAGGCGGCGCTGCGCCACGGCGATCTCCGCGTCGGATGGCCCCTGGTAGGTCTCCCGGCCCGCGATCGCGGAGGCCGCCCCGCGCAGGGCCCGGGAGAGAGGCATCACGGACTCCGGAGGGATCGGCGGCATCGGCCCTTCCAGGTCGTGCCTGCGGACCACCACACCGTCCTCCTGATGGGCCACGGCGAACCGGGTCACCTCCGAGTCCCGCTCGATCAGGTCGACGACGGCCCAGTCGGCGAGCCGGGGCACCATGAGCTGCGTCAGCCTGCGCAGGGCCTCCTCCACGTCGAGGGTGCTGGTCAGCCGTGTCGTGGTCTCGGCCAGCAGGGCGAGCCGCTCCAGTTCCGAGAGCGTCGCGCCGTCCGGTCCGGCCGGCCCAGGGGCGTCCGTCGCCTCCGCCCCGCCGTCCGCACCGGTGACGGCGTCCTCGCCGGCGCCCGGGGTGAAGATCACCAGCGCCACCGGATCGAGCGTCCCCACCTGGCACCCGGTGGCGAGCCAAGCCACCTTCACCACCGAGCCGTCGGCGCACCCGACCCACATGCGGTCGCCCTGCGCGGTCCGCCGGGTCAGCCCGGCCTCGCGGATTCCGCAGCGTGCCCGGGCCACGGTCTCGCCGTGCTCGTTGCGGTGGAGCAGGTCGTGGCCGTCCTGCCCGACCATCGCGGAGGCGTCCATGCCCACGAGCTCGGCCAGGGCCGGGCTGACCGCCAGGATGGTCCCCGACGCCGCGGCCATGTAGGCGGGAGCGACCAGGGAGTCGAGCGCCCTGCCGATCGCCGCCAGGGCCTCCGTGTCCGTCGGTGTGCCGTCCTCGTGGTCCGCCATCGGTGTCCGCCGCCTCCCGGTGTGCTCGAGGGCCGGGAGGTGGTCGTCCCGGTCCGGTCCATGGTGCCCGCGCGGGACCGCGGTGATTCCTCCCCGCCCCGGAGATCAGCCGGACGCGCCCGGCGGGTGCGCGCCCGCGAGGGCGTGACAGCGGTGGCGCACCCTAGGCTGGGAGGCGTGACGGAGACCCGACGCCCCCTCGCCGTGTTCGACCTCGACAACACGCTCGCGGACACCGCGCACCGTCAGCACTTCCTGGAGACCCGGCCCAAGAACTGGGACGCCTTCTTCGACGCCGCCCCCCAGGACCCGCCGCTGGCCGAGGGCGTCGCCCTGGCCCTGGAGGCCGCCGAGGAGTGCGAGGTGGTCTACCTGACCGGCCGCCCCGAGCGGTGCCGCCGCGACACCCTGGCCTGGCTCGCCGCCCAGGGACTGCCCGAAGGCCGGATGTGGATGCGGCGCAACCACGACCGTCGCCCGGCCCGGCGCACCAAGCTGGAGATCCTGCGGGACCTGGCCCGAGGCCGGGAGATCCGCATGCTGGTCGACGACGACGAACTGGTCTGCGACGACGCGCGGCGCGCGGGCTTCCGGGTCGTCAGGGCACGCTGGGCGGCCGGGGCGTCGGAGGGTCTGCGCGAGGCGCAGGAACGCGAGGGCCGGACCTGACGGACCGCGGGGAGCCGCCCGTCACTCCGGTTCCTCGATCCGGAAACCCACCTTCAGTCCCACCTGGTAGTGCGCGATCTCGCCGTCCTCGATGTGCCCGCGCACCTGGGTGACCTCGAACCAGTCCAGGTTCCGCACGGTGCGCGAGGCGCGTGAGACGGCGTTGCGGATCGCGTGGTCGACCCCCTCGTGGGAGCTCCCGACGATCTCGGTGACCCGGTAGACGTTGTCCGACATGGCGGCGACTCCTTCTCCAGGGCGTCGCGGGGACGAGGACGCCCGACTCGTTCCACCGTGCCCCATGCCGGGGCGGACCGCGAGGCGTGCCCGGCGGTCGTGGGCCCGAAGCCGTCCGTCAAGCCTTGACGACGGTATTGGTCCATACCAAGATATTGGTCCATACCAAAGAGGCGCCCCCGCGAGCCGACCGTGCTCGTCCCCCCACGGGTCTTCCTGCTGCACCCTCCACAGAACAGGACCCACCGTGAGACGTCGTCCGCTCGCACTCCTGGCCGTCTGCGCCGCCCTGACGACCACCGCCGCCTGCGGGCTGCTGCCCGGCGGGGAGGGCCGTGAGACGGTCACCGTCTGGCTGATGAAGGGCACCGCGTCCGCGGACTTCCTGCGTCGCTTCACCGCCGATTTCGAGGCGGACCACCCGGACACCCGGCTGGACATCCGCATCCAGGAGTGGACCGGCATCGGCCCCAAGGTCCAGGCGGCGATGGACCCCGAGGAGAACCCCGAGGGGCCGGACGTCATCGAGGTCGGCAACACCCAGGTGCCCCAGTACGTGGAGGGCCAGCTCTTCGACCTGACCCTGGAGGCGGTGCGCGACTGGGGCGTCGACGACTGCCTGCCCGGCCTCGCGGACCCGGGCCGCGACCGCAACCAGCAGTACGGCATCCCCTGGTACGCGGCCAACCGGGTGGTGGTCTACCGCAAGGACCTCTTCGAGGAGGCCGGCGTCACCCCGCCCCGCACCCGCGAGGAATGGCTGGACGTCACCCGGCGGCTGGACACCTCGGGGAACCAGGGCATCTACCTGGCCGGTCAGGACTGGTACACGCTGGCCGGATTCATCTGGGACGAGGGCGGCGACCTCGCCGTCGAGCGCACCAGCTCCTGGCAGGGCGCCCTGCACACCGCGGAGGCCCTGCGGGGCATGGAGTTCTACCGGCAGTTGCACGCCCTGGGCGAGGGCCCCGCCAACGCCGACGAGGAACACCCGCCGCAGGCAGGGGTGTTCGCCGAGGGGAGGACCGCCCAGATCATCGCGGTGCCGGGTGTGGTGCAGACCGTCCTCGCCGAGAACCCCGAACTGAAGGACAAGATCGGCTACTTCCCCGTCCCGGGGAAGCGCGCGGACAAGCCCGGCGCCGTCTTCACCGGCGGTTCCGACCTCATCGTCCCGCGCAACACCGACCAGGCCGGCCGGGCCATCGACGTCATCGGGGCGCTGGTGGGCGAGAAGTGGGCCACCGACCTGGCCCGGACCATGAACTACGTGCCCAACAAGGAGAAGCTGGCCGACGCAGTCGCCGACAACGAGGGCGTGGCGGCGATGGCCGAGGGCGCCGCGCAGGGCCGCGCCACGCCCTCCACCCCCGAGTGGGCCGAGGTGGAGGCCGACAACCCCATCAAGCGGTACATGACGGCGGTCCTCCAGGGCGGCGACGCCCGCCGTGAGGCCGAGAAGGCGTCGCAGCACATCACCGAGGTCCTGGACCCGGTCTACGGCTGAGCCGACGCCCCGCGGGGCCCGTCAGGACACCACGCCCAGCCAGAGCGCGTACCGGTCCTCGCGGTCCGTCCACCCGTGGGCGACCTCCATCCCCACCGCCGCGAGTTCCGCCCGCACCTTCTCCGGGCGGAACTTGGCGGAGATCTCCGTCCGGATCTCCTCGCCCTCGGCGAGGTCGACGACCAGATCCACGCCCGGGATCTTCACGGTCTGCGCCTTCCGCGCCCGCAGCCGCATCTCGATCCATTCGGCCTCGGCGTTCCACACCGCCACGTGGTCGAACAGCTCCGGCCGGAAGTCCGCGCCCAGCTCGCGGTTGACCACCCGCAGCACGTTCCGGTTGAACTCCGCGGTCACACCCGCCGCGTCGTCGTACGCGCGCACCAGCACCCGCTCGTCCTTCACCAGGTCGGTCCCCAGCAGCAGCGCGTCACCGGGGGCCAGCGACCCGCGCACGGAGGCGAGGAACCGGGAGCGCTCCGCCGGCTCCAGATTGCCCACGGTCCCGCCGAGGAAGGCCACCAGCCGCGGGCCGGGGCCCTCGGGCAGCTCGAGCCGCCCGGTGAAGTCCGCCACCACGGCGTGCACCTCCAGCCCCGGCAGCCGCCCGGCGAGCTCCTCGCCCGCCCCCGTCAGGGCGCTCTCGCTCACGTCCACCGGCACGTACAGCCCCAGATCCGGCATGGCGTCCAGCAGCAGCCGGGTCTTCTCCGAGGACCCCGAACCCAGCTCCACCAGCGTCCGGGCCCCGGCGAACCGGGCGATCTCCGCCGACCGGTCGGTGAGGATCTCCCGCTCGGCACGCGTCGGGTAGTACTCCGGCAACCGGGTGATCTCGTCGAAGAGTTCGCTGCCGCGCGCGTCGTAGAACCAGCGCGGCGGCAACGTCCGCGGGCGGCCGCCCAGCCCGGCGAGGACGTCGGCGCTCAGCGACGCCCGGGCGGCGTCCTCGGGCAGTGTGCGGGAGATACGGAACGGGCTCACGGCTTGCTCCTTCTGCTCCTTCAACGGTGCGGGCTCCGGACGTCCGCGCCGGCCGGCGGCCCGGGGCCGCCGGGGTCGTCGTCCAGCGGGGTGAGCAGCACATCGGTACGGGTGGCCGCCAGCAGCGTCCGGTCCGGGACCTCCCGCCAGCGGGGATCGTCGTCGTACGGCTCGGACGCCACCACCACGGGGCCGTCCGGCTCGGCGAGGTACCACAGGGTGTCCCCCCACGCCGTGGCGGCGATCGCGTCGCCTCCGGTGAGCAGCAGGTTGAGCCGCGAGCCGGGCGCGGCGGCCGCGACCTCCGCGACCGCCCCGGCCAGCGCCCGCCCGGCCTCCTCCCCGGCCCGCAGACGCCGCAGGACCAGGGCCCAGACGAACGCCGAGTCGGTGCGCGCCTCCAGTTCCAGCAGCCGGGCCGGCGGCAGCGCCGCGGTGAGCGCGGCCATCGATCCCGGCCAGCCGGACACCGCCCCGTTGTGGCTGAACAGCCACCGCCCCGCGGCGAACGGCGCGGCCGCCGCCTCCCCGTCGGCGCCCGCCTCGGTGGCGTCCCGTACGGCCGCCAGCACCGCGCCGGAGCACACCACCCGCGCCAGGTCGGCGAACGAGAGGTCCGCCCACACCGGCCCGGCCCTGCGGTAGCGGCCCGGCACCGGGTCGCCCGGCGCGTACCAGCCCACCCCGAACCCGTCGGCGTTGACCGTCCCGTGGCGCTGCCTGCGCGGCTCCCAGGACTGCCGGAACAGACTGTGCGGGGGAGCGACCAGTACCCGCCCCAACGGCACCGGCGGCCCCAGGTAGGCGAGGTGCCGGCACATCAGTGCGCGCCTTCGCCGAACGGGCCGCCCGGCGGCACGCCGCCCCCCGGCGCCGGACGCTCGGCGACCGCCGAGCGCGCGGTGCGGAAACCGGAGAAGATCTGCCGCCGCACCGGGTAGTCCCAGTTGCGGAACGTCCCCCGGCAGGCCACCGGGTCCACGGCGAAGGAACCTCCGCGCAGCACCTTGTACTCGGAGCCGAAGAACACCTCGGAGTACTCCCGGTAGGGGAAGGCGGAGAAACCCGGGTAGGGGAGGAAGTCGCTCGCCGTCCACTCCCACACGTCGCCGATCAACTGCCCCACACCCAGCGGGGACCGGCCCGCCGGGAAGCTGCCCGCGGGCGCCGGACGCAGGTGCCGCTGGCCGAGGTTGGCGCGCTCCGAGGACGGGTCCTCGTCGCCCCAGGGATACCGCCGCGAGCGGCCGGTCGCGGGGTCGTGCCGGGCCGCCTTCTCCCACTCCGCCTCCGTCGGCAGCCGCCGCCCCGCCCACCGGGCGTAGGCGTCCGCCTCGTACCAGCTCACGTGCATCACCGGCTCGTCCGGCGGGACCGCCTCCGTCCGGCCGAACCGCCGCCGCAGCCACTGCCCGCCCTCCCGCCACCAGAACAACGGCGCCCGCACGCCCTGGGAGCGCAGCAGGGCGAAGCCCTCCGGCCGCCACCAGCGGGGCCGGTCGTAGCCGCCGTCCTCCATGAAGGCGAGGAAGGCCGCGTTGGTGACCGGGGCGGTGTCCAGGAAGAACGGAGCCACCTCCACCACGTGCGCGGGACGCTCGTTGTCCAGCGCCCACGGCTCGTCGGAGGTCCCCCTCACGAACGGGCCGCCGGGGACCAGGACCTCGGCGGGCCCCCGGTGCGCCGGCGCGGGTTCCGGGTCGGGAGCGGTCAGGACCGCCGGGCCGCGCCGCAGCTGGTGGGTGATCAGCATCGTCTCGTCGTGCTGCTGCTCGTGCTGGGCGACCATGCCGTAGGCGAACGCGGCGTCGGTGAGCGGCGACGACCCGTCGAGGGAGGCCGCCTCCAGCAGGTCCAGGACCCGGCCGCGGACCTCGGCGGCGTACCTCCTGGCCTCGTCGGGCGACAGCAGCGGCAGCGCCGGACGCTCCGCGCGGGGGTGCTCGAAGGCGTCGTACAGGCCGTCGATCTCCGGCCGCAGCGCCTCACGCCCGCCCACCGCACGCAGCAGCCACTGCTCCTCCTGGTTGCTGACGTGCGCCAGGTCCCACACCAGCGGCGACATCAACGGAGAGTGCTGGGCGGTCAGTTCGTGGTCCTCCACGCAGGAGGTCAGCAGCGCGGTGCGTTCCCGGGCCGCGGCCAGGGCCCGCGCGGCGCGTTCCCGGGCCGCCTCGGGGGAGCCGGCGCCACGGGGCGTGGCGTCGGCCGGGTCGCCGGTCGGGCCGTCGGTCGTGCCGTCGGTCATCAGGAGAGCTCCTTCCCCTGCCGCAGGGCGTCCAGCAGGTCGTCGGCCGGACACCGGCCGCGGGCGACGTACCGCTCGGTGAACTCCCCGACCGCGTCGATCACCGCGGCGCCCGCCCCCAGCCGGGGCAGCGCCTCCAGCGCCGCCGCGAAGCAGACGGCGGCGGCCTCCCGCAGCTCCGGGTCGGCCAGGGCGTGCCGGGCCGCACCGGTCCACAGCGGGTTGTGCGGCGCGGGCAGCTGACCGCACCGCTCGGCGAGCGGCTTCACGGCCCGGAAGGCGGTCTCGGTGGCGGCCAGGTCGTCGAAGAGCGCCGCCGCCACCGCGAGCGGCACGATCCAGCCGTCGTCGCCCGGCTGGGCGTCGAGCATCCGCAGCTCCAGGAAGCCGCGGGGCCGCACCGGCGGGAACAGCGTGGTCAGGTGGTACTCGAGGTCCTCCCGACGCGGCCCCTGCCCGCTCGCCGCGCCCCGGCGCAGCCAGTCGCGGAAGGTCGTCCCGTCGGGTACCTCCCACGGGCCGACGGTCCGGCGGCGGCACATCAGCTCCGCGTCCAGCGCGTGCCGCGTCCAGGCCGCCCGGGGCTCAGCGTCCAGCGGGGGAGCACCGGCGCGTGCCGCGCCGATCTCCGCCCACCGCAGCTGCCGGGTGGAGCGCCAGCCGGTGGCGCGCCGCTCGGCCACGGGGGAGTGGGCGAAGGCCGCCAGCAGCACCGCGCCCAGCAGGTGCGACATCCGCCAGCGCCGCACGTGCCCCAGCGGGCCCGGCTCCTCGTACCCCGCGTCCAGGTTGACCTGGACCGAGGCCGAGGTGCACATCATGCTCCGGCCGGCCGGACCCGCGCGGTCCAGGCTGCGCTCCATCGCGTCGTACCGGGGCTCGCGCAGGAAGCGCCGGGGCGCCTGCCAGGGATCCAGCCCCATGCCCGCCAGGGTCAGGCCCTGAGCGGCAAGCATGGACCGCACCGTCGCGAGATCGGCGCGCATGGTCTCCACGCACTCGGTCAGCGAGGCCGCGGGCCGGGAGCTCAGCTCGATCTGGCCGCCCGGCTCCGCGGTCAGGAGCGAGCGCACCGGCAGCCCGGGCAGCGCCGCGTGCGCCGCCTCCAGCCGCTCGGCGCTGACGGTGGTACGTGGGTCCTCCAGGTCGTGGACCAGCCATTCCAGTTCCACGCCGAGCAGTCGCGGCGGACCGGTCTTGAAGCAGATGCCGTGGACCAGCGCCTCGGCGCCGGCCTCGGACAACACTTCTCCGGACCGCGCCGCCGCCGTCCCTGTCGCCTCGGACATGCCGGGGTTCTCCCTCCTGAGAGAGTCGACGCCGCTGGCTTCCCACCCAAGACCCTGACACGGAAGGACACAAGGGCGCACCTCGGGAGCCAGGGGGGCGGGAGAGGGCACAGGCGACCGCGAGAGCGCTAACAGCAAGAAGCGGCGCGCGATCGCGGGGTGCCGGGCGAGAGGCGCATCCGGCGGTGGGTTTCCCCGGGGGGAGCCCCGGACACGCGGGAGGGCCGGGCCCCGGGGTCACCCCCGGCCGGCCCGGCCCTCCCGCGACGCGGCCGACAGCCGGCGGCGCGGCCGACAGCCGGCGGCGCGGCCGACAGCCGGCGGCGCGGCCGTCGGTCCGCGGGGCCGCCGTCGGTCCGCGCCGCCGTCAGTCCGCGGCCCTGCGGACGAGTTCGGCGAGCCGCGCCTCGAGTTCGTCCGTGAGCTGCGTCAAGGCGTAGGCGGTCGGCCAGAACGCGCCGTCGTCCAGGGCGGCCACGTCGCTGAACCCGAACTCGGCGTAGCGGGTGTTGAACTTCCCCGCGGCCTTGAAGAAGCAGAGCACCTTGCCGCCCTTGGAGTAGGCGGGCATGCCGTACCAGAGCCGGGGAGCGAGCTCCGGGGCGGCCTCGCGGACGATCTCGTGGACGCGGGTGGCGAGGAGCCGGTCGGCCTCGTCCATCTCCGCGATCTTCGCGAGGACCTCGGGCTCGGGGTCGGCCTTGGCGCCGCGGCGCGAGACCTTCCGGACCTCCTTGGCGCGGTCCTTCATCGCGGCGATCTCCTCCGCCGTGAAACCTTCCTGCGCCTCGTCCACCGTGCCCGCCGCTCGTGTGGTCTTCATCGCGTTCCCCTCTCGCGCCGCCTCGCCGGGACCACCGGGTGTTCCGGGTCCACCGTGCCGCCTGTGTCCCTCACGCTAGGCGCGCGGAGCGTGCGGTGGCTTCTCGAGAACTGACCGGTCCGCTCAGCGGATCTCCTTCACCCGGATCAGGTTGCCCGCGGGGTCGCGGAAGGCGCAGTCCCGCACCCCGTAGGGCTGCTCCGTCGGCTCCTGCACGACCTCCCCGCCGCCCGCCCTGACCTTGTCGAAGACGGCGTCGAGCTGACGGGTGGCCAGCAGGATCCAGCCGAAGTGCCCTTGGCCATCATCTCGGCGATGGTGCGCCGTTCGGCGTCCGTGACGCCCGGATCCGCGCCGGGGGGAGCCAGCAGGACGGAGGTCTCCGGCTGTCCGGGGGGACCGACGGTGATCCAGCGCATGGTGCCCTCCCCGACGTCTCCGCGCACCTCGAAGCCGAGGAGGTCGCGGTAGAAGGCCAGGGAGGCTTCCGGGTCGTCGTGCGGGAGCGAGGCGGTGTTGATGCTCAGGTCCATGCCGTCACCGTAGAACGGCCGGACCCGCGCCGCCCGTTGTTCGCCGATCATGCTCGACCGGGCGATGCGGGCCCTCCCGGGACGGAGGGCCGAAGGGGCCGCGGTGGACCGGAGGTTCAGGGAAGCTCGGGGAAGGGCGGCGCGGCCGGGGGCCGCACGCCGTGCCCGGGGCCCCCGCCGTGCGGCGGACGGCCGGGGTGGACCTGGGGCGGAGGGCCGAGCAGCGGCGTGAGGCTGCGGTGTATGCGTTCGGCCTCCCCCCGCACCTGGACGGGGATGTCGCCGCGCTCGGCGACGAGGCGGTTGTAGATGGGCGTTTCCTGGAACACAGGTCTGCTTTCGTGACGGCCTGGGGCCGGATCCGGGGTGTGGGCACGGCCGGGCCGGTCACCGGCTCGGCCCGCGTCCCGCGCACCTCGCGCGGGGCGCCTGCTGGGGGGCGGGACCAGCCTAGGCCGTAGCCGATCTTATGGGGGTGCGATCGCCCCGATGCGACCGCCCCCGCCGCCCTCCGCGCCGCGCGCGGCCCCGCGACGGGCGACGTGACATGGCTCACCGCGGCGACGTGGCGGAGCTCACTGTGCGACAAATCGGACATTTCTGTCATGGTTCACGGCGCCGTCACGTCGGCGCACCGGCGGCCTGGAGGCCGCGGGCGACGAAGCCCACATGCCATGGAGGACACGGTGGTCCCGATCCGGAAGCAGCGGCCCGCGGTCGTACGCGAACGCTACGAGGTGCGCTTCAGCCCCTCGGTGCCGGTGCCGGTGCCGGTGCCGGTGCCGCGGGTCGGGGTGGGCAGACGTGTGCTGGCGGCCGCCCTGCTGTGGACGCTCGCCGTCCTGGGTGGTCTGTACTTCCTCGGGGACGGAGTGGTCATGCTGGCGCTCCTGCCGGTGGCCGCGGGCGGGTTCCTCGTCGGCGGCGCCGGACTGGTGCTCGGCCTGCTGGTCCGCGAACGGGCCAGGGGAGGCACCTGACATGGACCCCGGCAGCCTCCTGTTCCAGTTCGTCGTCCTCTACCCCGTCGCGACCGGCGCGGTGTGGATGGTCGGCGGCATCCTCTTCCGCCTGCTGGACCAGCGTTCCTCACTGGTCCGGCCGGAGGGCGGCTGGCCCGGAGTCACCGTCCTGGTCCCCGCCTACAACGAGGAGGCGGTCGTCGCGGATTGCGTGGCCGCACTGAGAGTCCTCGACTATCCGGATCTGGAGATCCTGATCCTCAACGACGGATCCCGCGACGGCACGGTCGCCGCGGCCCGCGCCGCCGCCGAGGGCGACCCGAGGGTCACCGTCGTGGACGACGGCGTCAACCGCGGCAAGGCCGACAGGCTCAACGGCGGGTTCCACCGGGCCCGCCATGACCTCGTCCTGTGCTGCGACGCGGACACCCACCTGCATCCCCAGGCCGTCAAGTACCTGGTCGCGCGCATGCTGCGCTCGCCGCGGTACGCGGCGGTGGCCGGCAGCCCGCACGTCACCAACCAGGCGGGCCTGATCCCCGCCATGCAGGTGCTCGAGGCGGCCGCGCTGATCCGGTTGATGCGGCGCACCCACGCCCTCGCCGGCCGCGTCGGGACCGTCGCCGGGGTCCTCGGACTCTTCCGCCGCCACGCCGTCCTCTCGGTCGGCGGGTACTGCCCGGCCATGGCCACCGAGGACATCGAACTCACCTGGCGGCTCCTGAAGGCCGGTTACCTCACCGGGTACGAGCCCGAAGCCGTGATCGGCATGGAGGTGCCGCACACCCTGCGCTCCGTCTGGGCGCAGCGCAGGCGTTGGGCGCGCGGGCAGGGAGAGGTGCTGCGCACCCACGGCCCGAGCGTCCTGCACCCCCGGCACCTGCCGATGTGGCCGATCCTCTTCGAGTCGGTCCTCTCCTATGTCTGGGTGCTGACGCTGGTCGGCACGACGCTCCACGGCCTGGTCTCCTGGCTGGTGCTGCACACCGACTCGGAGGTGCGGTGGATGCTCGGCTGGGGCATCGGGATCGCCGTCATGTGCGCCCTGCAGATCACCGTCGCCGCGGTCATCGACCGTCGCTCCGAGCCCAGTCTTCCCACCGCCTATCTGCTGACCCCGCTCTACCCCGTCGCCTACCGGCTGGTGAACGCGCTGGCCGCGTTCCGCCACCAGACCGCCGGCCTGGTCCGCGGCCCGCGCGGCAAGCGGGTCACCTGGGACCTGCCGCACGACGGCGCCCCCGGCACGGCAGGCGTCCCGGCCGCCTCCCACGGGCAGGGGCGCGTCTCCTGAACGAGAACGTGAGCGAGAACCGATGAGTTCGCGCGGTGCGGGCGGTCGTACGAGGTGACAGCGCTTCGGCGACCCCCGTACGGCACCCCGCAGGAGAGACCGCATGACCGCACCCGTGAAGGGCCCCGCGAGCTACTTCCCCTCCATCGAGAAGAAGTACGGCCGTCCGATCGCGGAATGGAAGGACCTGATTCGCGCCTCGCCGCTGACCCGGCACATGGAGCTCGTCGCCTGGCTCAAGAGCGAGCACGGACTCGGGCACGGCCACGCCAACGCCCTCGTCGCACACACCCTGGCCGAGACCGGCTGACGGCCCCGCAGGCTCCGGGACCGGGAGGCGACTCAGGGATGGAGAGGGCCGGCGGTCATGTCCTGGAGGCCGAAGACCTGGAGCAGCCGCAGCCAGTTCCGGGGGCCCACCGCCCGGACGCGCGGTGTGGACGATCAGGGAGCGTCGCCGGTCAGGCGTCAGCGGCACCTCGCAGTCCAGCTCCAGCAGCCGCACCACCGGATGCGGGAACCGCTTGACCGCGGTGCGCGGGACGGCCAGCCGATGGTCGTCCCACCGGCGGGCGAACTCCCCGCTCCCGGCCCGTAGTTCAGCCGCGAAGGCCGCCGGGCGCGGGTCGCCGGGATGCGCCGCGGTGACCGCCCGCAGGGTGGCGACCTGGGCGCGCGCGGGTGTGATCCGGCCGTAGGCTGCGGCCTGTCCCACCGCCGCGCGGGCACGGCCGTGCGGCGGCCGACGACATCAGGGGGAACACGCCATGGAGATGGAGACGGCTCGCTCGGTGGTCCTGGTCGCCGCGACGGTGACCACCGGTCTGATGGCCGGTCTGTTCCACGCCTTCTCGATCGCGGTGATGCCGGGGCTGGCCAGGACGGACGACCGGACCGTGGTGGAGACGATGCGGAACATCAACGTCGCCATCCTGAACGGCTGGTTCCTCCTCGGCTACGGGGGAGCGCTCGTGTGCGACGTGGCGGCCCTGGTCCTGCTCGCCGTGGACCGGGACGCGGGCGGCGGCCTCGTCCCGGTGGTGGCGGCGACCGCCTTGTACCTGGCCGCGGTCCTGCTGACCGCGCGCGTCAACATCCCGCTCAACAACGAGCTCGAGCAGGCGGGCGCGCGGGCCGGAGCGGCCGATCTCGCGGCGGCGCGGAGCCGTTTCGAGCGGCCGTGGGTCCGCGCCAACCACGTCCGGACCCTCCTGTGCACGGCGTCCCTCGCCCTGCTGTGCCTCGCGCTGGTGGAGCAGGGGGCGGCCACCGGGTGACGGCCCCGGCGCACCGTCGCTCCGATGGCGGGTCCGGCAGGACGACGGTATGTGTGAGGTGGGCCACTCAGGGTGACCGCTGAGCGGTGGGTGGTGTCCGCCATATGGATACGGCCGGTGGAATCGGTGGGACCACTGGGACAATGGAGGTGCACGAACGGTTCTGCGCGTCGCGCGCACGGGCATCCCCAGCTGTTGGGTGGCCCTCGGCGGCGTCCTCAACGGCGAGGGGAACCCTCTTGACCGCCCCCGGGACGGGGCGCAGAGATCATTCCGACCACGAGAGGTCACGGGCTGCACATGCGCGTCATCGAGTCGCTGTACGCGGAGATTCTCCGTCGCAACCAGGGTGAGACCGAGTTCCACCAGGCGGTGCGTGAGGTACTGGATTCCCTCGGCCCCGTGCTGGAGCGGCGGCCCGAGCTGGTCGAGGCCCGCATCGTCGAGCGCATGGCCGAGCCCGAGCGGCAGCTCATCTTCCGCGTGCCGTGGTCGGACGACGCCGGAAACATCCACGTCAACCGTGGCTTCCGTGTCGAGTTCAGCAGCACCCTCGGCCCGTACAAGGGCGGCCTGCGGTTCCACCCGTCGGTGAACCTGGGCATCGTGAAGTTCCTCGGCTTCGAGCAGATCTTCAAGAACGCGCTCACCGGCATGCCCATCGGCGGCGGCAAGGGCGGCTCCGACTTCGACCCCAAGGGCCGTTCGGACGCCGAGATCATGCGGTTCTGCCAGTCGTTCATGACCGAGCTCCACCGCCACCTCGGCGAGTACACCGACGTCCCCGCCGGTGACATCGGCGTCGGCGGCCGGGAGATCGGCTACCTGTTCGGTCAGTACAAGCGCATCACCAACCGCTACGAGTCCGGCGTCCTCACCGGCAAGGGCCTCGGCTGGGGCGGCGCCCAGGCGCGCACCGAGGCCACCGGCTACGGCTGCGTCCTGTTCACCCAGGAGATGCTGCGCAGCCGCGGGGGCTCGCTCGACGGCCGGCGCGTCGCGGTCTCCGGCTCCGGCAACGTCGCCATCTACGCGATCGAGAAGGCCCACCAGCTCGGCGCCACGGTGGTGACCTGCTCCGACTCCGGCGGCTACGTCGTCGACGAGAAGGGCATCGACCTCGAGCTCCTCAAGGAGATCAAGGAGGTCCGCCGGGGCCGCGTCTCCGAGTACGCCGAGGCCCGCGGCGACAGCGCCACCTACGTCCCCGGCGCCGGCCTGTGGAGCGTCCCGGTGGACGTCGCCCTGCCCTGCGCCACGCAGAACGAGCTGCACGAGGCCGACGCCGTCGCCCTGGTGCGCAACGGCGTCGAGGCGGTCGCCGAGGGCGCCAACATGCCCACCACCCCGGAGGCCGTCCGCGTCTTCCAGGAGGCCGGTGTGGCCTTCGGCCCGGGCAAGGCGGCCAACGCCGGCGGCGTGGCCACCAGCGCCCTGGAGATGCAGCAGAACGCCTCCCGCGACTCGTGGAGCTTCGCCCACACGGAGGAGCGCCTGGCGGAGATCATGCGCCACATCCACGACTCCTGCCACACCACCGCCGAGCGCTACGGCAGCCCCGGCAACTACGTGGTCGGCGCCAACATCGCCGGCTTCGAGCTGGTCGCCGACGCGATGCTCGCGCAGGGTCTCATCTGACCTGACGTCCCGACGTCCCCGACGTCCCCGACGTCCTTGACGCGCCGAGGCCCGGCGCCGCCCCTCGAGCGAGGGCGCGGCGCCGGGCCTTTCGGGCTGTGCGCGTCCGGGTCCGCAGGTCAGGACCTCTGTCCCGTGCTTGCGGCGCCCTTCCGGCGCCACTCCCACGCCCACAGGCCGGAGGTGCGCACGTCCTCGACGAATTCGGGACGCAGCGGGCCGAGACGGGCCTCGGCCTCAGGGGTGCGGGGATCGTCCAGCAACGACAGCCCGTACGCGCCCTCCAGACGCAGCTCCTGGTCGTCCTCGTCGAGGAGCCCCCACAACGCTCGGGCCACCGAGGGATGCGGATCGCGCGTCCGGTTGAGCGCGCTCGCGGCGGCGAGGCGGACGGTGTGGACCGTGTCGTCGAGCAGCTCCAACAGGATCCGCCGGGTCTCGGGACGCCGACAGCGACCGGCGGCCGTCGCCACCGCCTCCCGCACCCCCGGGTCGTCGTCCCCCGCCAGGACGGTGAGGGCGGTGAGGGCGGCCGGCGAGGACGCGGACGGCCACATCAGCAGGCAGTCGGCGGCCGCACGGCGCACCCGTGCGTCGGCATGCCCGGTATGGGGAAGGACGACGGCCCCCGAGCCGTCGTCGGCCGTGGCCAACGCGGCCAGCACGCCGGCCAGCACCTCGGGATCGGACTCCTGCGCGGTCCAGGCGACGAGGACGCGGTCCGCCTCCCGCTGCCGGGTACCGTCCTGCGTCATGGCGACCCCCAGCCCGCGCAGGTGCTCCGCCACGAACAGGCGGTGGCCGCGGTCGGGATGGTTCCGGTGCGCGAGGACGGCCTGCCAGGTCCGGTCGCTGCCGCGCGCCTCGAGGACCAGGTGGGACTCCCAGAAGTCCACGTGCCACACGTCGGTGCGGGCGGCCCGGCCGACCAGCTCCTCGGGCGGAGTGAGAACGCGGAACGCCCATTCGAGCTTGGTGAGGACCGCCCCGTGCCCGGCCCGGACGGTCCGGCCGCCGAGGGTGAACCGCTCGATGTCCGGCTCTTGCCAGTCCGCGAACGGGTCGTCCACGATGCGTACCACCTCGGCGTCGCCCGACGCCCCGGTGAGCCGCCGCAACTCGGCTTCGGCCCCTGTGTCGTACCAACGCCGGGCCAGGGCCAGCAAGCGGTCACGTTCCACGGCCGGCAGACGCAGACGCGGTTCCTTCCCGAGCACGGCGCCCACCAGCCCGGGCGAGCCCGACGCGACGGCGAGCGTCAGCGGGGTCGTCCCGTCCGGCAACGGACGGTCGGGATCGGCGCCGCCCTCGACCAGGTCCCCGGCCCGGTCCACGTCCCACGCCCGGATCGCGGCGAGCAGCGACTCGTCCGCCGCCCCGTCCGTGGACCCGTTCGCCTGTCCGTTCTGCTCACCCTGCTCGTCCATGCGGACATCACCCCCTCGGCGCATCGTGTCACGCCTGGTGGGAAGGGTGCTTCCGGATTTCCCGCCGCGGAAAACCGGTGGGGGAGACGGGCGCGTCGCGGCTGCCGTGCCCGGTCGGGGGTGGGCGCCGCCCGCCCGGGAGGAGGAACGGCACACCGGATGAGCGCACGGCTGCGGGGGATCGCCCGGGAGAACGAGGAGATCGTGGCGGCGGGGTTCTACCGCGGGTCCGACGGACGCGAGGTCTCCATCGCCGAGGCGGTGCGGGCGGCACGTGAGGGCACCCGCATGGTGGGCCCCGGCCCCGTGCCGGTGCCGGCCGCGGAACCGGTGCGGACCGTCGTCGAGGTCACCGCGGAGAGCAGCCTGGAGGCCGCGCGCCGCCTCGCCGGCAACGGCGCGGACCCGGTGGCGGTGCTGAACTTCGCCTCGGCGCGCAATCCCGGCGGCGGCTACCTCAACGGGGCGCAGGCGCAGGAGGAGGCGCTCTGCCGAGGCTCGGCCCTGTACACCTGTCTGCTGCGCGCGCCCGAGTACTACGAGCACCACCGGGCCGACCGGGACCCTTTCTACTCGGACCGGGTGATCCACTCCCCGGCGGTGCCGGTCTTCCGGGACGACCGCGGCCGTCTGCTGGACGAGCCGTACACGGCCGGCTTCCTCACCTCGCCCGCGCCCAACGCCGGCGTGATCGCCCGCAAGGCCCCCGACCGTGCCGCGGAGGTCCCCGCCGCCCTGGCCTCACGGGCCGGGCGCGTGCTGGAGACGGCGGCTGCGCACGGCTACCGACGGCTGGTGCTCGGCGCCTGGGGCTGCGGGGTCTTCATGAACGACCCGGCCGAGGTGGCCGAGGCCTTCCGCGTCCCGCTCGCCCCGGGCGGGAGGTTCGAGGGACGGTTCGCGCACGTCGTGTTCGGCATCCTCGACCGGACCCGGGCCACCACCACCCGCACGGCCTTCGAGAACGCCTTCCGCGACCTCACCGAAGCGGGCAGGGTGTCCTGATGAGCAGTGATCAGCCCGGAGATACCGGCGCCTCCGTCGTCGTCAGCGCGCTGGCGGTCAACGTCACCGTCCCGGAGGCGCTCCGCTGGACGGACGTCAGGCGCGGGCAGGAGTTCACCCTGTCCACGCTGAACATCCGCCTCCTCCCCGACGGAACCCTCGCCGCGAAGGCCTACGGCCGCCCTACGGCGGGCGGCCGCGGCGCCTACGTGTCGTTCCCCGTCCCGGCCGACCGGCCCGAGCTCACGGCCCTGATCGCGGCGGCCGCGACCCGTGCCGGTGAGCTCTGGGCGGCCCACCGCGGCCTCGGCTGACGCACGGAGAGCCCGGGGCGGGGGAGGAAGCGGAGGGAGGCGGTCAGCGCCCGAAGCGCACGCTGTTGAAGACGAAGCCCTTCGGCGCCTTCTGCCCCGCCGCCAGGCGCTTGGCCGCCCCGCCGCACTTCTTGCCGGCGTAGACGGTCGCCCTGACATTGGTCCGGTTCTGCGCGGCGCGCCCCTTCTCGGCCATGCCGAGGCACTCGCCGGTGGGCGGGTTCTCCACGAAGTAAGGGGTGCCCTTGGCGCCGATCCAGTGGAACTGGCCCTTCGCGGCGACGGCGCCCGGCGCCGCGGCGGACATGTCGGCGGACGCGGTGGAGGACAGGCCCGCCGCCAGAGCGAGTCCGCAGGCGAGGACGAGGGCGGAACGGCGCAGGTGTGTAAGTGATCGCATGCCGGGTGAAACGATCACGGCCGTGATCGGTCACGCCCCGGTGGACCGGCCGCAGGGGACCGACCGCGGTCGACGGACGGCAGCGGACCGGCCGCAGCGGAGCTGACCGCCGGGCCCCCGGCCGTGTGGTCGTGGCCCCGGGCGGGCGCGAATCGGCCGATCCCCGGCCGACCGAGGGTGCGGTGATGGATGATGTGGCCATGAAGATCCCGGAGCGTCGCGTCCAACTGGCCGACGGCGCCGACAGCGAGCGGCGGTTCACCGGTCCCGCCACCGGCGGCGAACGCGGCATGCTGGTCGCGGCCCTGGACGCGCAGCGCGCCACCCTGCGGCTCAAGTGCGCGGGTCTGGGAGCGGAGTCGGCCCGTCGCTCGGTTCCGCCGTCGTCGCTCTCCCTGCTCGGGCTGGTCCGACACCTCGCCGACGTGGAGCGGCGCTGGTTCCGGGTGGTGCTCGCCGGCCAGGACGTCGAACTCCGCTTCTCCTCACCGCGGACGCCGGAGGGGGACTTCGACGGCGCGTCCCCGGCCCCGGAGGTCGTCGCGGAGTCCTGGGCGGCCTGGCACGAGGAGGTCGCGTTCGCGGAGGCGTTCACCGCGGCCGCCCCGGACCTGGACGTCGAGGGGGAGGACGCCTGGAGGGGCGTCGTCTCGCTGCGCTGGGTGCTCCTGCACATGGTCGAGGAGTACGCCCGTCACAACGGCCACGCCGACCTCCTCCGCGAACGGATCGACGGTGCGGTCGGCGTGTGACGGCTCCGCGGGCGCGCGGCCGTCACACGCCGCCGCGCGCCGGCGCTCCCGCGCGCCCGTTCCCCTGCACCGCCCGTGCCCCTGAGCGCGCGTGCGGAACGGGTCAGCGGACGCGGGCCGCGATCGCCCGGGCGCACGCCAGCGACTCGGTGCGGGTGGTGTCCACCTCCAGGTCGTAGGTGACGCCCTGATGGACCAGGTCGGCCTGTGCGGCCGCCATCCCCCGGACGCGGTCCCCGCGGGCGATCTCCCGCCCGGAGGCGACCGCGCTGTCGCACCGCACCCCCACCCAGAGCACGTCCAGGCCGTCCAGGGCCCTCAGCCACCGCTGCTGGGACCGCGCCCCGCCGAGGAAGACGTCGTCGATGATCACCCGGGCGCCGGCACGGGCCATCGTCGCGATGCCCTCGGTCCAGGCGGCCTCCAGGGCCCGGAACTCGGCGCCGACCGTCACCTCGCCGTCGGGCCCGAGTTCGATGCCGTCCTGGGAGGACTGCATCCGCGCCGGCAGCGCGTCGACGAAGGAGTCGCAGCCGAAGGCGAGCCACGGATCCGGCAGCAGGGACTGCAGACACCGGACGATGCCGGACTTCCCCGCGCTGGAGCCGCCGTTCAGGATGATCATTCGAGTGTGCACCGCGCCACCCTAGAGCGCTCCCGTGCGTGGCCGCACCGGAATATGGACGAGGCGGCCCGCAGAGCGGAGACGTCCACGGGCCGCCCGGCGAGGTGTGCGGGGCAACCACGAGCGGCCCGCGGACGTCGTACCGTGGGGCCGGACGAGGGAGGACCGCGCACATGCCGAGAGCGCAACGGCGGGTATCACGAGGTGAGTTGACGGCCCTGCGGGCGCTGGACCGGTTCGTGGGGCGCCGCGAGGAGATGGCGTTCTTCGCGCGGAACCTCGCCAAGGACCCGCTCTCTCCTACCGACCCTGCCGTGTACCTCTTCCACGTGCGCGGCGTCGGCGGCGTCGGCAAGTCCAAACTGTTGCGGCAGTGGCGCGAGACCGCCCGGCAGGCGGGCGCCGCCACCGCCGCCGTGGATGAGAACGACGTGCACGGCATCCTGTCGACGATGATCGCCCTGGCCGGACAACTGTCGGACGGGACACGGCCCTTGAAGGCGTTCGACCGGGCGGTCGAGCAGTACCGCCGGGAGCAGGACGCCGCCGCCGAGCCGGTCGACCTCGACGGGGCGGCCGACGACGGTCCCACCCCGGCGAGCCGGGCGATCTCCCGGGCCGTCCTCGGCGGCGCGTCCACCGTCCTGCCCGGCGGCGGCCTCATCGCGACGATGGTCGACCCCGACGTGGTGGCCGAGGGCATGGACCAGATGCGCGAGCGGGTGCGCGGTCGCCGGACGCGCGGTAGGGGACCCGAACTGGACGCCGTCAGCCGGGAGTTCGTGACCGCGCTGGACGGCCTGTGCGAGGAGCGCCCCTGGGTGGTGCTGTTCCTGGACACCTGGGAGCAGACCGGCCGGCACCTCGACGCCTGGCTGCGCACCATGCTGCGCGACGGGTTCGGTCCGCTGCCGGTCAACGTCATGGTCGTGCTGGCCGGCCGCGACGACCTGGACGAGCACGACTGGTCCGGGCTCATGGCCCAGGGCCGGCACGTGCCGCTGGAGGCCTTCACCGAGCAGGAGACCCGTGAACTGCTCGCCCGGCGGGGCGTCACCGAGCCGGCGACCGTGGACGCGGTGGTGCGCCTGTCCATGGGCCTGCCGCTGCTGGCCGACCTGCTCGCCCTGGCCCGCCCGGAGAGCGCGGCCGCCGTCGACGCGGACGGGGACGCCGCGGAGATCGCGGTGGAACGGTTCGTGCGCTGGATCGCCGACCCGCTGTGCCGTGAGGCGGTGCTGACCTGCGCCCTCGCGCCCCGGCTCAACGAGGACGTGTTCGCCGCGGCGGTGCCCGAGGAGGCGCGCGGGCTGTGGGCCTGGCTGTGCGGGCAGCCGTTCGTGAGCGGCAGCGGCGAGTTCAAGAAGTACCACGCCGTGGTGCGCGCCGGGATGGTCCGGCGGGAGCGGGCGCGTTCGCCCCAGGGCTGGACGGCGGTCCACCTCCGGCTGGCCGACGCGAACGCCGCCTGGCGCGCGGGCCTGGAGGTGAACCTGCCCGCCGCCCGGCGCCGCCAGGACGCCCGCTGGCGCCGTCACCGGCTGGACGAGATGTACCACCGGCTCTGCGCCCACCCGGCCGGCTGTCTGACCGGCGCGCTGGAGGAGGCCGTGCATGCCGCCGAGGCGTCGCCGGACGCGTTGCGGCAGTGGTTCGACGCCTTCACCCGGGCGGCGGAGGACACCCAGGACGAGGCCCTGGGCGCCTGGGCCGGCCGCCTGCGCGAGGCGACGGCGGAGGCGGCGGACCCGGTCGTGGCCGCGCTCGGCGCACTGCTGACCCCACTGAGCCCGCTCGACGCGGCCGCCCAGGCCCACGCGCACGTGGTGCGCGGACGCCGGCTGGAGGCGGTCGGCCAGGAGGACGCGGCCCTCGCCGAGTTCGACCGGGCGATCGCCCTCGGCCCGGACGACGCGGCCGCCCGGTTCCACCGTGGACGCGCCCACCTGCGGGCCGGACGACCGGAGGCGGCGGTGCGCGATCTGGACGTCGCCGTCCGCCTCGACCCCGCCGACCCCCGGGCGCTGTCGCAGCGGGGCGAGGCGCACCGCCGGGCCAGACGGTTCGACGAGGCCGTGGCCGACTTCACCGCCGCGCTGGCGCTCGACCCCAGCCAGGTGCGGGCGCTCGGGTCCCGGGGCCAGGTGCACCAGCAGGCCGGGCGGTTCGACGAGGCCGTCGCCGACTTCACCGCCGCCCTCGCCCTCGACCCCGGATACGTCTGGGCGCTCGGATGCCGCGGCCGGAGTCATCGGCAGGCCGGCCGCTACGAGGAGGCCGTGGCCGACCTGACCGCGGCGCTGGCCGCGCGGCCCGACCACGCCTGGGCGCTGGCCGAACGGGGCAAGACGCACCGGCTGGCGGGGCGCCTCGACGAGGCGGCGGCCGACCTGACCGCGGCCCTCGCGCTCGCCCCCGACTACCGCTGGGCGCTGGTCGAACGAGGCATCGTGCGCCTCGAGGCCGCCCATCCTGCCGCCGCGGAGGCCGACTTCACCGCCGCGCTGGACCTGGCCCCCGACGACCTCTGGGCGCTCGTGGGCCGCGCCCGCGCCCGCGAGGCGGCCGGCCGCGCCGAGGGCGCCCGGCAGGACCTCGACCGGGCCGCGGCCCTGGACCCGGACGGCGCCTGGCGCGACGGCGCGGACCGGTGGCCCGGCGAACGCACCGTCTGACCGGAGCCCGCCCCGCTCACCCCGCCACGCCGAACGCCTGCCGCATGCGCCGCAGCAGCGCCGGGACCGCGGGCGCGCCGTCGCGCCAGACCAGCGCGAGCAGCGCGGGGTCCGCGACGTCGCGCAGGGCCACGGCGGTCAGCCGGTCGGCGTGGCCCGCGGCCATCGACTCGCTGAGGATCGCCACCCCGAGGCCGCGGGCGGCCAGGTCCGCCACCGCGCCGGCCGCGCTGGCCTCCAGGGCGATGCCGGGCCGCAGCCCCTGGGCGGCGCAGGCCCGGTCGAAGACCGTGCGCAGACCGGTACCCGCCGGCATGCACACGAGGGGATGGGCACAGACCTCGCGCAACGCGACACGCTTCCGGCCCGCGAGCGGGTGTCCCGGAGCCACGGCCGCGACCAGAGGCTCGCTCACCACGGTCACCGAACCGACCCCCTCCGGCGGGGCGGCCGTCCCGACCAGCGCCAGATCGAGGGCGCCGCCGCGCACGGCCTCCACCAGCCGGTCGGAGTTGTCCTCCGTCAGTGAGAGCTCCACCCCGGGGTGCGCCGCGTGGAAGCCGGCCAGCGCCTCGAACAGCGGCAGCACCGCGCACCCCACGACCATGCCGACGGAGATCCGCCCGCGCAGCAGCCCCGTCACCTCGTCCACACTCCGGCGGACCGCTTCGGCCGCGGCCAGGGCCGCCCGGGCGTGCTCCAGGGCCGCCTTCCCCGCGACGGTGAGGGTCGCGGCCCTGGCCGACCGGTCGAACAGCTCCGCGCCCAGCTCCCGTTCGAGCTGCCGGACCTGGGCGCTCACCCCGGACTGACTGATGTGCACCCGCTCCGCCGCCCGCGTGAAGTTCCGCTCCTCGGCGACCGCGACGAAGTACTCCAGCTGACGCAGTTCCATGACTGCTGATTCTAGTAGCCAGCGCCACCATCTGTTGGACTTCTGGTGATGTCCGGCAGAGGCTGGAGGTGAAGCGACGGAGACCGCCTCCGCCGTCCCGACAGGGAGGAACACCATGACCGCCGACGCCGAGAAGGCCATGCGTCCCGAGGACATCACCCGCCTCTTCGTCGAGAGGTCCAACGCCGGCGACGCGGCCGGGGTGGCCGCGCTCTACGAGGAGGACGCGGTGATGGCCTACCCGCCCGGCTCCACCACCGTCGGCCGGGAGGCCATCCGCGCGCTCTGGGAGAAGGTGCTGGCCTCCGGCCCCCGTTTCGAGCCGGAGGAGCCCCTGCCGACGCTCGTCGTCGACGGCATCGCCCTCACCGCGACCCCGCCCAAGGACGGCGCGGGCGCCCGGGCGCAGGTCGTCCGCCGCCAGCCCGACGGCAGCTGGCTGCGCGTCCTCGACCGCCCGGAGTTCCTCCCGCCCGCCGGCTGACGCCAGCCGCCGTCCCGACCGCCCACCCCTGCGTCCGCCTGTCCTCCGCCGGGCCGACGGGCCGCCTGACCGTATGAACAATCTGACCGTATGAACAATCTGTTCACAACGGAATGTTGACAACGGGGATGGCCACGCCGATCCTGGAGGCATGTCCGACAACCCTGAGCAGCCCGTCGCTGATCCCTTCCAGCCGCCGGACCCCGAGGAGGCGAGGTCGCGACGCGCCCCCGGGGCCCTCTTCCGTATCGCCGAGCGGCACGCCGCGACCGAGGAACAGCGCCGTCGGCAGACCAACCCGATGCTCCCCGCGCCGCACGAGGCGGTGCGCACGGTCGCGTTCCTGCTGAGCGGCGCCGCCCGGCTGGAGGACGGCGAGCCCGAGGTCGACAAGGCCGACATCACCGCCGCGCTCACTCTTCTCCCGCTGGTGCGGGGCGAGTTGGACGAGCTCGAGACGGGCCTGCTCCACATGGCCCGCGGCCGGGGCATGACCTGGCAGGAGATCGCCTTCGGGCTGGGCCTGGGCACCCAGCAGGCGGCGCGGCAGCGCTACGAGCGCCTGGCCTCCCGCACGGCCCGCGACGAGGATGCTTCCTGATCCCCGACCGGATCCCGATCAGGGTGGATGCCGCGGTGCCGCCCCTCAGCCCGTGGGCTGCACCGCGGTGTTCTGGCAGGCGGTCAGGAACCAGCGCCCCCGCTCCTTGGAGGCGACGTACAGCGGAGACCCTTCGCCGTCCGGCGTGCCGTCCGGGGCGAAGTAGCGCTGGCGCACCTTGAGCGCGGCGACGTCGGGCCGGACGAAGCTCACGTGCTCCACCTCGTAGGTGGCTCGGGCGCCGCCCGCAGTCCACCCGGGGAGCGCCTTCGCGGTGAATGCGGCGATGGCCTCACGCCCGTACAGCCGGGCGCCGGCGCTGGTGGTCCAGACGGCGTCGGCGCGGAAGAGTGGCACGAACTCGTCGACCAGCTCTTCTCGTTGTACCCGCTCCACGGCCGCCACCAGGGCGCGCAGGGCGGTGGCCTCCCCCTCGGGGTCGGCGGGCAGGTGGCTCGTGTCGTGCGTGGTGGACGTCATGCACCCACCGTGCGACCTCGACCACGCTCGAGGTCAAGCCACCGGCTCGCCCTGGGCCGCGGGCTCGTAGAAGTGTGCGCGGACCCGGTGCAGCCAGGCCTCCACGGGGCCCTCGTCCGGGGCCTGAGGCAGGACGCTGCGGGCTTCCGCGAAGGCGGACTCGTAGTGGCGCAGCAGGGGTTCCGCGGCCGACGGGTCCGCCGCGACCCGGGCGCCGAAGTCGTGGAACTCCTGCGGATCGTCGACCCGCAGGGTCAGCGAGCCGGTCGTGTACAGCTCCAGTCCCTGCACGCAGAGCCGCTTCAGATGGCGTGCGTGCTTGGCGGTGCGCTTCCGCAGGTCCGCCGAGAAGGAACCGTCGCCCCGCCGCTCCAGCCGCCGGAACTGCTGGACGGCGTAGCCGAGATAGGCGTCGCGTACCCGCCCGGCGCTGAGGAACGAACCGCGGATCGCCACCAGTTCGTCCCCCAGCGGGGTGCGCACCTCGTACAGCTCCTCGGGCAGCCACACCAGCTCCATGGCGGTGGGGTTGGCGGAGAGGGCGAGCCGGCACCACTTGGCCGCCTCGTGCAGCGTGCGGTCCGGTGCGGTGGTGACGTGCGACTCCTTCGGCCGCCGCAGCCCGTGCAGGTCCACGGTGGGGACGGCGAAGACGCCGAGCCGGTCCACGTCGGAACCGGCGTGGGCGAGCCCGTACGCCGTGGAGCCGACGATCCCGGACAACAGGACGTTCGCAACGGTGGTCATGGTGGCCGCCTCCCCCTGGTCGCACGCGGAGGAAGGTGCCCGATCCGCGTGACGCCCATTCTCGTGGGGGCGTCGTCGCACGTCACCCGCATTTTCCGGCGGACGGTCAGGGCTCCGCCCCGTGGCGGGCCCCGGCAGGGCGCCCCGGCCCCTACCCCCAGGCGGCCTACAGGGCCTCCTCCAGCTCCGCCAGCAGCCGCCGCTTGGGCCGCGCACCCACCATGGAGCGCAGCGGTTCGCCCCCGCGGAACAGCATGAAGGTCGGCATGGACAGCACGCCGTACCGGTTGGTCGTCTCCGGGCTGGTGTCCACGTCCAGCTGCACGACCTTCAGCCGCTCGGCCTCCTCCGCGGCCAGCGCGGTCAGCACCGGGGCCATCTGCCGGCACGGCGGGCACCAGTCCGCGGTGAACTCCACCAGCACCGGCAGCTCCGCCCCCAGAACCTCCGCCGTGAAATCGGCGTCCGACACCTCGGCCACGCCCTTCGCCCTGATCATCCTCGTCCTCCCAGTTCGCAGACGGGCTCCGGGCCCCCCGGAACCAGCGCCTCGGCGGCCAGGCCGTCGCGCGCCCGCTCGGCCCGGACCAGCTGCCGGGAGACCTTCTCCCGGACCACCCGCAGCTGCTCGATCATCGCGTCGAGCTCGTCGAGCTTGCGCCGGTACACCAGCTGGGAGGCGGGACAGGAGTCCCCCTCCGCGTGGCCCGCGCGCAGGCACTCCACGAAGGGCCGCGTCTCCTCCAGGCCGAACCCGAAGTCCTGCAGCATCCTGATCTGCCGCACCTGCGCCAGGTCGTCCTCGTCGTAGGTGCGGTGCCCGTTGCCGTCCCGCCGCGCCGACAGCAGTCCGCGCGACTCGTAGTACCGCAGGGTGCGGGTGGTGGTCCCGGCCTCCGCGGCCAGCTCGCCGATTCGCATGCCGACGACGGTACGACTTGACGCCGACGTCAAGGCAAGCGTCCCGCCCCCGGGACGGACCGGGGCGCGGGACGCGCGGCACCGGGGGCGGTCGCGGCCGCCCCCGGTGCCGGAAGGGAAGGAAGGAGGAAAGGGGGCGGAGAGGAACGCCCGCCCCGGCCCGGTCAGGGCAGCAGTTTCTCCAGCGCGGCGGATCCCTCGGAGGCCAGCTTGCGTTCGGCCCACTTGAGGGTGTCCGGCGTGACGTCGCGTCCCGTGGCCAGGACAAGATCCTCCGGGGTCACCTCGGAGTCGGGTCGGGCATGGAGCATCCCGTCCGGAGTGACCCCCTCGAAGGAGGCGCGGGACTCGTCGGGCTGTGCAGTCGACATGGGTCTCTCCCTCGGCTCGCCGATAGCCACCCGCGTACCCCCGCGAAACCTGACCTATGCGTGCAAAGCGGTCATCGGGCGGCATGGGGGGAGTGGCCGTTCGCCGTCATCGACAAAAGGTGCTAAAACCATAAACGCCCCATAACTGTGCGTCGCGTGCCCGCATACGGTGCGTGAGCGCGGCGAGCCAGCGCCGAAGGAGCACCCCCGCATGACGGACGTATCCAGCAAGGGCCCCGCGCAGGGTGACGACAGGGAGATCCTGACCAACCGGCAGGGACACTTCGTCTACGACAACCAGAACCAGCGCACCGTGGGCGCGCGGGGGCCCGCCACGCTGGAGAACTACCAGTTCCTCGAGAAGATCAGCCACTTCGACCGCGAGCGCATCCCGGAGCGGGTGGTGCACGCCCGCGGGGCGACCGCCTTCGGATACTTCGAGGCCTACGGCGCGTGGGGCGACGAGCCCATCGACCGGTACACCCGGGCGAAGCTCTTCCAGGAGAAGGGCAGGCGGAGCAGGGTCGCCTGCCGCTTCTCCACGGTGATCGGCGGGCGCGACTCCTCGGAGTGCAACCGCGACCCGCGCGGCTTCGCGGTGAAGTTCTACACCGAGGACGGCAACTGGGACCTGGTCGGCAACAACCTGGGCGTCTTCTTCATCCGGGACGCCATCAAGTTCCCGGACGTCATCCACGCCCTCAAGCCGGACCCGGTCACCTTCGTCCAGCAGCCCCGCCGGATCTTCGACTTCATGTCGCAGACCCCGGAGTCCATGCACATGCTGGTCAACCTGTTCAGCCCGCGCGGCATCCCGGCCGACTACCGGCACCAGCAGGGCTTCGGCGTCAACACCTACAAGTGGGTCAACCAGCAGGGCGAGACCAAGCTGGTGAAGTACCACTGGATGCCCAAGCAGGGCGTCAGGAGCATGACCGAGGAGGACGCCGCCAACCTGCAGGCGCAGGACGTGGGCCACGCGACGGCGGACCTCTACGGCGCCATCGAGCGCGGCGAGTACCCGGAGTGGGAACTGCTCGTCCAGATGATGGACGACCACGAGCACCCGGAGCTCGACTTCGACCCGCTGGACGACACCAAGACCTGGCCCGAGCAGGAGTTCCCGCCCAAGGCGGTGGGCCGCATGGTGCTCGACCGCTGCCCGGAGGACTTCTTCGCCGAGTCCGAGCAGATCGCCTTCGGCACCGGTGTGCTGGTCGACGGCCTCGACTTCTCCGACGACAAGATGCTGGTGGGCCGCACCTTCTCCTACAGCGACACCCAGCGCTACCGGGTGGGCCCCAACTACCTCCAGCTCCCGGTCAACCAGCCCGACCACGGACTGGTGCGCACCAACCAGCGCGACGGCCAGATGGCCTACCACGTGGACGGCGGGGGCGGTAACCCGATCGTCAACTACGAGCCGTCCATCCTGGGCGGACTGCGCGAGGCGCACTACCCGACCCACGACGAGCAGGGGCCGGAGATCAGCGGACGCCTCACCCGCAAGCGCATCCCGCGCACCAACGACTACCTTCAGGCCGGCCAGCGCTACTGCCTGCTGGAGGAGTGGGAGCGGGACGACCTGGTCAAGAACATGATCGACCTGCTCTCCCAGTGCGACCGCCCGATCCAGGAGCGCATGGTCTGGCACTTCCTGCTCGTCGAGAACGACTTTGGCACCCGGGTCGGCGAGGGCCTGGGGATCGCCGCGAAGGACGTCGCCCACCTCGAGCCGCTGCAGAGCCAGGACCTCACCGACGAGGACAAGGAGCGGCTGCGCAACCTGGGGAACAACCCGCCGCGCGACGTCCAGGGCCTCACCATGACCCACTGCGTGCCGAACGAACGATTCGTGGTCACCCGCTGACCCGGCCCGCCTCTCGCACGCAGCGAGAAGCCCCCCGGCGGACGGACCGGGGGGCTTCTCGCTGCGCGCGAGGGGTGCGTGCGGGCGGCGCCGCGGGAGTCAGTCCCGGTGGGGCGCGGCCGCGAGACCGGCCGCGCCGGGGGCGCTTGCCGCGCCGGGAGCCGCGGCGCGCGGCCGCCTCGGCAGCGTCATGCCCTTGGGCAGCGCCGCGCGCATGCTGCGCAGGGCCAGCAGCAGGGCGCCGATGTCGTCGAGGTACACCGGGTCGGGCACCAGGTCGGCCGGCAGCACCAGGTAGGCGACCGCGCCCCAGAAGACCCACTTCGGTCCGGTCGGCAGACCGGCCTCCCGCAGCGCGCGGCGGGTGCGCACCAGCCGCAGCAGCAGCCGCACCGCGACCGCCAGCACGACCACCGCGACCGCCACGGCGACCACGATCACCACCAGCGTCGTCCGCTCGTCCACCGCACACCTCCAGAGCGAGGAGGGCGGCGCCGGTGCGTCGCCCTCCTCTTCAGCTTCCCCGACGAAGGGCCCGTACGACCCCTGTCGTGGCCGAGGTCACGCCCGGTGGAGCGCCGCCCCCTGCTCGGAGAGTGCCTCCAGCACCCGGTCCGGGGTGAGCGGCAGCTCCCGCAGCCGGACGCCCACCGCGTGGTGGAAGGCGTTGCCCACGGCGGCGGCCGTCCCCACCACGCCGATCTCCCCGATGCCCTTGCCGCCGACCGGGTTGAGGTGCGGGTCGTCCTCCTCGATCCAGTGGGCCTCCACCGACGGGACGTCCGCGTTGACCGGCACGTGGTAGGCGGCCAGGTCGCGCTCGGCGAAGTCCCCGAAGGCCGGGTCCAGGGTGGATCCCTCGGTGAGGGCCATGCCGAGCCCCATCACCATGCCGCCGACGAACTGCGAGCGCGCCGTGCGCGGATTGAGGATGCGCCCGGCGGCGTACACGCCCAGCAGGCGGTTCACCCGGACCTCGCCGGTGACGGTGTCGACCCCGACCTCGGCGAAGTGCGCCCCGAAGGCGTGCCGGGCGTGGTCGCTCTCCGCGTCGGCCCGACCTGCGGTGTCGGCGTGCTCCTCCAGCCCCTCGGGGGGCAGCGTGCCCTGGTGCTCGGCGAGCCGGCGCACCAGCCGGACGCAGGCCTCGTGCACCGCCCAGCCCCAGGACGCCGTCCCCGAGGAGCCCCCGGCCAGCGGCGCGGAGGGCAGGTCGCTGTCGCCGATCTCGATCCGCACCCGCTCGCCCGGCGCGCCCAGCGCCTCCGCGGCGACCTGGCCGAGCACCGTGCGCGCCCCGGTGCCGATGTCGGTGGCGTTCACCCGCACCAGGAAGGACCCGTCCGGCAGCGCCCGCGCCGTGGCGGTGCTGGGGGAGACCAGCACCGGGTAGGTGGCCGAGGCCACGCCCGTGCCGGTGAGCACCTGTCCCGCCCGGCGCGCCCCCGGCCGGGGGTCGCGGTCCTCCCAGCCGAACCGGCGGGCGCCTTCGCGCAGGCACTCCACCAGGTGGCGGCTGCTGAACGGCTTGCCGGTGTCCGGCTCGGTGCGGCAGTCGTTGACCACCCGCAGCTCGATCGGGTCCATGCCCAGCGCCTCGGCCAGCTCGTCCATCGCCGACTCCAGTGCGTACATGCCGGGCGTCTCGCCGGGGGCGCGCATCCAGGACGGGGTGGGGACGTCCAGCCGTGCCACCCGGTGCGCGGTCCGGCTGTGCGGCGCGGTGTACATGGTGCGGCCCGGCACGGCGGCCTGCTCGACGAACTCCTTCACCCGCGAGCTGTACGTGGTCACCTCGTGGAGCAGCGAGCGGATCCGGCCGTCCTCGCCGGCTCCCAGCCGCACCCGGTGCAGCGTCGTGGCGCGGTGGCCCACCAGGGCGGGCAGGTCGCGGCGGGGCAGCGCCAGGGCGACCGGCCGCCCCGTGCGCAGCGCCGCCATGGTGGCCAGCACCACGTCGGGGCGCGGCGTGCCCTTCGACCCGAAGCCGCCGCCGACGTGTTCGGCGCGCACCGTGACGGAGTCCTCCGGCACCTCGAACATCGCGGCCAGCGTCTGCCGGACCTTGGTGGTGCCCTGGCTGGAGCACCACGCCTCCAGCCGGCCGTCGCTCCAGCGCGCGGTGGAGGCGTGCGGCTCCATCGGGTGGTTGTGCAGCGGCGGCACCCGGTAGGCGGTGTCCACCCGCACCGGTGAGGAGGCGAACGTGCCGTCCGGGTCGCCGTGCTCGCGCAGGGCCGGATGTCCGCCGTTGGCCTTCTCGGGCACGTACGCGTCCGGGCGGTCCGGCGTCAGCAGCACGTCGTGGTCCAGCGCCAGGTACGTGACGTCCACGGCGCCGGCGCCCTCGCGGGCGGCCTCCAGGGTCTCGGCGACCACGAGGGCGACGACCCACCCGCGGTGCGGAACCCGGTCGTCCTGGAGGACCGCGAGCGTCGGGTCGTCCGGTTGTGCGAGGCGGGGAGCGTTCTCGTGGCTGAGCACCGCCAGCACGCCCGGCACGGCCAGGGCCGCCGAGGCGTCGACCCGCTCCACCCGGCCGCAGGCGACCCGGGCCAGGACCGGCCAGGCGTGGGCGAGGCCGGGCAGGCGGTGCTCGACGGCGTAGCGGGCCCGGCCGGTGACCTTGTCCAGGCCCTCCCGGCGGACGACGGGAGCGCCGAGCGCGGCGGGGGCGTCGGACATGGGATTCCTCCTCCGGGTGACGTCGGGCGACGTCCGAAGCGGTGAGCCGGCCGGGACCGGCGGGTCAGCCGGCGTGCCGTGCGGCGAGACGGGTGAGCACGTCGACGGTGAGGGAGCGGGCCAGCGGCACCTTGTAGCCGTTGTCCCGCAGCGGCTCGGCCGCGTCGAGTTCGAGATCCAGGGCGTGCTCGAACGCGGCCCTGGACGGCGCCGCGCCGGTGAGAACCTCCTCGGCCCGGCGTGCCCGCCACGGCCGGTGCGCCACACCGCCCAGCGCGATGCCGACCCGGGCCACCACCCCGCCCTCGACGCGCAGCACCACCGCGGCGGAGGCCAGCGCGAAGGCGTAGGAGGCCCGGTCGCGGACCTTGCGGTACGCCGACGGCAGGCCGCGGGTCGCTGCGGGCAGCACCACCGCGGTGACCAGCTCGCCGGGACGGATCTCGGTGTCCAGCTCCGGGCGGTCGCCGGGCAGCCGGTGGAACACGTCGGCCGCCACCTCGCGCTCCCCGTCCGGCCCGGTCAGCTCGACGCGGGCGTCCAGCGCGGCGAGGGCCACCGCCATGTCGGAGGGGTGGGTGGCCACGCAGTGCGGGGAGTGGCCGAGCACGGCGTGGTCGCGGTGCACGCCCTCCCTCGCCCCGCAGCCGCTGCCGGGCTCCCGCTTGTTGCACGGTTTGGAGAGGTCCTGGAAGTAGGGGCAGCGGGTGCGCTGCAGCAGGTTCCCGCCGGTCGTGGCGGCGTTGCGCAGCTGGCCCGAGGCGCCGGACAGCAGCGCCCGGGACAGGGCCGGCCAGCCCTCGCGCACCAACGGGTGGGCGGCCAGGTCGCTGTTGCGGACGGTGGCGCCGACGCGCAGGGACCCGTCCGGCAGCTCGCCGACCGTGTCCAGCGGAAGGCGGGAGACGTCCACCAGGGCGGCCGGGCGCTCCACGCCGAGCTTCATCAGGTCGACCAGATTGGTGCCGCCGCCCAGGTAGCGGGCGCCCGGGGCCGCGGCGAACGCGGCGGTCGCCTCGTCCACCGTGCGGGCCCGGACGTACTCGAAGGTCTTCACGGGACGACGTCCTCCACGGCCTCGACGATGCGCGGATAGGCCCCGCAACGGCACAGGTTGCCGCTCATCCGCTCACGGATCTCCGCAGCGCCCAGCGGGGCCGGCTCACCCGCCTCGGCCTCGGGGCCGGTGACCGCGGACGGATGCCCGGCGGCCGCCTCGGCCAGCACGCCCACGGCCGAGCACAGCTGGCCGGGGGTGCAGTAGCCGCACTGGAAGGCGTCCCGCTCGAGGAACGCGCGCTGCAGCGGATGGGGCTCGCCGTCCTCGCCGGCGAGCCCCTCCACGGTGGTGACCTCGCTGCCGTCGAGGGCGACGGCGAGCAGCAGGCAGCTGTTCATCCGTCGCCCGTCGACCAGCACCGTGCAGGCGCCGCACTGGCCGTGGTCGCAGCCCTTCTTGGCCCCGGTTAGGTCCAGGTCCTCGCGCAGCAGGTCCAGCAGGACGCGCCGGTTGTCGACGGCCAGGGTGTGCTCCCGGCCGTTGACGGTGAGCGTCGTGCGGGAGGTGCTGGGGGTCACAGCGGCCGCTCGTCCTCGTCCGGGACGCGGTGCACCGCGGCCTCCTCCGCCGAGGCGGCGCCACCGCTGATGCCCACGTCCTCGGCCACCATGTCCTTCTCGGCGTCCTCGCGGGCCCCTTCGTCCGGGGCCACCAGCCGCCCGGCGCGCTCCTCGCCCACCTCGTCGTCCAGGGGCTCGCCCTCGCCGCCGGGCAGGTCGCCCACGCCGTCGCCGTCCACCCGGGGCTCCGCCGCCGGGTCGGGGCGCTCCTCGGCCAGCCGCTCGTCGAGGGTCTCGCCCTCGCGCTGCTCGCGGGCGGTGGTCCCGTGGTTGTCCACGCCCAGCGGCCGCTCGGGCGGCGAGTACCCCTCGTCGTAGGGCTCGGCCTCCCGCTCGTTGAGGGTGTCCTCGGGGTCCAGGATGCCGTCGTCCTCGCGGCCCTCGGGGCCGCCCTGCGGCTGGTACACCTCGTCGCCGAAGTCCTGGCCGTCGGCGTTGCCGTCCATCGCGTCTGTCGGGTCAGTCATGGGGACCGCGTATCCAGCGCCGGTCGCCTGACACCCCCCGGCGACGGGCGCCACCCGGACGCCCCCGCCGCGCCGCGATCGATCACGATCATCAAGCGGTCCCAATCCGTGCATGTTCCAAATGAAAATGCCAAAGCCCCGAACGGGGGTCGGCACATTCCGTAGTCTCTGGTCGCGTCCGCGGACACCGAGCGACGGGGGAGGGGATTCGGCGTGCCCGGAATCGACGACAGCCTGCGGGAGATCATGCGGCAGCCGGGAGCACGCGGCGCCGCACTGGTCGACTGGATCAGCGGGCTCTCCCTGGGCGCCGTCGGAGAAGCCCCCGGCAAGGACCGGGAGGCGGCGGCCGCGGAGGTCGCCGAGGTCGCCCGCATCAGCTCCGAGCACCGCGTCTTCGCCCCCGCGCAAGCGGTGGGCGGGGACGGCCCCGCCGAGGGCGCGGCACCGGACGAGCCCGGCCAGGAGCCGCCGGTCGAGGATGTGATCGTCACCACCGCCTCGGCCTACCACGTGCTGCGCTTCGTGCCCACCGCCTTCGACGGCAGCGTCTGCCTCCACCTGTGGCTCGACCGGGCCGAGGGCAACCTCGCGATGGCCCGGATCCGGCTGGCGGAGGTCGTCGACCGGCTGGTGCTCGGATGAGGCTGCCGGGGCGGCGTCGCGCGGACGACGGCCCGCTCGGTGCGCTCGGTGCGAAGAAGGACGCGGACGTGGCGGACGACGAAGGCGTTGACGGGCGAGGCGAAGGGAGCGGACCGATGACCGGTGCCGCAGGGATCGACGAGGCCGAGATCAGGGAGGAACTGCGCGGGCTGCGCTCCCGGGTCCCGGAACTGACCGGGGCGCTGCTGGCCAGCGCCGACGGACTGGTGCTGGCCCACGAGACGCCTCCCGGCACCGAGCCCGAAGGGCTGGCCGCCCTCACCGCCGCCGCCCTGGGCGTCGGCGCCCGGCTCTCCGACGCCGCGGGGCGCGGGGACTTCCGCGAGCTGCTGGTGCGCGGGTCCGGCGGCTACGTGGCCACCTACGCGGCCGGCGGGGCGGCGGTGCTCACCCTGCTCGCCGGCGACCGGGTCAACGTCGGCCGGCTCCACCTGGAGGGCCGCCGCGCCGGCCTCCGGCTCGCGGCGATGGTGCCCGCCCTTCCCGACGCGGTCCCCGACGGCGCCCGGCCGGCGCCGGTGGGTGCCCGGGCGGGCCGTGCCGCGGCCGCGGGGAGCGAGCAGCCAGGGGCCCTTCCCGTCCGCTCCCCGGGTGCCGCCCGGGCAGGCCGCCGCCAGGGCAACGGACCCCGCTCCTCCGGGTCGCGCTCCTCGGCCTGAAGCCGGCGGCCCGGCTCAGCCGCGCGGCGCGGGCCGCGCCAGCCAGGCCGCCACCGCGTCCGTGATGGGCTGACCCGTGTCGAGCTCGACGAAGGCGAACTGCCCGGACTGGTTGCACTCGAGGAACCACCAGTCGCCCCGCGCGTCCTCCGCGAAGTCGAAGGCGCCGTAGGCGAGACGGGCGGCCTCGAGGTAACCGTGCACGCCCTCGGCCACCCGCCCGGGCACCCCCACCGGCCGCCAGGCGTGCGCGGACGGGGCGAAACGGACGTCGACGTCGTCCGCGGACGCGTCCGGGGAGACCTCCTTGCGGGCCGCGAGGAGCCGGTCGCCCACCGCCGTCAGCCGTATGTCCGCCCGCTTGGCGACGAGTTGCTGCAACAGCGTCGGCCCGAGCGCCACCGCGTCGAAGTCGGCGTCCGGGGGCACCCGGCTGGTCGGCACCACCAGCGGCGGATCCTGAGGGTGGGTCCCCGACACGGGTTTGACGACCAGTTCGCGGTGGCGGCGGGCGAAGTCCCGTGCGTCGTGCGGCACCGTGGTGATCAGGGTGGCGGGGACCGTGAGCCCGCACTCCTGGGCCAGCCGCAGTTGCCAGGGCTTGTGCCGGGCCAGGTACGCCGCCTCCGGAGGGTTCATCCAGCGGGCCCCGCTGCCTCGCAACATCCCGTACAGCGCCTGTGACGCCTCCTGGGTGAGCCAGGCGGATGCCTGCCCGGCGGCGCTCCCCGGCACGCCCGGCCGGCGTACCCACACCGACCGCAGGGCGCCGAGCCCCACCCGACGGCCGCCCACCGACAACGTGCCCTCCAGCACCCCGCCCCCGTACTCGCCGGACAGCCCGACGGCGCCCGGCAGTTCGGCCGGATCGACCCGTAGCACCGGCACGCCCCGGGCGTCGAGCCGGTCCACCACCAGATCCGCGGTCACGTCCTGTGTACATGTCAGGATCAGTACGGTCATCGTTTCGCGCCCGCGCCGACGGCGTCAGTCGTCGAAGTGGGTCTTGGAACCGGCGGTGGAGGTGGTCGCCCCCAGGACCCGCAGGAGGTCCCGGTCGCGCACGGCCACCCGTCCGTCGTCGAGGACGTTCAGTTGCAGCGACGGGTCGTATCTGTGGGGCGGAGCCGTGGTGACCTCGCACTCCTGTGCCGGCCGGGCGTAAGCGAGGGCGAACATGTGCATGGGTCTCTCCCTGGGACGGTCCGTGACATACCCCGTGCGGACACGACCCGCCCGGCCCCGCGATCAGGTCGCCGGGCGCTCCGCCTCCAACGACTTATACGTGCCGGGCCGTTGATTGGTTTCCTCACGCTCCGTGACCGCGCTCGGAGGTGGCGAGAAAAATTTGGTTTGCCGAGGCGTGTACGGATCATCCGAAGAAAGGACAGAGAACCTGGATGACTGTGGAGGAATGGTGGGCATTCTCGCCTGGATCCTGATTGGCCTGATCGCCGGCGCCATCGCCAAGGCGCTTCTCCCGGGGCGCGACCCCGGCGGCATCATCATCACGATGGTGATCGGTGTGCTCGGCGGTCTCCTCGGTGGCTGGCTGGGTAAGGTCATCTTCGGCGTCGACTCGATCGACGGCTTCTTCGACCTTTCTACATGGATCGCGGCCATCATCGGCTCCGTGATTCTGCTGCTGCTCTACCGTGCCTTCACCGGCGGTCGAAGCACACACCGTCACGCCTGACACGAACGGGTAGCACCCGTTCCCCAATCGTCGGCGCCCGCACCGGACTTCCGGT
>NZ_JBEOVU010000017.1:0-115723 GCF_040295685.1 Streptomyces sp. NPDC002734
CCTACTACGGCTGACGGCGCGTCGGGGGCGGGCGGCGGGGGCCGGCCCCGCCCCCCCCGCCCCGGGTGCCCGCCGCCCGGTTCGCGTTCGCGTTCACGTCCGCGCGGCCGGTCCTTGCCGCTCGCGGCCGGTTCGCGTGGTGGCCATGCCGGGGCGGGGCGGGGCGCTGCCGGCTGTCGTGGTGGCCTCGCCAGGGCAGGCCGCCGGGGGCTGTGCGACGCCTCAGCGCGTTGCCGCACCGGTGGGCCGCCGCCTCGCCCCCTGTGTTCTGCCTGGCCCAGTAGGCGGCCGCCCGAGCCGGCGGGACTACGCCCCACCGGGGGCGGCCGCCGCCAGGCCCAGGCGGGCGACGCGTGAGGCCCGGTGGGCGACGCGCGACCCGGCGGCGGTGGTGTCCGGGCCCACGCCCGGTCCTCAGTCCCCGGTTACCTCCGGCGTCCTCGCCGTGGCGCCGCCGTCCTCCGTGCCCGCCGGTCGCTCGGGCCCCACCGGCGGGAGGCTCGGGCCGGGCAGTGGGAGGCCCGGCCCCGGAAGTGTGCGCCCCAGCCGTGCCAACGGGGACAGCGCCATCAGCACCGGTGACAGCAGCATGCCCGCGGCCGCGGCGAACAGCGCCGGACGCAGCCCCCACGACTGGGCGAGGAAACCGCCGAACAGGGACCCGAGCGGCGCGGTCCCCATCCCTGCGAAGGTGATCGTCGCGGCCACCCGCCCCTGCATGCCGTCCGGCGTGAGCGCCTGCCTGACCGCCATCACCGTGACGTTGACCAGTTGCCCGCCCGCGCCGAACAGGAAGTTGACCGCCACGAGAGCGGCGACCACCAGCGGGGCCGGGCCGTGCAGCGCGGGCACGCAGAGCATCACGCCGTCGCCGACCAGCGCCCCGCCGACCAGCACCGCCCCATGGCCGAACCGGCCCGGCAGACGGGCGGCGAGCAGCGAACCGACGAGCGCGCCGGGCCCCGTCGCCGCGAGCGCCAGCCCGACGGCGGCGCCGGACAGGTGCAGCTCACGGGGCAGAAGGACCAGGTACACCGTCATCGAGGCGGCCAGGAAGAACTGAAAGGCGGCCGACGCGAGGCCCACGGTCCGCAGCGCGGGATCGCCCGCCACGAAACGCACCCCCTCCCGGATGCGGCGTCCCACCCGGTCCGGTGCTCCCGCACGCCCGGGGACCGGTTCACGGCGACGGATCCGCCGGACCGAGACGAACGACAGCACGAAGAACGCCGCTCCCGCCGCGACGCCGACCGCCGCCGAGAACAGGGAGACCAGCGCGCCGCCGAGAGCGGGCCCGCCGATCTGCGCGGCGGACCGGCTGCCCTCCAGGGCGCTGTTGCCCCGCAGCAACTGATCACGCGGCACCAGCCGCACCAGGGAGGCCTGGTAGGCCACGTCGAAGAACACGGACAGCGCCCCGACGGCGAACGCGGCCACGAGCAGGGCAGGCAGGCCGAGGAGGCCGAACGCGCAGGCCACGGCCGCCACGCCGAGCACCACCGCCCGGCCGGCGTCCGCCACCACCAGGACCGTGAGCGTCCGCCACCTGTCGACCCAGGCGCCGACCAGCAGCGAGAGCAACAGCACCGGAGCCTGCCCCACCGCGCGCAGGACGCCCAGCCGGCCCGCGTCGACGTCGAGTGCCAGGACGGCCAGGAGCGGCAGGACCACCAGGCCGGTGTGCTCGCCCAGTTGCGAGGCGCTCTGCCCGAACCAGAGCCGCCGGAAATCCGCGTCCCGCCACAGCGCGGTCGTGCGAGGCGCGGGTGGGGGAGGGGAGGCCACGAATACCTCCTCACGGGGTCGCCGGGCGTGCGAACGGTAGCCCCGCAGCGAGGCGTGGCGACAACGGATTTCCGCTCACCACGCGCGAACAGGTGTCACCGCCCCCGCGGAGGGCCGATCATGACGCCATGGACACGCAGAAGGTCACCTTGCGGAAGATGACGCCCGCGGAGTACGAGGCGGCGACCGAGCACCGTGAGGGCGAGACCGCCCGCGCACTGGGCAAGTTCATGCCCGAGGAGCTGGCGGCGGAACGGGCGCGTCAGGGGACGGCACAGTTCCTCCCCGACGGGCTCGACACCCCTGGCCATCACCTCGTCGTCGCCGAGAACAGCTCGGGCGAGGTAGTCGGCAACGCCTGGATCGGCCCGGACCCGCGCCAGGCCGCCGGCACCGCCGACTCGGCCTGGCTCTACGACATCAACGTCTTCCCGCCGTACCGCCGCCACGGCTACGGCTCCGCCCTCCTCGCTGCCGCGGAGAACCTCGTCGCCGCCGAAGGCAGGACGTCCCTCAACCTCAACGTCGTGGGGGACAACACCGGAGCGATAGCCCTGTACCGGAGCAGCGGCTACGAGGTGGCCACGATGTACCTGTCGAAGAACCTGCGCGCCTCGGGCCCGTCCGGCGGATCAGGTGATGACTAGGGCCTCTCTTTCGGATCTTGGCGGGTGACCGGGTGGCACCAACTGATTGGGGCTGGAAACGCCTTGAAGTTGCACGCCTGAAGGTGCGGTCTTGGGCCTGTCTGCCAGGCGGGCACGGGGCGCAATCCGTTGGCCACCTTGACCGCAACGTCCCTGGACGAGTGGGCGCCCGCCCCGGCTGCCTCGCCTCAAACGGTGGATGTTCTGGTCCGCCCGGATCGGGATGACAGTCCGGATGCCACGGCCGCAGGTGCCCGCGGATCGCGCGCGACGAATACGCCTTGTCGGCCAGGACCATGTCTGGCCGCGTGCGAGGTCTGCCCCGGCGGCGGGGGACGCGCAGGCGGGCCATGACCTGGGCGAAGGCTGCTGCGTCGTTGGCCTGGCCGCCGGTCAGACGAAGGCGAGCGGGCGGCAGTGGCCGTCGGCCGCGAGACGGATCTTGGTGGTCAGCCCGCCGCGGGACCGGCCGATGGCATGGTCGGTCGGCTCGTCTGCCGGGGCCCTTGCCTGTGGGTGGCGATGATCCTGCGCCGGAAAGCGGTGTTCCGGTGGCGGACGACATCATGTACGGGCGTTCAGGTCCCGGCCAGTTGAAAGTGCCAGATGATCTCCACCGGAACCCCGGCGTTGGCCGCCACAGCAGCCTCGGGTACCAGGTCCATCAGGCACCATGGCCAGTTCTCCCACGGACCCACGTCGATAGGGAGCTTCCGTGGCGGATCCTGTGCCCCGGTCCGTCCCCCGGCTCGCTCCTCGGGTTCCTCGCAGCGCCGGACTTGTAGCCCCACCGTAAGCGCGGCACGCAGATAGTCCCCGACCGGATGACGATAGGTCTCCAACTGCCCCGGCGTCCCGTCCACCAAGCGCACCGAGGGAATCGAACCCCGCGCCACGCATTCCGGGTGGATGTCCGAGATCACGAGGTGCCCGCCCGGACGCAGAACCCTGGCGAACTCCGCCATCACCGGCCCCAGGTCGGGGACGTGCGTCAGGGCAAGAGAACAGACCACCAGGTCCATGGCATCATCGGCCACGGGCAGCCGACGCAGGTCGCCAAGGAGGAACTCGCCTGCTGGTACCCGCTCACGTGCCCGCGCCAGCATGTCCGCCGAGCTGTCGACGCCGACTGTCCGGTGACCGCGCTCGGCCAGCAGGGCCGTCATCCGACCGGTGCCGCAGGCGGCGTCCAAGGCCACACCAGTCGGCATTCCATCGAGGATTTCCCCGACCACCGGCTTGTCGAAGTCGAACGCCGAGTTGGGGCCGTCATAGGTCCCCGACCAGATCTGATATCCGTCGACGGTGCCCACCGGGGCAACGTCCACAGCGGCATCCGCCAGCGTCTCGTCGTCAAGCAGCCTCCGGATCTCGCCGATACGCGCATCGACGAACTCGCGATCGTGCTCCCCGGTGAACGATCGCAGCAGGGCGATGCCTTCAAGGCCCACCAAGTAGGCGAGCGGATTCTGGTGCTTCACGGCGCGACGCTAGCGACGCTCGTGGCGCCGGCGCCACCGATTTGCCCGTCGCTCCTGGCGATATACCTCTCGGTCACTGGTGATCTTCGCGTGATGCCGTGCGACGGATACGCGTCTTCGCAGTTGAACGGTCATGTCCCTTCCCGTGGTGTAGACGATCAGTCGTCTGATGCGGAGGGCAGGACGATGGGGGTGTCGGGGTAGAGGGCGTCCATGCTCTCGTTGGACAGGTAGCGACGGGGGAAGACGATCCATTCGTCGTGGAGTTCGGCAGGTTCCTCCTTGTGCGTGCGCTGCCAGTTCCGGGGGCGTCCGGGAACTGCCGGACCCTGACTCGGGCTGTCGGACACGATCCCCCACCGCCTTCACCCACCGGTTGTCCGGGGCGGTGGAAGAAGTGGATGCCGTGCGCGACGTAATGCACACCTTCGCCGCCCGCTACTGATCGCGTGTCAGTGCCCGTCTTTAGCCTGTGCGCATGACTGATCAACTCGTGGCGGAAACGCTGAGCCGGTTTCGGGCCAAGGCGGCGGAAGCGGGCGTGTCATCGCGTGACGTGGAGCTGTTGATCAGCTCCTTCCTGCCGGCGGTCTATCCGCAGACAGGCGGCGACGGACCGGTCGTCGTCCACCTCGGTGGCAACAACCCCATGCTGCCGATTGGCGCGGACAAGCCGAGCGAGCCATTCCTCTGCAGCATCGACTGCGCGCAGATACCGCCGAACTCAACCGGCCTCCCCCTTCCGGCCGACGGGCACCTGCTGCTCTTCGGCGACGCCGAGAAGTTCGGTCAGGGCCCGGGGCCCGGCTACGTGGTGTACGTACCCGCCGGGACGCCCACGACGGAGGTCCCTGCCCCGGAGCCCGTTCGCGGCTCGTACGAGGAGCGGCATTACCGCTCGGTCCGCGTGGGGCCGTCATGGCCCTCGTCCGGTCCCGACGGGTTCGCAGGCCCTTCCGACGACGAGTCCGAGATGACCGTTGAGGACTACGAACTCATGGACCAGCTGAGCGACATCTGGGAGGAGGCCGGCGGCAACCATTTCGGATCCGACCTGTACCTCGGTGGCCATGCGGACTTCTGGAACGACGATCCTGTCGAACAGGCGAACGAGTACGAGTACGGGGGCGGGACCGACTGGTGTCTGCTCGCCAACTGGTACTGCGACGACGTCGTCGCGCTTCCCCTTCCTCGCATGCACTGGTTGATCCGCCGCCAGGACCTCGCCGACCTGCGCTTCGACCGGGTGATGATCTCCGTCGACATAGCTGGCTAGCTCTCCCCCGGTCCACGCGCGCAACGGAACGACGACGGCCCGCCACCCCGACTGCGGACAACGCCGGTCAGTTCGTGGTCTCGCGTCTGCCCGCCCCAGCCTTCAGCGCCGTCCGCAGCGCGGCGTGCGGCAGGTCAATACCGGCAGCGTCATGGTGGGCCCGGACAGTAGTCGAGTCCATGCTGACCAGGGGCAAGTCCACCTCACCCCGCTTCGCGGCCTCTGCCAGCAGGGCCTCGAACACGACTGCGTCACGCCACTGCCGGAACTGGTTGGAGACGGTCGACCAAGCGCCGAACTCCGCCGGCATCTCCCGCCACTGCCCACCCGTCCTGAACCGCCAGATCACGCCCTCGGAACTGCTGTCGCAGCCGCTCAGGGTGCGGGCCGTACTCGCCGATCGGCAGAGACGGCCCGATGAACTCCCACGCCACGGCGGTCAGTTGCACTCGCGTCACGCGAGGCGATCTACCGGACCACGCCTCGACGCGAGGGCGATACCCGAAGAATGATCGCGACTCGGTACGACCCCTAGGCCGTCGACCACCGTTGCTGACCAGCCGGTGCTTGGGGCCTCGGTCATGCTGAGGGGAACGAAGGAGTAGCGATCAGCCGCAGCCTGCCGCGCGCCCCGGCACGATCTCACGCCTGACCGTCCGGGCTGAGGAACGGGACGTCTGGCTCTGCTTCGAGCCTTGGGCGACAGAACACACCGTTCCGGCCGGCACGAGCGTGGTCGTCGAATTCGACGGCGTCCGTAGGAGTTCCGCGAGGACGTCGTGCGGGTCGCGCCCAACCGCGAGCCCGGCGTCATGCTGGAACAGGTGGCCGCCGACTTCGGTGTCCACCTGGCGTCGCTGACGAAGTGGCTGCGCCTCGCGGAGACCGAGAACAGCGCGACCGCCAGGCCCGCGACGGCACCGACCGAGTTGGCCGAACTGCGCGAGGCACGCAAGCGAATCCGGATGCTCGAGCAGGAGCACGAAGTCCTTGGGAAGGCCGTGCCTCGGCCGCGCGCAGTCCGTCGTAGGTGAGCTCGCGCTGGAGTTTTCTCTGAAGTTTGCCGGCGGCGGACACGGTGGACAGCAGTTCGCCGGTGCGCGGGTGGCGGGCGGTGAGGTCCATCGCGGAGAAGGCGCCGTCGTGGATGCGCAGGGGATCTGGTCGCGGTGGAGGATGTCGAGCACGTCTAGGATGTGGCCGGTGCCGCGTACGAGGCGGAACATCTCGGAGATGTGCACGGTGTCGCCTGGCAGGGCGTAGGTGAGGAGCGCGCGGAACTTCGGGCGCTGGAGCGGGTGGAGGCGGCTGGAGGTGCCGGGGTCCTCCTCGAAGACGACCCGGTCCTAGATGCCTGCCTCGTGAAGGACGAGGTTCTGCCGGGCGGTGGACTGCTGGTCGGTCGAGACCCGCTTGTAGATCAGGTTTGCCACCGAGGTCCCTTTCCGTGCGGAGGAACGGACCCTATCTGTCGTCAAACCCTGTCAGCAATGACCATCGGATCTGATTGGATTCGCGCCGCCGCGACCCCCGGATCCCGGGTTCATTGGATGCCTCGGCCGCTTGTCGTCAAACGATCCTTTGACGACAGCCAGCCTGCCGACGACGTCACGAAGGAGGTCGCCGGCAGGCTGCCTGGCGGCCGTCAGGTGTGACAGTCGCGGAGGAAGTCACGGATGAGGACGCCCCATTCTGCAGGCTGCTCGACGAACGGCAGGTGGCCGGCTGCGACCTCGGCGTAGCGTGCTCCCGGGATGGCATCGGCGAGCTGCCGGTGGTGCTGCGGGGTGACGAGCTGGTCGAGCATGGTGGAGATGACGAGGGTCGGCACGGTCAGCGTGGCGAGGTCGGCGCGGACATCGACGTGGTCGATGATCAGGTCGAGGTGATCCGGCGTGCCGGGCGGGATGGTGGCTGCGGTGGTCTTGATGGCGGTGTCGAGGTCGTCCTGACCGATGGCTTCCAGAGCAGGTGCGCTGAGACCGATCAATGAGACGTAGGCGGCCAGCTGCTTCAGATCCCCGGCGCGGAGTAGGTCACGCCACAGCTTGGCAGCAAGCAGGAGGCGCGGGTTGGGATGGGCGAAGCCGGCGGTGAGGACCAGAGCGGTGACGCGGTCGGGGTGGCGGGTCGCGGCCCGGATGGCGACCGGGCTGCCCAGCGAGTACCCGGCAATGGCAAAGGTGTTCAGGCCTTCTTCGACGGCGGTGGCGACCAGTTCGTCGGCGAGGCCGCCGAGGGTGAGTGGTTCTTCGGAGCGTTCGGTGCGGCCGCTGCCGGGATAGTCCGGGCCGATCACGGTGTGCTCGGCGGTCAGGGTGTCCATGATGGGGCCGTAGTTGGCGTCGATCCCGCCGCCGGCGCCGTGGGCGAGAAGCAGACCGGGGCCGGTGCCGCGGACAATGCGGCCGAGCCTGGAGGCGGGCAGGGGGATGGACATCTTCGTGTCTCCTTCGGATGTACGGCAGTAGGTGATCACTGCTGGCAGGTGTGATGGTTCTGGGCAGTGGCGGCCGCGATGAGCACGGCGCCGGCGGCGAGCAGGGCACCGGTCCAGGGAAGATCGGTGAGGGCCAGGCCGGTCGTGAGGGCATATCCGCCGAGCTGGGAACCGCCGGCGACGCCGAGGTTGAACGCGGAGGCGCTGATGGCGGTGACCAGGGTGGGCGCTGCAGGTGCGGCGGCCAGAGCCCTCTCCTGCAGCAGTGGGATGAGGGCGGCGGCAACCACGCCGAGTACGAGCACGGTGAGGGCCGACGTCCACTGGATGCGGCTGGTGAAGCCAAAGGCGGCGAGCACACCGGCCAGGGCGACCAGCAGCGAGCACAGTCCGGCCCACGAGGCGCGATCGGCCAGGCGGCCGCCGAGGACATTGCCGGCTACCGCGCCCAGCCCGAACAGAGCGAGCAGGGTGGTGACGGCGGACGGGGTGAAGTCGCTGACCTGCTGCAGGAGAGGCGCGATGTAGGTGTAGGCGGTGAACAGCCCGGCCTGGGCGACCGCGATGATCGTCAGCACCAGTCCTACCCGGAGCCGGAGCAGGCCCCGCACCTCGTCCAGAGGGCGAGGGATTGCGCGCAGAGCGGGCGGCCTGACGAGCACAGTCACGCTGCAAAGGACGAGAGCGGCGAGAGCCGTGATGGCCCAGAAGGTGATGCGCCAGCCGTAGTGGTCACCGATCCAGGTGCCCAGCGGTGCACCGAGAACCGTTGCCAGATTCCAACCGGCCGTTACGACGGCGATGGCGCGCCCACGGCGGGCCGCCGGCATCATGGCCACGGCGATCACCATCGCCGTGGCGAAGGCGGTGCTGTGGGTGAGCGCGGTCAGCATCCGGGCCGCCACCAGGGCGTTGAAGCTGCCTGCCAGCGCCGCGGCGAGGTTGCCGGCGACGAACACGCCCAACAGCACCAGCAGTGCGTGGCGCCGCGCCAGCCGCAGCATCCCCAACGTCACCAGCGGCCCGGCGACCGTGACGACCAGGGCGTACCACGTCACCAAGGACCCGACCGTCGGCAGCGGACGGTGCCAGTCGGCCGACAGTTCCGGCAGCAGCCCGACCATGACCCACTCGGCAGTGCCCACGACGAATACACAGGCGGTCAGGACCGCCAAGGCGGCGCCGCAGTGCCGTACTGAGGAGACGGTGGTCTCGGTCTCCAGGGGCGCGGTGCTGGTGTTCATGGCCGAACGCTAAAGTCTCACATCGCTGTGAGAGTCAATGCGGTGAGGTGCAGATCACATGCGCATCGGGGAGATGGTCCGCCGGACCGGGGTCAGCGAGCGGCTGCTGCGCTACTACGAGGAGCAGGGCCTGCTGGCGCCGACGAGGCTGCCGAGCGGCTATCGGGTTTACACCGACGCGGACGTGGACACCGTCCGGCGCATCCGCACCCTGCTCGCCGCCGGACTTCCGACCGCAACCATCGCCCAGGTCCTCCCGTGCGTCCGTGATGACGGCTCGGCCCTCGCGCCGGTGTGCTCCGACGTGGTGGCGGAGCTACGCCGCGAGCGCGAGCGCATCACCCACGCGATCAAGGACCTGCAGACGTCGCGAGGCATACTCGATACGGTCCTCGCCGCTGGCCCGGCCAACTCTGGGCAAGCGGTCCAGCCTCCCCAGCCAGCGGGTTGATGCCAACCATGATGTAGGCACGCATCAGGTTGAGCGCCCGCCGGGACGCAGCGCCCTCGTGCTCACTCCTCGCCCATCAGTGCGGTGATGGCCCTGAGGCTCCTTCTCGTCGGTGCCCGCGGAGATGCGAAGCGTGTGCGCTCATTGAAATGCCGGCTGTGGGTGCAGTTGGGGTTGTTCCTCATGATCGCCGCTTTGATGGCCGCCTTCTACGACCCCCACCGAGTCAACCAGTAATTCCCCGGGCAGTGAGCCTCCTCCAAGCTGCGGCCCAGAGCGCGGCCGGGCGGCCGCGTACTCGATCGCTTTATGTGTCCTCGGCGTCCAACCGCTCAGCGGAATCGATCAGGTAGTTGGGCAGTTTTTCACTGGCCGCCAGCACCTCGATGCCGATGAGGCGGCCCTCCTCGTCGAAGTCGAGGTTGATCATGCCGTCGACGCCCACAGGGTCGCAGGGGTACATGCGTGCGGAGTTCACTCGGACGTGCGGCTCCGTGAAATACACGTACGCCGCGTTCACGGATTTGTCGTAGGTAACTTTGACTTCTGCCACGGTTCGCTCCCTTGGCGTGGTTGGTGTCGGCGCGCTCCTCGCCCACGCTGCGCGCAGACCTTGGCAATCTTTTGCCGGCACTGCGAGGGGTGCGGTCGAGACGGCTTGACGATGTCGGGGATGTGGGTGGTGTCGCAATGGAGCTTGCGCAGGAGGGGTCAGTCTTTGAAGGCGGCTTCGTCATGTTCTTGCCGCCAGTTCGCAGTGACCGTGCCGCCGAACGCCTCGTCGGCAGCGGGGCCGGCCACCAGCCGAAAGTTGGGAACTTCCTCGGAACCTCTCAGGACCCTTCTCCCTGCGGGGGGCAGTGGCGCGCGATTTGGCGCAAGGCCGCTCAGGCAGGAATTGCACCAGAACACCGACATGCCTGAGCCGTCCCTCATGTCGTCGACGATGAAGATCAGCTGGAGATCCTTCATGCCGCAACTGGGACATGTTTGGCATGGCGCGGCATCAGGGTGCGTGTACGCCTGCTCGTACTCGTGAACCCAACTCGACGTCTCGGATTTCGCGTTCACTGCAACCCACTCCCGCTCGTTTCCCAACAGTTGCCTTGGAACTTCGCCGCGGCCGTCTCCCCTGCGTTTCTTGGTCGTCACCGGGCGAGGTCGTGCAGGTCCCGGATGTACCGGTCGAAGCGTGCGTCGTCCGCAGTGTGCGTCGGCTCGCGGAGGGTGAACCCCGCCCGCTGTGCGACCGCGGCAGATGCGGGATTCTCCGGTTCCACCTGGATCACCGCCTCCGCCCCGCCCTCCCTCGCCGCGTACCGGGACGCCAACAGGACCGCTCGGGTGGCCAGGCCACGTCCCCGCCAGGACGGATAGAGGCCGTAGGCGACATTCACCTGGCCGGGCGCCAGACCTGCTCCTGCGAACCTCAGGTCGACCGTGCCCGCAAGCACCTCGTCGGCACCCATCCGGATGCCGAACGCGCGGAGTGGCCCCGCGGTGTCCCATTGGTGCCGGCAGTGCCGGAAATACGCTTCAACGCCCTCCCGCGTACCGGGACCACCGTTGAGCCAGCGAACGAGGGCCTCGTCCTCGCCTGCGAGGTGCGCCTCGACATCGTCCACCCGCAGGGGGGACACCGTGATGGTCCCGTCGGACAGCCTGACTTCATGCATCCGCTGATTCTTGATGCCAGGGCCGTGCCGCACCACCGGATTCCGCGGCGCTAGGCGTCGCCCTCGCCCGCGCCGACGAGCAGTCGGCACACCTGCGCCCGCTCCTCCACCCCCTCCTCCGCGTCCGCCTCGACGCGGAGGAGACGCGCCTGCGGCAGGCGGGTGACCGCCTCCTCCAGACGGCCGTCCGTGAAGAGGGCGCCCACGCCGTCCTCGACGGCCCAGCCGGCGGGCAGCCTGCCCGTGGCCACCGCGTCCAAGTAGGAGGCGCGGCGCCCCGGCTCCCCGTCGTAGTGGGGACACACCGAGCCCGGCAGGATGCCCAGCCCGTCCGGCAGGAAGGTGAGGGGGCCGAAGGAGTCCGTGTGGGACCCCTGCGCCCAGCAGTTGGCGCCCGCGCTGATGCCGCAGAGCAGGGTCCCCCGGTCGTAGGCCTCACGCATCAGCCGGTCGACCCCGTGGACACGCCACACCGCCAGCAGGTTCGCGGTGTTGCCGCCCCCGACGTAGAGGACGTCCTGACCGAGCAGGAAACTCCGCAGCCCTTCGTCGTCCAGCTCCCTGCGGAACAGCGGCAGGACGGAAGGCTCGCAGTCCCGCCGGGAGAAGGCGTCCAGGAACCGGTCGATGTATGCGGGGGCGTCCCCGCTGGCCGTGGGGACGAAGCACACCTTTGGGCGCGGTCTCCCCGCCCGTTCCAGCACCCAGTCGTCCAGCAGTCCGTCCGCGTCCGTGGAGAAGCCTCCGCCGAGCAGTGCCACACGCCGCGCCGGAGCACCCGCCATCGCCATCGGATCGCCTCCCGAAGTCATCGTTCCTGCTTCGACGTCGTCACCCAGCGGATCTCACCGTCGTGACACTCGTCGGTGGCCTCGAGTCCGGCGGCGGTGGCCACGGCGGCGGAGGCGGCGTGGTCCGGGTGGATGTGCGCCACCACGGTTCGCACCCCCTGCCGTCCGAGCCAGTCGACGAGGGCGTGGGCCGCCTCGCCGGCGATGCCGCGGCCCTGCCACGGAGTCCCGACCACCCAGGCCACCTCGGCGACGGTGTCGGGGCCGTCGAAGTGGACGGTGGCCTGCACCGTGCCCGTCAGGCACGAGGCGGCACGGAGCCGGACCACCCAGTTCAGCCAGCCGACGGCCGGGTCGCAGGAGCCCGCGACCAGGCGCCGGTAGCGCCAGCGCAGTCCCTGCGGCGTCTCCGGTTCGCCGCCGATGAACGCGTGCAGCGCGGGATCGCCCAGCACGGCGGCCATCTCCTCGGCGTGCTCGACGCGAAGGGGCAGCAGCACCAGCCGGTTCGTGGGGATGCTTCCCGCCGTGAAGGTCACCGCTCGCCTCCGTCGTGGGTCGTCCGCCGGCACGGCGCGGAGCCGCGTCCGGGCCGCCTCATCCGTACCGCTCCGTCAGAGCCTCGAGGTACCGCTCAAGCCGCTGCGTGAGAACGGCCGGCGTCAGGTCCTCGCGCCCGAGCTCCCGCCAGGGCACGGCGACCTTCTCCGCGTCCGGCGCGAACGCCAGGGCGTCGAGGACCCGCCAGTACAGGTGATCCGCGGGACTCTCCGCGAGCACTCCGCCGGCCGCGACGTAGCGGTCCGCCAGCGCCATGCCGGCCTCCACGCCGTGCAGCAGGGCCAGGGCGGTGGAGCAGTGGGCCACGTCGAGGTCGGCCGGCCCCCAGGAGGTCTCGACCCAGTCCACGACCCCGCTGATCCGCAGCCGGTCGCCCTCGCCCGAGTACAGCACGTTGCCGGGATGGAAGTCCCGGTGCAGGAAGCAGGGCCGGTGGTCGGGGGCCGGCCGGCGGATCACCTCGACGGCCCGCCGCCATACCTCCGGCGACTGCGGGTTCTCGGGAAGCCGCACCGACTCCGGGTCGGTCCACGCCTGGTAGTCGCGCGGACGGGTCGCCTCGGTGACGCGCACGCCGTGGACGGCGGCCAACTGCCGGGCGAGGAGCTCGCTCCGGTGCGCGACGCCCGTCCCCTCGTCGTCGACCCTGAGGCTCCCCGGCAGCAGCGACATCAGCAGCGAGGGGTGGTCGCAGTGTTCGGCGGTCGCGTCGACCGCGACGAGGCGGGCCGCGGGGACATCGGTGCCGGCGAGCAGGCGCAGGACGTCGGCCTCCCGGGTGAGCAGCCCGGGAGCGTGCTTCACGAAGAACGGCTTGACGAAGGACCGGAGCACCAGGGAGTAGGCGTCGCCCTCCCCCTCGATCTCGAGCCGGCGCATCCACGCGGTCCACCCGCCGGACAGTCGTGTTGCCGCGCGGATCCGGTGACCGCGGGGGAGCTGGTGCTCCACCCAGGCACGCGTACCGGCCCAGCCCGGGTCGGAGGGATCCACGCCGTCGGCCGTCGCCACCGTACCGTTCGCCCCGTGTCCTGGCGCTTCGCCGCTGCCTGTCATGGCCACACCTTAGCGATCATGGGGCGGTCGGCAGCTCGCCAGTCGGCAACTGGCCAGTCTGCAGCTCGCCAGTCGGCAGGTGGCGGGCGCGAAGGCGGCTGAAGGCGGTGGGCGTCGGACGCCGCGGGAGGAAGTCCTTGATCCGCAGGGCGCACTCGCGCGCGCCCGTGCGGGTGGTGTCGCACTCCAGGTCGTAGTCGCCGTGGCTGTGCACGAGGTCGTACTGGTGGGCGGCCAACCCGGAAGGGCGGTCCCCACGCGCCTGTTCGCGGCGGAGCAGCTCGTCCAGCGAGCACCGGACCCCGACGAAGAGCACGCTCTCCGGCCGCAGCACGGTCAGGCAGTCCACCAGCCGCCACGGCTCGCTGAGCACGTGGTCGACGACGACGTCGTTGCCCACCTCCGCCATGGCGGCGATCGAGCGGTGGAACCCCATCCGGGTCCTCCGCAGCGCGGCGTCGAGCTCCGCCTGCCCCAACTCCCGCTTGGTCCGCATGGCGTTGAAACTGTCGACCGCCAGGTGGAAGAACACCGCGTCGTCCAGGACGGTCAGGAGCTCGCGGGCGATGCTCGACTTGCCCGAACTGGACGTGCCGTTGAGGAAGATGATGCGCCCGGGTTCCATGCGGCCATGATCACACGGTGTCGCGCCGAGGCGTGCGGCCGCCGGTGTCCGGCAGCGCCGCGGGCGGCAGTGCGGTGGGCGGCAGCGCCGCGGGCGGCGGCGGCACCGGGGGCGGGAGCCGGAACCAGTAGCGCCTCACCGGACCGTCCTCGGTCTCCCGTATCCCCTCGAATACACCGCCGATGCGCTCGATCGTCCTCGCCGAGGCCAGGTTGTCCCGTTCGCAGACCAGCAGGACGCGTTCCATCCCCAGCTTCCACGCCTCGCCGAGCATCCGGCCCAGCGCCCAGCCGGCCAGTCCGCGACGGCGTGAGGACGGCCGGATGCCGTACCCGATGTGCCCGAACTGCAGGATGTGGTCGTCGTGACCCTGACGCAGCGCGATGCCGCCGAGCACCTGTCCGTCCTCGACGATCCACCGGTACACGCAGACCGTCCGCGCCGCCTCATCGGGGCCGACGGCCGGGAAGGACTCGTCGGCCATCCGCGCCAGCCAGGCCGCGAAGCCGGCCGGCGACTCCACCTCGTCGGTCGGCTCCAGGCCGAATCCGTCCTCGTGGGGGCCCGGACCCCACTCGTGATGTGCCTGGAGCCAGGCGGCGTGCAAGTCCGCGGTGGGCGCGATGAGTTCAGGCATGACGTGACGATACCCACGCGCACCGCTGTGCGTCGCCGACCGCGGCCGGTCCCGTGCGGTGGCGGTCCGCTCCCGGCCACGACCCGCCGATCGCGTCGCGCCAAGGCGCGGTGTCGGCGTCCAGGGTCGGCCGGGTCGCGGCCCCGTCGTCGCGCCACCGCAGAGCCCGCACCGGGCCGTGGCGAGTGAGATGACATGAGCACGCCCTTCTGGTGGGTAGGTATCGGCGGAAACGCTGCTCGTCCCCGCCCCCCACCGGAAAGAGACGGCATGAGACTTCACCGTGCGTCCGCAGCGGCCGCCCTCGCGCTGGCCCTGCTCCTGGCCCTGACCCTGTCGCTGACGTCGGCCGGGCCCGCCGAGGCGGGCCAGACGAGCCTCCGCGCCGCAGATCCGAGTGTCCTGCGGGTCGGTGGCACCTACATCTCCGTGCAGTCGACCGGCGCCGGCATCGCCGTCCGCCAGGCGTCCTCCACCGGCGCGCTGGCCTCGGCGACGCCCCGCCAGGTCTGGTCGGACAGCCGGAACCTCGGTGAGGTGTGGGCGCCCGAGATCGTGCGCGACGGCGGCCGCTACTACATCTACTTCACCGCGGGACGGGGATCCGCCCACCGGATGTACGTGATCAGCTCGGCCTCCCCGGACAGCGGCTGGAGCGGCGAGACGAAGCTCGCCCTGCCCGACGACAAGTGGGCCATCGACGGCACCCTGTTCACCTTCAACGGGCAGCGCTGGTTCGTCTGGTCGGGCTGGGCGGGTGACACCAACGTCGAACAGAACCTCTACATCGCCCGGATGAGCAGCCCCACCACCCCGACCGGCGGGCGGTACGTGATCTCCCAGCCCCGCGAGAGCTGGGAGCGCGTGGTCGGCAACCCGTACATCAACGAGAGCCCCGAGGCGATCAAGGATCCCAACGGGCAGCTGCACATCGTCTACTCCGCCAACGGCAGCTGGAGCGACCAGTACTGCCTGGCCGACCTCCGGCTGCGGGCCGGAGGCGACCCGACCTACGTCTGGGACTGGTACAAGTCCAACGGCTGCCTGTTCGGGTCCAACCGGGCGACCATGATGGCCGGCTGGGACCCGACGCTGCACGTCAACGGCCCGGGCCATCACACCTTCGTGCTGCTCGACGGGGACATCGCCACCAGCCCGCCGGCCGGGCCGACGTTCCCCCTGATGTTCCACGCCGTGCCCAAGGGCACCCCGTACGCCTGGGATAACCGGTACTGGTACACCGGCAGCTTCTGCTGGTGGGGCAACACCGCCTACAGCAGGGCCAACGTCCCCGGCCCCAACACCGACACCGGGTGGAGCCTGAAGTTCTTCGAGTGACCCGTCGGTGAGGGGAGGGCCCGACGGAGCGGGCCCTCCCCTCACGGTGCCGGAACCGTGTCACTCCCCGCCGTCGGGGACGTACAGGCAGAACGGATGGCCCGCGGGGTCGATCAGCACGCGTACGTCGTCCTGCGGCTGGAAGTCCGCCTCCTTCGCGCCCAGGGCTAGCGCGCGGTCGACGGCCGAGGGGAGGTCGTCCACCTCGATGTCCAGGTGCATCATCATCTGCTGGTCGGACGGGCCGGCGGGCCACACGGGCCGGGTGAACCGCGACTCGGTCTGGAACGACAACGCGGCGCCTCCGCCGGGCGCCGCGAGCTCGATCCAGTCGCTCTCCTCCCTGCGAATGGACCACCCGAGCAACTCGTGGTAGAAGCCAGCGAGTTCGCTCACGTCGGGAGCGTCGAGCGTGGTGGCGGACAGAGTGAACCGTGGTTGCTTCGTCATGCGGTACGTGTTGCCCGCCTGCCGTGACCGAAAGACCGGGGGAGCGGGTTCCGGGCCGAATTCGGCCGGTTCCACCCACTCGGACGATCCGGCGATCCGGCGAACCCACCCCTCAGCCCCGTCCGGCCGCTGCCGGTGCGCCGGCCGGCGGCCAAGCCGATCCCGCCCGCTCCGGTGACCACCACGACGTCGGCTTCGGTCAGTGTTCCTCCTTGACGAGATGCCTGCCGGGAGCGCTGCCGAGATGCCCGTCGAGGTGCTCGCTGCGCGGTCCGTCGAGAAGCGCCTGCCGCCAGGGGCGGACCGCCTTGGGCGGCATGCCGACCGCCAGGGCCCCGACCAGGCGGCCCTCCGCGCGGTAGGCGGCGAGAAAGCGCCGCTGCCCGAGGTCGCCCTCGGCGATCTCGACGGTGTCGTGACCCCGCAGGTGGCCGTACGCGTGGAGCTTCATGTCGTACTGGTCGGACCAGAAGTAGGGGAGTGGGGCGAACGCCGTCCGGGCCTGCGGTCGGAGCAGGTTGCGCGCCGCCGCCATGGCCTGCTCGGCGGCGTTGGTGCGGTGCTCGATCCGCATCGACGTCCCGAAGAGAGGGTTGTGCCAGCGGGCGACGTCCCCGGCGCCGTAGACGCCGGGTGCGGCCTCGCTGAACCGGTCGCAGACGAGCCCGTCGGCGACCTCGAGGCCGCTGCCCTCCAGCCATTCGGTGTTGGGCCGCGAGCCGATCGCCACCAGCACCTCGTCGCCCTCGACCGAGGAGTTGTCGGCGAGCAGCACCCCGCCGCCGACGACCTCGGTGACGGCGACACCGGTGCGCAGGTCGACGCCGTGCTCGCGGTGCGCCGCGGCCAGAACCTCTCCCACCCGTGCTCCCACGGCGTGGGCCAGCGGGACCGGGGCGGGCTCGAGCAGCACCACCTCGCAGCCCAGTCCACGGGCGACCCCGGCGACCTCGGCGCCCAGGAAGCCGGCGCCCACCACCACGAGCCGTCTGCCCGCACCCAGTCGCTCACGGAGCTGCAGGGCGTCGCGCAGGGTCCGCAGCACCCGGCCGCCGCCGGGCAGCCGACGGGGCCGGACGCCGGTGGCCACGATCAGACCGTCGTAGCCGACCTCACCGCCGTCACCCAGACGCACCACCCGCGCGGCGGTGTCCAGGCCCGTGGCGACGGCGCCGAGCCGCAGGTCCAGCTCGAGCGCCCGCAGCGCCTCCTCGGTCCGCAGCGACAGCCGCCCCGTCTCCCACGCGCCGGCGAGGACCTGTTTGGACAGCGGCGGACGGTCGTACGGGGCGTGCGGCTCCTCACCGATCAGGGTGAGGGAGCCCGCGAAGCCCTCACGGCGCAGCGTCTCGGCCGCGGTGAGACCCGCGGCCGAGGCGCCCACGACGACGATCCGTCTCACCGCTCCACCAGACGCAGGGCGGCCGCCGGGCACACCGCCGCCGCCTCACGGACCTCGTCGTGGTGCTCCGGACCGGGCTCGGGGTCCAGGACGACCGCGACACCGTCCTCGTCACGCTGGTCGAACACGGCGGGCGCGACCATCGCGCACTGGCCGGCCGCGACGCACCGGGGCTCGTCGAACTCGATGTACAGGGTCATGACGTCTGCTTCCTTCACCAGGTGACCGGCAGGGACCTGAGGCCGTAGGCGACGCCCTCCATGGCGAACGGCACCTCCTCGAAGGGCACCGCGAGCGCCAGCGTGGGAATCCGCCGGTAGAGCGTGCCGTAGACGACCTGCAGCTCGACCCGGGCGAGCGACTGGCCCAGGCACTGGTGGGCGCCGTAGCCGAACGCGTGGTGATGCCGGGCCGGCCTGCGCAGGTCGAGCCGCTCCGGCTCGGGGAACGCCTCGGGGTCCCAGTTCGCCCCGGCCAGCTCGAAGATGACGCCGTCCCCGGCCTTGACGACCGTGTCGCGCACGGCGATGTCCTCCTCCGCGATGCGCCGGATCCCCGAGTGCACGATCGTCAGGTAGCGCAGCAGCTCCTCGACCGCGCCCGCGACGAACCGCGGGTCGTCGCCGTGCTCGCGCAGCAGCTCCAGCTGGCCTGGATTCCGCAGCAGGGCGAGGGTGCCCAGCGAGATCATGCTCGCGCTGGTCTCGTGGCCGGCGATGAGGATCGCGGTGGACATCGTCACGGCCTCCTCGGGGGACATCTCCCCGGCCTTGACGCGCCCCGCCATCTCGGACATCACGTCGTCGCCGGGCGAGGCCATCTTCCTGGCGAACAGGTCCCCGAGGTAGCCGCCCAGCGCGCGGCCCGCCTCCTGCGCCTCCTCGGGCGTGGAGTCGTGACTGATCAGCACATGGCTGGTGGTCTGGAAGAACTCGTGGTCCTCGTAGGGCGCGCCGAGGATCTCGGTGATGACGAGGGTGGGCACCGGCAGTCCAATCGCCTGGACCAGGTCGGCCGGCCTCGGCCCCGCGAGCATGTCGTCGATCAGCCCGTCGAGGACCTCCTGGATGCGGGGCCGCAGCGCCTCGACCCGCTTGACCATGAAGGGGGCGTTGACGGTGCGGCGCAGCCTGGTGTGCTCGGGCGGGTCGGTGTTGGTGATCAGCGCCGGGTGGTGCGGGGCGCTCGCCGCGCGGCTGCGCGTCATGTGCGGATAGCCAGGACGCTTCTCGTCGATGCTCAGCCGGGGATCGTTGAGCAGGGCGCGCTGGTCGGCGTGCCGGGTGACGAACCACGGCGTGCTGCCGTCCCAGATCCGCACCTTGCCCACCGCATCCTCGCGGGTCATCCCACGTACCGTCGCGGCCGGGGCGAACGGGCACCGCGCCTCCCGCTCCATGGGGTAGTCGGGGACGGGGCCGGCAGGTTGCGGCGTCTCGGACATGGGCCTCCTCGGTGCGTCGTCCCGGGCGCCACGGCGGGCGCCGGATGACGGAAACATCGGAAGGCGCATGCAAACAGAGCCACCTGACCCTTGGCGGACGGCAACCTGACAGAAGCCTGACGTGACGCGGGTCACATGCCGCTTCCGGCCTCCCCCAGCCAGTAGCCGAAGCCGCGCCGGGTGTGGATGAGGGCGGGTTCGGCGCGGTCGACCGTCACCCGCAGCCGGGACATCAGCCGCTCGACGGTGTTGGCCGGGCGCGACTCGCCCCAGACCTGCCAGGCCAGCTGCTCCTTGGACAGCACCCGCCCGGCGTTGAGCAGCAGGTGCCGCAGCAGCCGGTACTGCGCCGCCGTCACCTCCAGGCGCCGGTCGCCGCGCCACACCTGGTAGACGACCTCGTCGAGGACCAGGTCCGCGTAGCGCAGCACCGGTCCGCGCGCGGGGCCGGCCGCCCGCAGCAGGACCTGGACGCGCGCCAGCAGTTCGGCGGCCCGGCACGGCTTGGTCACGTAGTCGGCCACCCCCGTGCCGATCTCGGGCACCAGCTGGTCCAGCGACTCGCAGGAGGCGACGCAGAGGATGGGCGGACGCTCGGTCAGCGTGGGACGGTGACGGGACAGGTCCCGCAGGTCGGGGATGTCCACGTCCATGACGATCAGATCGAAGCGCCGCTGCCCCAGCAGACGCACCGCCTCGGCGCCCGTCGCCACCGCTTCGACCGCGTGGCCCGAAGCGCCCAGGCGGCCGGTCAGGGAACGCCGGAGGCCGGCGTCCGGCGTGGCCACGAGCAGACGGCGGCCCTGGGCGATCTGCTCGTCGTGGTGGTCCACCCCAGGTCACCCTCTCGGTCCGGTCGCCGGGCGTTGACGAGTGAAGACCATCGACTCCCCGCAGGCAACACCTGGTCGCCCACAGGGCGGGAGGGTGGGGAGAGCTGTCCGAAAGTCGCCGTGCCGCGGCGCCCCGCCCGCCGCGACGCCTTGCCCGCCGGGACGCCCGGACGGGCCGGGCGCCGCGGCTTGGCGGGAACGACGCTCACCAGGCGGGGACGACCGCCCCCGCACGGTAGGAACGCACCACGACGCCGTCCCCGTCCGCCTCGCGGCGCACCAGGTGGGCGCGGCCGACGCCGTCGACCCGCGCCACGGGAGCCGCCGCGCCCGGCTCCGCGGTGATCCGCAGCGCCGTGTTCTCGTCCAGGGCGACCCCGGACGTGGTCAGCCCCCGCCCGACCGCCGACACCAGCCGCGCCAACGTGCCCCACTGCGCGGCGTGCACGTCGACGGAGAAGGGCACGAGACCGAGTCCGGGCCGGACCTCGACCTCCTCCAGGTCCTCCGCGGTGTCCTCGGGACACACCGGCACCCCGTCGCCCAGCCAGCCGCCGACCACCGCGTCGCGGGCGGCGACGGCCGCTCCGGCGGAGAACCCCACGAACGGCATGCCGCGCTCGCACAGCACATCCGCCAGCGCCTTACGGCAGTCGGCCAGCGCCTCCTGGTAGGCGGGGGTCAGCCCGCCGCCCACGAACAGCGCGTCGACTCCGTCCAGCAGCGCGGCGTCGAAACGCTCGCCGATCGGCACCAGCAGCGGCACGGGCACGCACGCCCCGCTCGCGTTCAGCACACCGGCGAAGCGCTCGAACTGGGTCGCGCCGTCACCGTCCCCCTCGTCCACCAGGAGAACGCCGACCCGGGCCCCCTCCCCGGCGTCCTGCAGGAACGGCCCGTACAGCGCCGGCACGAAGGCCTCGTCCCGGCCACCGCCGATCAGATGGATCCGCGTCCCGGTCCGCCCGTCACTCATCCGCACTCTCCGCTTCTCTCCAGCCCCCGAACCCGCCTGATCAGCGGGAAGGCGCACAGCGTAAGGGGGAGGGGCGGCACCGGTCGACGCATTTCCGGGTCCGGCAGGCCGAGCGCCGAGGGCGCGAGGAAGACCGGGGCTCGCACCACGCCAGGCGTGGTGCGAGCCCCGGCCGGGGAGGGACGAGCGTCCTCAGGTCAGCCGACCGTGCAGGCCGTGCCGTTGAGGGTGTAGGAGCCCGGCTTGGTGAAGGACCCGGAGTAGGTCCCCTGGAAGCCGAACGACTGGCTGGCGCCCGCCGCGATCTGCGCGTTGGACGAGGTGTTGGTCGCCGTCACCGCGCCGGAGTTCGGCGAGACGGTGGCGTTCCACGCGTTGGTGACCGTCTGCCCGGAGGGCAGGGTGAACCCGACCTTCCAGCCGTTGATCGCCGTGGAGCCGGTGTTGGTCACGGTGATGTTGGAGGTGAAGCCACCCGGCCACGAGCTCACCGTGTTGGTGACCTTGCAGGAACCGCTCGGGTTGGTCGGCGGCGGCGTGGTCGGGTCGGTGGGCGGCGGGGTGGACGTGCCCGAGTTGAACGTGGACGAGAAGGAGTTCACGGCCAGACCCGCGCCGTTCTGCCAGGGCTCGAAGCCGGCCTGGACGCTGGTGACGTACCAGGACCGCTGGGCGAGGCCCTCGGAGATCGCCTTGTTGACGAAGTCCATGACGTCGAAGCTCCAGCTGTTGATCGCCGAAGGAGCGACGAAGGAGATGACGTCGTTGCCGCCGTTGTTGCCCTCCCAGACGTCCCAGGTCCGGCCGCCGACCGTCGCGGTACCGGTCTTGGAGCCGACCGGCTGGACCGAGCCGACCTTGTTGAACCAGATCATGATTTCGGTGGCGCTGACGCCGTCCTTCTTGGGCGCCGGGTCGAGCCAGATGTCGTAGGCCGCGTCGTACACGGCGTTGGAGACGTAGCTGAACGACACGCTGCTCGGAGCGCTGGAGATGGTGCTGATCTGCTTGGGCAGGTTCGTGCCCGGCGAACAGTTCGTGTAGTGACAACCGTTGTAGATCGACGGGTACGACTTCGGCGCGCCGTTGAAGGGGACGGAGCCGTTGGCCGTGGTCACCTGGAAGCCGCTGCTGGTCACATTGATGCACTGCTGCTCGCTGGTTCCCCAGCGGTTGTTCTGTACGACGTACTTGCCCTGAATGGTGGTGGAGCCGTACTGGTCGCATATCAGGGTGTCGGCCTGCGCCGACGTTGACGCAAGACCGACCGAGGTCAGCGAAGCGATTGTCAGGATCAACGCGGCCAGTGCGGGGTGCAGCGCGCGAAGCCTGGACAACAGGGCGGACATGCGGGTCCCTTCATCGAAACGAGCTGGTGGGGGGTGGTGCTCGGGGCGAATCGAAGACGGTCGCGCATCACTCCTTGCATGGGGGGTGCGGATGGCCCGTGGGGGACCGTGTGGGGGTCGTGCACCAGTGGGAGCGCTCCCATGGTGTGGGTGGTGATGGGAGTGGTCAAGGTGTTGGAGGGAACGAAAATATTCGAAGACACTTTGCGGAAGCCGGCGGGAAAAAGGCCCGTCATTCATCTGTACGCGTACAGGAGTTGACGCTAACGTCCGTAGCACCAGTGGGAGCGATTCCGTTTTCAGTCGACACGTCCGCCTGTACGTGTCCGGCCCGCCAGGAGTCGCTCAGATGCGAAAGTCCCGTGTTCCCGCCCCCCGGCGTGACGCGGCGTGCTCCCGGATGCCGGGCGGAGTCGAACCGCACGGACAAGGAGACCCGCACACGATGCGCCGTACCAGAACAGCCTTACTCTCAGCTTTCGCGATGGTCGCGGGGGCCGGGGGAGTGGCCGCCGCCATGCAGCCCTCGACCGCGGCCGCAGCCGCCGCGGCCTGCACCGTGAAGTACCAGGTGCAGAGCTCGTGGAGTGGCGGGTTCACCGCCAACGTGACCCTCACCAACAACTCGGCCGCGAAGTCCTCCTGGAAGGTCGGCTGGTCCTTCGCCGGCAACCAGAAGGTCACCAACGGGTGGAACGCCAAGATCACCCAGAGCGGCGCCGCCGTCACCGCTGCCAACGAGTCGTACAACGGCCAGCTGGGCAGCGGGGCCTCGGTCAGCTTCGGCTTCAACGGCACCTTCAGCGGCACCAACGCGGCGCCCACGGCGTTCACGCTCGACGGCGCGGCCTGTGACACCGGTGACGGCCAGCCGCCCACGAGCCAGCCGCCGACCAGCGAGCCCCCCACCTCGCAGCCCCCCACCTCCCAGCCTCCGACGAGCCAGCCGCCCACCTCCCAGCCTCCGGGCCAGAAGGTGGACAACCCGTACGCCGGCGCCAAGGGGTACGTGAACCCGGACTGGTCCGCCAAGGCGGCCGCCGAGCCGGGTGGTTCCAAGGTCTCCAACCAGCCCACCGGCGTCTGGGTGGACCGGATCGCCGCCATCAACGGCGCGAACGGAGCGATGGGCGTCCGCGCCCACCTGGACAAGGCTCTGGAGCAGAAGGGCTCCGGCGAACTGGCGATCCAGTTCGTGATCTACAACCTGCCCGGCCGTGACTGCTCGGCCCTGGCCTCCAACGGTGAGCTCGGCCCGACGGAGATCGACAAGTACAAGACGCAGTACATCGACCCGATCGCCGCGATCTTCAAGGACCCGAAGTACGCGAGCCTGCGGATCGTCACGACGATCGAGGTCGACTCGCTGCCCAACCTGATCACCAACGTGTCCGGCCGTGACACCTCGGTGGCCATGTGCGACACCATGAAGAGCAACGGGAACTACGTCAAGGGTGTCGCCTACGCGCTCAAGACGCTCGGCGCCATCCCCAACGTCTACAACTACGTGGACGCCGGACACCACGGGTGGCTGGGCTGGGACACCAACCTGGGCCCGACGGTCGACCTGTTCAAGACGACGGCCACCACTGACGGCGCCCAGCTGTCGAACGTGCACGGCTTCATCGTGAACACGGCCAACTACAGCGCCCTGAAGGAGCCGTACTTCAAGGTCACCGACTCGGTGAACGGCACGTCCGTGCGCCAGTCCAAGTGGGTGGACTGGAACCAGTCCGTCGACGAGGTCACCTACGCGCAGATGCTGCGGGACAAGGCGATCTCGGCCGGCTTCCCGAGCAACATCGGCGTCCTGATCGACACCTCCCGTAACGGCTGGGGCGGCTCCGCCCGTCCGACCGCCGCGGGCCCGACGACCAGTGTCGACGCCTACGTGAACGGTGGTCGCGTCGATCGGCGCATCCACCTCGGCAACTGGTGCAACCAGTCCGGTGCCGGCCTCGGCGAGCGTCCGAAGGCCAACCCCGAGCCGGGCATCGACGCCTACGTCTGGATGAAGCCCCCGGGTGAGTCCGACGGCGCCAGCCAGCTCATCGACAACGACGAGGGCAAGGGCTTCGACCGGATGTGCGACCCGACCTACACGGGCAACGCGCGCAACGGCAACAGCATGTCCGGGGCGCTGCCCAACGCGCCGCTGTCCGGCAAGTGGTTCTCGGCCCAGTTCCAGGAGCTGGTCAAGAACGCCTACCCGCCGCTGTCCTGACACCGGCGCCGCACAGAAGGCTGCCCGCCCCGCCGTCGACACGGCGGGGCGGGCAGCCCGCGTTCACGCCGAGGCCCGCTCCGGCCCGAAGACGTCGGCCACCACACAGCTCACGTTGTCCGGTCCGCCCACCGCGTTGGCCAGGGCGACGAGATCACGCACCGCCTGCTCCGGGTCTTCGACCTGGGTGAGCACCCGGCGTATCTCCGCGGTCGCGACGACCGTGGACAGGCCGTCCGAGCACAACAGGTACCGGTCACCCGGCCGTGCGTCGTGCAGGCGCATGTCGGGGGAGTGGTCCGCCCCCGGGCCCAGCGCCTTCACCAGCAGCGACCGCTCCGGGTGCGAGGACGCCTCCTCGGGGCTCAGGCGCCCCTCGTCGACCATGGACTGCACCATGGTGTGGTCGTGGGTGATCTGGAACAGGCCGCCGTCGCGCAGCAGGTAGACGCGCGAGTCGCCGATGTGGACCAACGCGAGCTGCGAGCCCGTCCACAGCATGGCGGTCAGCGTCGTCCCCGCGACGACGCCCTCGCCCGCGGTGGACGCCCCGTTCCCGACGGCCGCCCGGACCGCCTCCTCGGCCTGCTCGACCGCGTCCTCCAGGACGCCGAGGAGCCCGGCAGCCGGCACGCCGTCGCTCTCCAGCCGTTGCAGCGCCCCGAGGGCCGCGGTGCTGGCGGGCGCTCCGCCGACGCCGTAGCCGTCGGCCACGGCCAGCAGCCGGGGGCCGGCGTGGACGGCGTCCTGATTGCTCTCGCGGACCAGGCCCTTGTCGGACAGGGCGGCGTATCGGATGCCCAGGGGCTCGGCGGCCGTCGAGATGTTCGTGGACATGGCAGGGTCCTTCCGCTGCAGATGGTCGACGAGGAAGGTCGCCAGGTCCCGTCGCGCGGCCGTCTCGGTCTCGACCCGGGCCCAGAAGGCGCGGACCTCCCGGGCGGCCGGCCCGGCCTCCAGCGCGCACACGTGCCGGATGCGGGCCAGCGGCATGCCGAGCCGTCGCAGCCAGGCCACCAGCCGGGCCCGTTCCAGCTGCTCGGGCGCGTACCACCGGTAGCCGTTCACCGGGTCGACGTGCGCGGGCGCCAGCAGACCGAGCTCGTCGTAGAGCCGCAGCGCCTTCGGCGACAGCCGCGACGCCTTCGCGAACGCCCCGATCGTCAGCAGCTCCGACTCCACCCGTGCCTCCATGACAGCCCCCTCCTCGTACCGGACGCCTCGCGCCCGGCCCTCCCGATGCTGTGGCTTTCCCCAGGGTGAAGGTCAACCTCCGCCTCCGGACGAACCTCGCCGGTGCCGTCAGACCTCGTCCGGCGCCCCGGCGGGTCCGAGTTCCGCCGCCACGGCGGTGAGGGTCGCCCCCAGCGGGAGCGCGACGCGGGTGAGGGCGAGACGGTCGCCGCGGGTCGGGTCCCGGTTGACGATCAGCACCGGCTTGCCCTCCTGCGCGGCCAGCCGCACGAACCGGAGGCCGGACATCACCGTCAACGACGACCCGAGGACCAGCAACGACGTCGCTTCCCGCACCAGGCGGCGGCAGTGCTCCACCCGCTCCGGCGGCACGTTCTCCCCGAAGAAGACCACGTCAGGTTTGAGGACGCCGCCGCAGACCGTGCACGGCACCACGTGGAAGTCGCCGACCTGTTCGTCGTTGAGATCCGCGTCGCCGTCCGGGTTCAGCCCACTGGCCACCGGCGCGAACCCCGCGTTGACGGCCTCCAGCCGTTCGGCCAGCTCACGACGCGCGCTCCGCGTGCCGCAGGAGAGACAGACCACCCGGGCCAGACTCCCGTGCAGCTCCACCACCGCCTCGCTGCCGGCGGCCTGGTGCAGACCGTCGACGTTCTGGGTGATCACCCCGGTGAGCCGCCCCTGCTCCTCGAACGCCGCCACGGCCCGGTGCCCGTCGTTGGGGTGGGCGCGGCCGAAGGTGCGCCAGCCGAGATGGCTGCGCGCCCAGTAGCGCCGCCGGGCCTGCGGGTCGGAGACGAAGTCCTGGTACGTCATCGGGGTGTGGCGGCTCAGGCTGCCGCCCTCGCCCCGGTAGTCGGGGATGCCGGACTCGGTGGAGATGCCCGCCCCGCTGAGGACCAGCACACCGCCGGCGCGCAGCGCGTCGACGACCGGTCCCGGATCCGTGGTGCCCGGGGGCAGGTCGTCGGGCGGGGTCCAGCTCAAGGTGGGACGCGTGCGCATGCGGCCAGGGTACGGAAGGCGCGCCGACGCCCGCCCGCGCCCCGCCCGGGAAGGCACACCGGCCGCGGCGATCACCGTCCGTACCGGCCTGGCTTCAACGGGAATTCCGGGGGCACCCTCAATGCCATGACACCCGGGGAGCGGCCGTCTCGCGACGGCTCGGGAGGTATCGGTCATGCGGATCGGCGTCGGGATATCACTGGTCCTCATGGGGCTGTTCTCCGCCCTGGGCGGCGCGCGGAAATGGGCGGAGGTCTTCGGCAGCGACGCGGGTGAGCGTGTCCGGAGCTCCCACGCCCTCGCCCACCGCCTCGTCGGCTGGCTGTTGGTCGTCGGAGGAATCCTCTGTGCGGCCGGGGCCGGGGAATGACGTGCGAATGCCGGCAGAGCGAAGGAGAAAGCGTTGACGGTGGAATTGCCCTTGGCGTAAGCCCGACATGGCGCGTATCGCGTTGCGGCACGCCCGTGAAGCCGCGCGGCGGTCAAGCCCACACCGACACGATCCGTGCTCGCCGTTCACGATCCCGCCCAGGCCGGCGCAGGCCGGCCCCGTTGAGCGTGAAGATCCACGAGCTGGTGACCGCCACGGGCGGCTGGGCGGATCCCGTAGCTGCCGCAGTGCTGTCCCGCCGGCCGCAGCTGGTCGGGCCAGCCACAGCCGCCCGTTGGACCGCCGTCGCCTTCGACTCGGACACCGGCATCCTCACGCTCACCATCGAATCATGCACCAGTACGATCACGGACTATTGATCGACAAACACCTGATCGACCGGATCAACTCCGTCCTCGGTTCCCCGGTACGGGTGGCTTACGGCGCAGGGTTCGGCCACCCGCACCAGCGCGCACACGTGAGGTACTGAGAGCATGCCTCGGGCCCGGTTGACCAGATGTTCTCCCGGCAGTTGAACTCGGCCATCCGGTGGGCCGTGCTCTCCGAGCACTGCAGTTGTCACGAGCTCCTGCCGTCGACGGGGCGGGAACTTCCCCTGACAGGGCATACGGCTGCCACTAGGCGCTCGCCCCCCACCGGAGGGTTGCAGCGCTGCGCCGGGCTGGCCGCGACCTGGACTTCCCACTTGGGGAGTCCGTCCCTGGTCTTGTCCTCCTGCTGGGGCCCGGCGATCGCAGAGGCGATGGAACGGCAGACCACCGCGGTGCCGTCGTCGTGCCCGCGCCCGCCCGGCCCCCGCGCCGGTCCCGGCCGTCGCTCAAGAGCAGGAGCTCGTCCTCGAGGACCTGCCCCGCGAGCAGGTCCGGGCCTGGCGAACTCACCGTTCACCGAATGGGACAAGACATTCGGCGACGCCCGGCTCAGCGCGGCCATCGCCGCCCGGATCGCCTTCCGCTGCACCTTGATCCAGACCGGCACCGAGTCCTACCGCTTCCAGGCCACCCAGCAAGCCCTCTTCCGGGACAATGAACCGGGAAGAACGGCCGCCGGGAGGCACAGCGATGCACAGCAAGTCGGGGAACTGCGTCATTGAAGGCGATCGGACCTGCCTCATCCCGGCCACCGAAGCGCATCTGCTACTGCTCGCCGGCTGGTTCGCCGACCCCGAATTCGTGCGGAACTGGGGCGGACAGCCTCTCACCCGTGAGGAAGTCGCCGCGAAGTACACGGGAAGACGCCGCCCCGACGTGGAGTCCTTCCTGATCCTCGCCCGGACCATCCCGGTCGGCTATGTCCAGTACGTACCCGCCGGCCCCGGCCAGGGAGGCATCGATATGGTCCTCCTACCTCAGGCGCAGGGCAAAGGCCTCGGCCCGGACGCCGCCCGCGCACTCGTCCAGCATCTTCATACGGTGCTGGACTGGACGCAGGTGACCGTCGATCCCGAAGCGTCCAACACCCGTGCCATCCGGGCCTGGGCAAAAGCGGGCTTCCGCCCGGTCGGCCGACAGGGGAGCCACCTGCTGATGGAGTGCCTCCCCGCCCACAGCATCTCGCCGACGGAGATTCACGACGAGAGCTTCCCGCCCAAGACCTGATCGCGGCGTCAACTTCGGAGGAGGATCGGAACAGTGGAACCCAGGCCAGGGCAAAGCTCTCGGTGGTAGGCCCGGAGCACGGGGCTCACCCCTCAAAGATCGTCCCACTGCTCCTTTTGGGCTCACCTTGGCTGGACCCCACGTAGGGCATCGGACAGGTCATGGTGCGCGGCATGACTCACAAGACCTATCAACCGGACCGCATGCCGACAGCTTCCCCGGCTCCCGAGGAGCCGCTCACCATGACGGTCGCCTTCGCCCTCCTCGGCGACCAGTGGGGCCGATGGGCCGAGGGACATGCCGAGGAACACAGCGCCTGGCTCAAGAGCCTCTACTTTGACCAACCGTGATACCTGTCGCACGCGTGCTACAAGTGCGACAGGTATCACCCACAGCACGGAGGAGGCCCGCGGCCTGGCGGCGCGGGCCTCCTCCGTGCTGCCGGCCTTGTCAGCGGAGCGCGCCCGCCGGGGTGCCCTGATCACGGCACGCCCCGTCTCTCCCTTTACCAGGCGCCAGCGCCGCAGACGGTGGTATCGGTGCGGTTCTGCGATACGCAGACCCGGGATCCCGCGTCCGTTCCATTCCAGTGGAATCCAGTTTTACTCTGCGCCACGTGGATTACGACATAGTCGGACACTCGTGTCCAGTCGTAACCGCCAGTCCCCAGACGCTTCCGCTCGAGCCAGTAAGCGCAATCGTCTCCCCAGGACTGGGCGACGGCCTGCACGTAGCCGTCAGATGTGCGCTTGTTGAGCCAGCCCTTGCAGGATCCGACCGTGGCATCTTTGCCCGGCCAGTACTCGATCTCAGCTGCTTGGGCCGAGCCTGCGCCGCCCACCGAGACTGCCAGGGCCATGGCGGCAGTCACTACAGCGGCTCGAACCGTTCTTCTACTTTCCATTTTTATCCCCTGATGCTGGATTGAGCAGAAAGCTCGCGAATACGTGTTTGTCGATGCGCGGCACAGGCAGAGCAGAGTCACGCCATCTCTGCTATGAGTTCGCAACACGCACATGAGTTGGCCGGTCGACGTCGACGTCGTCCAGGGGGCCGGGATGCGGGAGCCGTCGCGCGGGCGGCCGCACCACACGGTCGGCCGCCCGCGCGACCTGGACCGTCCTAGTAGACGTACTGGGTGAAAACGCCCGGCGCGCAGTATCCGACACGGATGTAGTTGCCGTCCTGAACCAGGATGCACTCCTGAAGTTCCCAGTACTTCAGGTTGGAGGCGAAGTTGTACTCGCCTATCGGCATGATCTTGCCGTAGCCGAGAGAGTTCCACACCTCCTCGCGGCGCACCCCCCCGTCCTTGTACACCGCCTTGATCCTGAATGCGGCACCCTTGCCGTCGTTGTTTCCGGTGTCCTTCAGCTCGCCCTTGAGGTGGTAGCGGCCGTTCGCCGCCTGCCACCAGGTGCCGTGTGCCCAGGCGCCTGCGACATCCCCCGTGGTGGGGGTCAAGTCGTACCCTTCGGCCGCGTGGGCTGAGCCGGCGAAGGAAAAGCTGAGTCCGGCGGCGACGGCTACAACCACCAGATTCCGCCGAATGCCCTTGAACGTGATGCCATTGACCATGGCAGTCCTCCTGGATGTCGATGGTGCGAGTGGGAACGGACCAGCTGGGTGGGCGGCAGCACGGAACTGCCCGCACTCCACCGCGGGGCCCCTTGCCGGGACGTTCATCCGCTGTACGGCCGGATGCCTGCCGCAGCCGTGCCTCCGGGCGCCCTGTTTCTGTCCTGGACCAAGGTGCTCGGCCGACTGTCGGCGAACCTTGGACAAACATTGAATCGGCTGGTCGAAGGTGTTATGCCAGGACAGGGAGCCAAAGACTTGGGGGCGTGCGGTGACGGTGGAGTTCGCTGTACTCGGCAGCGTCGAGGCGCGTGTGGGCGAACGGATCATCGATCTCGGTCACGCCCGGCAGCGGTGTGTGCTCGCGGTCATGTTGGTGGACGCGAACCGGGTGGTTTCGGTGGACCAGCTCGTCGAGCGCGTCTGGGCGGACCGTTTTCCGCAGCGGGCCCGGAACACGCTCTACGGTTATGTCTCCCGTCTGCGGCAGGCTTTGGCGGTCACAGACGGGGCGGATATCGTCCGGCGATCCGGAGGGTACGTCCTCGACGTCGAAGCGGCGGCAGTGGATCTGCACCGCTTCCACGACCTTGTCGCTCGCGCTCGGGCGGCCGCGCGGAGTGGGCAGGATGAGCTGGCGGCGGACCTGTTCGGGCAGGGACTGGGCCTCTGGCGGGGAGATGCCTTCGCGGGGCTGGACACGCCGTGGATCAACGTCCTCCGTGCCGCCGTGGATCGGGAACGGGTCGCGGCCGAGTTGGACCACACCGATGCTCGGCTCCGCCGCGGGCACCACAGCGGCCTGTTGGCCGAGCTGTCCGGTCAGGTGGAGAAACACCCGTTGGACGAACGGCTGGCCGGCCAGTTCATCCTCGCTCTCCACCGCGGTGGTCGTCCAGCCGATGCCCTCGGCCACTACGAGCGGACACGGCTGTTGCTGGCCGAGGAATTCGGCTGTGACCCGAGCCTCCCACTGCAGCAGCTGCATCAGCAGATCCTGACCGGCGATCCGGCACTGGACGTCCGAGCCGCCGACCCCGCTGTGCACCCGCCCGGCCGGCGCCTTCCGGGATGCGCACCCGCCCTCGAACCGCTTCGGCCCTCCAAGCCCGGCCCGGTGCGCTCCCCGCGGGACGGTGTCGGCCTTCCTCCCCCGCCAACACCGCGGCATTCCCGGCCACAGGGCCACCTGGTCGGGCGAACGGTGGAGTTGACGGTCCTCGACGGTGCGATCGAGGACGCCTTGGCCGGTACGCCAGGTGTGCTCGAGGTGGTTGGTGATCCGGGTATCGGAAAGACACGGTTGCTCGACGAACTGTGCAAACGCGCGAGACAGCGCGGTTTCGTGTCGTTGGTCGGCCGCAGTGTGGAGTTCGACCGGGCTCCCTACAGCGCGTTCGTGGACGCTTTGGACGATCACCTCGGCCAGGTGGAATTACTTCGGCCCTCGCAGGAGGGATCATCGTTCGGCGGGTTCGCCCTGTTGAGCACGGTCTTCCCTGCACTCTGTGACCGTCTCCCGACCGTGTCGGAGCCCGTGGCGGTCGAGCGGTACTGGTTCCACCGGGCGGTGCGGACGTTGCTGGAGACGCTGAGTGCCGACGGCGGGCTCGTCCTCTGCCTGGACGACCTGCAGTGGGCGGATGACGGTACGGCGGAGCTGATCGACCATCTGGTACGGCACCCGCCCAGGGCACCTTTGCTCCTGGCCCTCGCCCACCGCCCCAGACAGACCCCGCAGCGGTTGGCCGCGGCACTGGCCCGCGCAGATGGGGAGGGAAGGGTTGTCAGGGTGGAGCTGGGCCCGCTGTCCCCGGCCGAGGGAGCGGAACTGTGCGGTGCCAGGCCGGATCACTGGCGTTACCGACGGCAGTACGAGGCCAGCGGCGGCAACCCGTTCTACCTGGAGGCGCTGACCCGGAGCATCGGGAGCAAGAACCCGCCGGCGGTTTCCGTCGACTCCGTACCCGTCTCCGACGATCTGCCGCAGCCGGTGCAAGCCGCGCTGCTGGAGGAGTTGGGAGGTCTGTCGGCCACCGCGCGAGTCTGTACACAGGCGGCCGCGGTGCTTGGCGACTCGTTCGAGGCCGAGGTGGTGGCAGTTGTGGCCGGCACCGGTGAGGCACAGGCCCTCGCGGCCCTGGACGAGGCTGCGGAACGGGACCTGGTGCGCCAGGTCGGCTCCACGCGCCGATTCCGGTTCCGTCATCCGCTGGTGCGGACAGCGGTGTACCAGGGGACGGGCGCCGGCTGGCGGATCGAGGCGCACGCCCGTGCCGCGGACTTCCTCGCACTGCACGACGCACCACTGACCGCGCAGGCGTCGCACGTGCAGCGTTCGGCGCGCGTAGGAGACGCACACGCCGTCGACGTACTCGTGCGGGCTGCCCGCCAGGTGATGATGATCGCACCGGCCGCTGCCGCGCACTGGACACAGGAGGGCTTGCGCCTGCTCGGCGAGCAGAGTCGGCTCCGGCCCGAACTGTGGCTCCAGCAGGCTGATGCGCTGGGCATGGCCGGACGCCTGGTGGAGAGCCGCGACGTCCTGCGCACGGCTGCTTCTCTCTGGCCTGCGCAGGCACGGGACGAGCGGGCTCGGCTGACCGTCTCTCGAGCCACGATGGAGTGGAAGCTCGGCCGGTACGAGGCGGCGATGTCGTTGCTGACCCGGGAACTGGATGACCCTGCCGGCCTGCCGGGATCCACGATCGCAGCGCTGCAGATGGGCGTTGCGACAGTAGCGCTTCGCACAGCGGACTTCTCCACGGCCGTCGCCTGGGGCGAACGCTCGCTGCACTCGGCAACAGCCTTCGGTGATCCGTCACAGATCACCAAGATCCGGGGCCTCCTGGCACTGGCGCATACTCTGGCCGGGGATTCCGCCCGAGCGACCGAATGCCTGGGCCTGGTCCGGGAGGCAATCGACGAAACCGATGACCAACACCCGGCCGACCGGATCGACACCCTTGTCACGGTCGGCTGGACGGAGATGTTCCTGGGACATTACGACCCGGCGCTGCGCCACCTCCGTCAGGGCATAGATCTTTCCCGTCGTACCGGTCAGAGCCTCATGCTTGCGGATCTCCTGGCCGCCTCCGCGTACGTCTTGATGTGGCGCGGGCATCTGGACGAGGCAGCGAGGTACGCCGACGACGCACTGGAGGCGGCGTACCTCGTCGGCAGCGACGAGCCGCGCTCACTGGCCGAGGCGGTCCACGCGGCGGTCTCGATGTGGCGGGGCGACTTCGCCGGAGCACGGAAGATCTGCGAGGAGTCGCTTACGCAGGCCGGTCCCGAACCTGCCCGGCACCGATCGACCATCCTTGGGATGCTCGCCAATGTCTTGCTGCTCGACGGTGATCCGGTGGGCTGCGTCCGCAGGATGACCGAAGCAGGCGGCGGCCCCGGGATGCCGGCGTTCGAAGCACCTGTGCGCCCTCTGTGGTTGCGGCTGCTGGCTGGTGCGGAACTGGCCCGGGGCAATGTGGCGGCTGCTGAGTTGTGGGCCGACCGCGCAGCGGCAGCGGTGAGCCCCGACCGGCCGCCCAGAGAGTTCGGTTTCGCTGTGCTGGCCCGCGCTGAGATCCACCTAGCCAAGGGGGACCCGGCCGCGGCAGAGGCCGCGTGCGAAGCGGCTGACGCGTTCTGCGCGGCTCGCATGCCGCTCTACGAAGCCACAGCCCGGCTGACGGCCGGCATCGCACTGTCCGTCGTCGACCGCCAATACGAAGGACGTGCTCAGATCGAACGAGCAAGAGCGTTGTTCACCAGATGCGGGGCAACGTCCCTGTCCGAACTGGCCGATCAGGAACACCGTCGTATCGCCACGCGAACGGAGGCTCCCCCGAGTGGTGGACACGCTGATACCGGATCTGCTTGATCCGGAAGAAACGAGAAGATCGCCGGTGGCGATGAAGGACTACTCGCGGGGGTTCAAGGCCGATGCCGTGGCTCTGTTCGAGTCCATACCCGGGTCGACCTGCAGGAGCATCGCCGCCGACCTGGGCATCACCAGGAACCCACTGCGGAACTGGGTGCTGCGGGCCCGGGAACGCCGCGGCGTCGGTCCGGACGCCGCCCGGGAGACCAGCACAGCGGTCCGTGCCACGTGGAGTTCTTGTCTCGTACTGGCGATATGGCTCTGCATAGCGATCGTTCTCGGAACCCGGTTGTACCGCAGGCGCCGGCGCGAATAGCGCGGCACGTCGGGGAACCTCATCCGACCTCTCCGGACCCGACCTGTCCGGCCAGGGTCCGCAGGAAGCGCGTGCGGGCGTCGTCCCGCCCCGCGCACAGCGCGGGGACGGCCTCGAAGGCCGCGAGTGCCCGGCACCAGGCCAGGACCCGGTCCGCCGACTGACCGGGCACCAGGGAAGCCAGCCGCTCGGTCCTGCGCTCCAGCGCCGGGAGATCGGCGACGCCGTCCAGCACCCAGTCGACCGCGTCGAAGTCCGGGTCGCCCCAGGTGGGCCGGGGATCGATCGCCACCAGTCGGCCGCCGGCCCCGGCCCCGGCCAGGACGTTCCCGGCATGGAGATCACCGTGCACCAGTCCCACGGGGCCGGTGTCGCACAGCGCGAGACAGGCCGCGCGGGCACGCTCCAGGACCGCCGGCTCCAACGCGGGACGGCGGTCCGCCGCGGCGAGGCGACGCTCGGCCAGGGTGAAGAGCAGCCCGATCCGGTCCGCGAGCGGGCGCAGCCCTGACCGCCGCGGACGGCTTGGGACGCCCTCCCGCAGCGCTCGGAGCAGCACCGCCACCTCCGGCAGGCGCGGCCCGCCGCCCGCCGTCGCCGGCGCTGGGGAGAGGCGCGCCGCGAGGAGGCCGTCCGCTGTCACCGGCGCGGGGGAGACGTCCGCGAGCAGGAGGGCGCCGGCGCCGAGGTCCTGCTCCAGCAGGTCCACCACCGACGGCGTGCCCGACCAGAGGGTCAGGGCCTCCGCCTCCTCCGCGGCGATGGCGAGCTCCGGCGTGACCTTCAGCCAGACCGTCGTGCCGGCGTCCCGCCGCAGGCAGCGGACGACCCGCGACGTGCCGCCGCCCAGCGACTCCACGGGCACGAGGCCCCAGCGTGCGGAAAGCTCCTCCACCAGCGACGGCAGGGCGTCGCACCAGGCGCCACGCCCGGCCCGAAGCGCACGGTCAGCCGGTCCCTGGCCGTCCGCGGCACACGGACCGACGCGCGCTCTTCGTCCACGTGCTCCCCCTCGTCCAACGACCGTATCGCGTACGGCACTTCATCCAGCAGCTCGGCCCGGCCGGGCCTACTCGCCGGGAGGCGCACCGGGCAACGCCCGGCGTGCGTCCAGCAGATGATGTCGCAGCTCGTGCACCGTGTGCACGGCGACCCAGCACAGCGACCGCTCCTCGGGCGCGGGATAGGTGTACACCAGCGTCCGCTCCCAGTCCGCGGGCGTGAGGAGGTACAGCACTCCGCCGAACAGCAGCGCCGCGTCCCGGAGTTGACGGGCGACGTCGGCCGGCCGCTCCCGTGCGTAGCCGGCGTGCTCGACCCGTTCGTCACGGCCCATGGCCTCGGCGACGGGCGTGTCCCGGCGCCGCGCGGCCAGCAGCCGTTCGCGCTGCACCAGCAGGACGTCGCGCACATGGCAGGCGTACTCCAGGGGCGACCACACGTCCGGCGCCGGACGTCGCCGCAGCAGGGACGGCTCGGCCGACAACAGGTCCGCGTACTCGCCGGCGTGCTCCCGGGCGAGCCGCGGGACCGAGGGAGCCAGCGAAAGGTCGTACTCGAAACCGCACTCGTCGCAACCTGTCATGCGCTCACGCTAGTACGGCCGAGCGGCCTGCCCGCCCACGAGCAGGTCACTCCGCTCGGCTGTAGTAGCTGATCTTCTCGTCCAGGACCCCGATCGCCCGGTGCAGGGCGGCCACCCGCTCCTCCAGGGCGGCGCGGCGCTCACGGAGGAAGGCCACCCTGTCCTGCGGGGAGCGGTCCGAGCGCAGGATGGCGACGAACTCCCGCAGATCGGCGATCCCGAGCCCCGCCTCGCGGAAGCAGGTGACGAGGCCGATCCAGAAGACGTCGTCCTCGGTGTACGCCCTGCGGCCGCCGGCGGAGCGCCCGATGGGGCCGATCAGCCCTTCCCGCTCGTAGTACCGCAGCGTGTCGATGGACACCCCGGTACGGTCGGCGACCGCGGCGGGGGAGAGGGTGGTCATCAAGGGCTCCTTCGGTGACCGCTCCGGCGGGCTACCGCGCCTCCGCGAAGCGCGCCAGGTGTTCGTCCGTCAGCCGCACACGGCGCGCGGCCAGCGCCTCCTCGATCTGCTCCACCCGGCTCACGCCCACGATGGGACCGATCCCCTGCCGCAGCAACCAGGCCAGCACGACCTGGTTCCGCGTGGCCGACACCTCGCGGGCCACGCCCTCGAGGACGGCGAGCACCCGGGTGGTGCCGGGGTGATCATAGGTCCGCGGGAACGGTTTGTCCGCGCGGACGTAGGAACCCCACAGCAGCGCGCTGTACGCCCACACGGCGAGGTCCTCCGAGCGGGCCAGGTCGAGGTCCTCCGCGGTCATCATGCGGTGACCGCCCTCCGCCACCGGCGTCAGCGGGCGGGGCTGGACCAGGGAGTGCCGCAACTGGAGGGCCGACCACGGCTCGACGCCCTGCGCGCGAGCCAGCGACCGGGCTCGCTCCACCCGCCAGGCGGCGTGGTTCGCCGCCCCGATCCGCAGCGCCGTCCCCTTCGCGACCAGCTCGCCGAACGCGCCCACCGTCTCCTCCAGCGGCGTCCCGCGGTCCTCCGCATGGGCCCACAGCAGATCGACGTGGTCGACCCCCATCCGTCGCAGGCTTCCTTCCACCCCGGCGTGGACGGCGCGGGCGGAGAGCCCTTCGGCGCTCTCCGGCCAGACGTGCGGAACGAGAGGGTCCTGACGGACCTTGGTCGCGATCCGCACCCGGTCGCGCGCGCCCGGCCGGGCCGCCAGCCACGACCCGATGACCCGCTCGGAGGCGCCGCCGAGGCCGTCGGGGTCCTTCCAGAAGGCATAGCAGTTGGCGGTGTCCAGCCAGACGCCGCCGCCGGCGACGAAGGCGTCGAGGATCGCGAAGGCCCGCTCCGGGCCAACGCGCGTGCCGAATTCCATGGTGCCCAGTACGACGGGCGGTCGGTTGCCGTTCATACCGACCATGCTCGGATCTGGAGCGCGCTCCAGGTCAAGTAGCAAGTGGGGCAATGCGTTTGACACCGCGGCGTCGCTCGGGCACACACTCCCCGCCATGCGCACCTACCGAGAACTCTTCCGCGCCCCCGAGTTCACCCCGCTCTTCGTCTCGAGCGCCCTGTCGGTGGCCGCCACCACGGTCTCCGGGCTCGCCCTGGGCACCCTGGTCCATGCGGCCACCGGCTCCCCGCTGCTCACGGCCCTGGCCATGTTCGGACCGTCACTGGCCCAACTCGTCGGCGCAGCGACGCTGTTGTCGGCGGCCGACCGTCTCCGTCCGCGCGCCGCGTCCACCGGCCTGGCCCTGGTCTTCGCCCTGGCCACAGCGGTCCAGACCGTCCCGGGACTGCCGGTGTGGGCGATCTTCGCCGTCCTGGCGGCCGAAGGGCTGGTGGCATCCGTCGGCGGCGGGGTCCGCTCCGGACTGCTCAACGACATCCTCACCAAGGACGGCTACCTGCTGGGCCGCTCCGTGCTCAACATGGCGGTCGGCACCCTGCAGATCTGCGGCTACGCCGTCGGCGGCCTGCTCGTCGCCCTGTTCTCCCCGCGCGGCACCCTGCTCGTCGGCGCGCTGCTGTACCTGGCCGCCGCGGCCGTCAGCCGCCTCGGCCTGTCCGACCGGCCGCCCCGGGCGACCGGTCGGCCCACCGTCGCCGCCACCTGGCGCGCCAACGCCCGCCTCTGGGCCTCGGCCCCCCGCCGCCACGTCTACCTGGCGCTGTGGGTGCCGAACGGGCTCGTCGTGGGCTGCGAGTCCCTCTTCGTCTCCTACGCCCCCGACCACGCCGGGGTGCTCTTCGCCTGCGGCGCCCTCGGCATGCTCGTGGGGGACACGCTCGCCGGCCGCTTCCTCGCCCCGCGATGGCGCGAACGCCTCGCCGCCCCTCTGCGCTTGCTGCTCGCCGTCCCCTACCTCGTCTTCTTCCTCGAGCCGGGACCGTTCGTCGCCGCGGCCGCCGTCGCCCTCGCCTCCGTCGGCTTCGCGGCCGGTCTCCTGCTCCAGGAACGCCTCATGCGGCTCACACCCGACGAACTGAGCGGGCAGGCCCTCGGACTCCACTTCTCGGGCCTGCTCGCCCTGCAGGGCGTCGGCGCGCTGCTCGCCGGCAGCCTCGCCGAACTCACCACGCCGGCCGTGGCGATGACGGTGACGGCCGCCGCGTCGGTCGCCGTCACCCTGCTCCTCGCCCCCGGCCTGCGGGAACGCCCACCGGCTGTCGCCACGGCCTGACACGATGCGGTGTGCGCGAGGAGTCACCAGGTCCTCGCCGTAGTGACGGGTGCGGCGGCCATCGGCCCACCCACGACCGCGACTTCGCAAGGGGAGAGGCCGGCACATGGAGAAGACGCGACCGCTCCCCGCTCCCTTCCTGATCGGTGCGCTCGCCCCGCTGTCCCGCCCCGGCTGGGCCGAGGCCGGACGGCACCTGCTCGCCGGGCTGGAACTGGCCCTGGAGGACGTCGACGCGGACGGCGGCGTCCGGGGAAGGCCGCTGGAACTGGTGGTCCGGGACACCGCGGCGGATCCGGCGCGTGCCGTGGCGGCCGTGGACGAACTGGCGGGCCTGGGCGTCGCCGCGCTGGTGGGGGAATACCACAGCGTGGTCGCCCGCGCCGTCGCCGCCAGGGCCGACGCCCTGGGCCTGCCCTTCCTCTGTTCCTCCGCGGTGCTCGACGCGCTCACCGACCGGAGCGCCGACCACGTCGCCCGCCTCGCCCCGCCCCAGTCCCACGGCTGGCGGACCTACGCGGACTTCCTCCTCGCCGCGGGCCACAGCCGGATCACCGTGGTACGTGAACCGAGCGCGTACTGGAGGGCCGGCACCCGCATCCTCGACGACCACCTCACCGCGCGCGGCGGCGTCGTCACCGCGCTCGACCTGCCCGCACTGACGCCCGCGGAGGTGTGCGACGCACTCGCCGCGGGCCGGTCGACGGCCCTGCTGCTCCTGCTCGGCCACCCCGAACCCGCGGTGTCCGTCGTCAAGGCCGTGCGCGGCGACCGGCGCCTCGCCGGCCTGCTGCTCGGCGCCCCGGCGGGGCAGCCGGAGTTCGCCTCATGGGCGCGGCTGCTCGGTGACGACGGCGCCGGCGTCCCGTTCCTGCGCTACCTGCCCGAACGCCTCGGCCCGCTCGGCGCCAGGGTCGAACAGGCCCTGCGGCTGCGGTTGGACGCCGAGCCGTCCTTCGTCGCCTTCGAGGGGTACGACACCGGCCTCCTCCTCGCCCACCTCCTGCGGTCCCACGGCGCCGACCCCGCGGCGATCGCCGCCTCCTGGCCGCGGGACGCGGTCGAAGGCTCCCGCGGCGAGATGCGGTTCACCCGCGCCCCCGGAACCGGTGTCTGGCAGTGGGCCCACCCACCGATTCAGGTCGCCGACCGGGATCCGGCGCAACCGGCACGCTTCCGCGTGCTGCACACCGGCTGAACCGGGGACGCGCCCGGAGGCCCCGGGGAACGCGCATCGTGGGAGAGAGTGCCGCCCACCGAAGGGATCCGCTGGTGTGCGGGTCCGCCGCGTCCTTACGGTGACGGGGTGACCTACGAGATCATGCTCCTGCGGCTCCGGCCGGGCCTCACCCTGCTCGGGACGCTCGACGCGCGCAACGCCGAGCTGGGCCCGGACGCCGAGTTGCCCGAGCTCCATCCCACCCCCGCGCAGTGGGCCGAGTGGGAGCGGATCGTCACGCGGGTGTCGCGGGAGATATCGCCCGTCGGGACCGCGCAGTACCCCCGTTGCCTCACCCTCGACACGATCGGTCTGCCGTGGCGCGTACAACTCGACTACTACGGGGACAGCGCCGACGTCGAGGTGGCCTACACCCACACCGGGATCGCGGCGCGGGCCGTGGCCGAGGCGGCGTACCTCGTGGCCCGCGTCGTCGAGGAGGAGACGGGCATGGTGGGCCACGACTTCGAGGTGGACCAGCCCACCATGACCGGTGACCCCGCCGTCGCCGCGACCCGGCTGGGCGCCGTGAACGCCTGGATACGCGGTCGGTGCGGCTGACGCGGCCCCGACCGACGCCGCCCCTGAAGCCCTCGAGAAACTCTCAAGCCCTCGAGAAGCGTTCGAGCAGTCCCCGCGCAGTCCCCGCGCAGTCCCCGCGAAGTCCCTGAGGAGCCCTCGAGGAGCTCCCGAGACCGACCGGGCAGTCGCTCAGTGGCCGCGCAGCGGGCGGAAGTACCGGTCGAGTGCCCAGTCGGCGATCCGGTGACCGACGCGGTTGCCGACGACGTCGGCGGTGCGGGTGTGGATGCCCGCGAACACCCGGGCGTCGATCGCGTCACGGTCGTACGGTCCCGCGTGCTCGTAGTGCCGCGTCGTGCCGCCACGCGTGGAGTGGACGGTGAGGTCGATCCGGTCGGAGCCCAGCAGCTTGGTCATGGTGCCGGTCAGCGCACCCGCGGTGGTCGCGTGACCGCTCAGGTAGTCCGGGTGGGCCGGCGTCGTGAGCAGCGGCTCCCAGCCGGGATCCGGCGACGTGGCGGGACTGCCGTCCTCGTCCGCGCGGTGGATGGCGGTGATGGGGCGCCAGTTGCCGTACCGCAGCTTGGCGTCCCAGGCGGCGACGATCGCGTCGGCCTGGGTGGTGTGCACCGCGGCGTACAGCCTGGCGGTGGCGGAGATGTCCAGCCGGTGCCGGGCCGCATGATCCCCCAGGGCGCCGGGGAGGTCCAGTTCGGTGAAGAACCGCGCGGTGTCGGTCTGCGCCGGGGTGCGCCGCGTGCTGTCCTTCGCCCCGAACGCCCTGACCTCGGCGAGGTCCCGCACGTACCGGGCGGAGCCCGGCGCAGGCGGCGGGCCGGGGCGGAACATGTCGGGGGAGCGGAGGAGCAGTGGGCGCATCCGGCCGAGCCAGGCGTTCGAGAAGGGGGCGAACGCCGGCGGTGCGGGACGCCAGACACCCGGAGCCGGCGGCCGGTCGAAGGACACCGGAGCGCCCCGGCCGTCGTTCGCCCTCAGCTCGACGACGTGGTCCGCCGCGCGCCGGCCGAAGGCGACGCCCTCGCGCTCCGCCCGGCCGTCGGGGATCTTCGCCAGCGTGGCCGCCAGAGCGGTGTCCAGGCCGGCCGCCGAGGCGGGGAAGTAGCGGGTGAGCAGACGGTGGGCGGCCGCGGCGGCGGCCGCCGTGGAGGAGGCGTGGCGCGGTCCGCGTTCCCGCCAGCGGTACGACGCGTACCGGCCCTCGATCCCGGTCACGGCGTTGTACACGGCGGTCGCCGCGTACGCCTCCCAGAACGCCCGGTCCGGCGGGGTGCCGTCCACCTCGTCGGCGATCGTGTCGGCGGCGGTGCGCATCCAGTCGGAGACCACAGCCGGGTCCCGGCCGACGGGCGGCGCGACTTCCTCCGCGGCGGCGGTCGCCGCCGTCGGAAGGGCGGAGACGAGCGCCGCCAGGCCCACGGCCAGCCGAGCCAGCGGCGCGGACGCGACAGAACTGTTCTTCTTCGTCATCAAGAGGCTCCTCGCACAAGTCCCCCGCAGCACTCTGCCCCAGCGCACGAAACCCGGCACCGCCAGGCGACCGCCGCTGCGCCGACGGGAGTATCCGCCCCCGCCGACGGAGCACCCGACCAGCGCCCGCTCGAGTTCCCCGGGGACAGGCGCGCGTACTCCCCGATCATGCTCATGGCCGGACACCGGAGGCCGGGACCGACACCGGGGCCTCCTCCCGCGAGGACCGGCCGGGCACCTCCTTGACCAGACGGACGGTGTCCTCGTCCGGGCCCGGCACCACCCGGTACCCCTCGCTGCGGTAGAGGCGGATGTTGCCCTCGCTGCGGGCGCCCGTATGGAGCACCAAGGTGTCGCACCCCGGTCCGGCCTGCCCCTCCCCGACGCGCAGCAGCCACCGGCCGAGTCCCTGTCCGCGCAGGTCCGGTGCGACGGCGAGCCGCCCCACGTGCCACTCCTCGCCGGTCCGCCGGGCCCGGACCATGCCGAGCAGCCGACCGTCCTGCCACAGCCCGGTGGCGTGCCAGGTCCCCAGCCACTCGCCCACCTGCTCCGGCGACTCACGCAGAGCCGGAACGGCCAGGCTGTCGTTGGCGAGGGCCTCGTCCACCCAGCAGCAGCGCTGCAGCACCGTCACCTCGCCGGCGTCCTCGGGCGTCAGCCGCCGCAGGTAGGAACCCGGCAGCGGACCGGCCTGCACACCCGGGCGCGCCTTCTCGCGCAGCGGCCGCAGTGTGTGCGAGACGCGGACGAGCTCATCCAGGACGCCCACCGCCGCCCCCGCCAGCGACGGGGCCGGACGGACCCGCCCGTCCTCGACGGCGTCGTTGATGCGTATCGCGACCGTGGAACCGAGCGGCACCAGACGCAGGGTGGTCACCACCTGCTTGGCGTGCTGCACGGCCCGCGTGCCCGCGGAGGTGTGGCCGTAGCTGACGAAGCCCATCGGCTTCCACGCCCACTCCCGGGTCAGGTAGTCGAGCGCGTTCTTGAAGGCGGCGGGCATCCCGTAGTTGTACTCCGGAGTGACCACGAGGAAGCCGTCCGCGGAGTCAACGAGAGCGCTCCAGCGGCGGGTGTGCTCGTGGGCGTACACGCCCGAGGCGGGTTCCTGCTCCTCGTCCAGGAAGGGCAGGGCGAGGTCGGCCAGCGACACGGGGACCAGCTCGACGCCGAGTTCGGCGGCGCGTGCGCCGACCGCCTCGGTCAGCCACGAGCCGACCGCGGGTCCCAGGGCGCCGGGACGGGTGCTGCAGACGAGGACCAGGACGCGCATCGTTTTCGTTGTCATGGAAATGAAATCTAGGTGTAAATTGGTTCCATGTCAACGAACGAGTCGCCGGAAGCCGTCAACTGGCTGAATCACGACGAGGAACGGGCCTGGAGGTCCTACCGGCGCATGGTGCTCGCCGTGCAGGCGGCCACCGCGCGCGACCTGGCCGACGTGGGTCTGTCCGAGCCCGACTACGAGGTGCTCAGCACCCTGTCCGAGCTGCCCGGACGCACCAGCACCTTGCGGGACCAGGCCGCCAAGATGCGCTGGTCGCGCAGCCGGCTCTCCCGCCACGCCACCCGCATGGAGGCCCGCGGCCTGCTGCGGCGCGAACCCGACCCCGCGGACGGCCGGGGTTGCTTCCTGGTGCTGACCGACCACGGGATGGAGACCCTCGAAGTGGCTGCCCCCGCCCATCTCGCCTCGGTACGGCGCCACTTCGTCGACCGCCTCACCCCTGACGACCTCCGCGTGCTCGAACGCGTGGCGGCGAAACTGAGGGACGACGAGGACTGACCCGCCGCCCCGGTGCCTCGCCGCCCGGGGCCGTGCGGGTTCCCGGCGTGAGCGATGACGCCCGGACGCGGATCCGACGCGCGGAACAGGCGGACGACACGTGCGACCCGGAAACCGGAGGTTGACAACCGGATCAGTCCCTGGTTGACGGACCGGGCTTCCCACCTGCGGAAGTTGACGCGCGCGGTGTCCCCCAGGCGAATGCGTGCCCACCCGAGCCCTCCTAGCCTCGGGGAAAGACATGAAACGGGGGTACCGTGAACACTTTTATCCGCACGCGCCGCTCCGACGCCGCACGACCTCCTCGCCGGGGGAATCGCCTCCGCGGGGCCACGGCAGTCGCCGCTTTGCTCGCCTGCGCGGCCTGCGGGCCCACGGGAGAGGAAGCAGCGGGCGGCAGCACGCCGTCGGCTTCACCGGGCACGGGGGAGTCGGTGAAGCCGGCGGAGAGCCCGTCCGCCACGCCGCATGAGACGGGAGACGGCGAGACGGATGGCTCGGAGCAGGGGAGTGGCGACGGCACGGGGACCAGTGGTGGCACCGCCGGCAGCGGGAGCGGCAAGGGCGGCAAGGCGCCCTCCTGCGACATCGTGGACCTCACCTTCAAGGCGGTGGACGACAAGGGAGATCGGGGCGACCCGCCGCTCAGCGCGCTCCTCTCCGTGACCAACACGGGCGACAGGACCTGCCGGGTCCACGCCTACCCTTACGTCTGGCCCGGTCCGCCGTCCGAGCGCAGCGGAACGCGTCAGCACATCGCCGCTGACGACCAGACCAAGCCCAAGGCGGCTGTCACCCTCGGCCCGGGCACATCGGCATACACGGTTCTGTGGGGCGGCGACACCCCTATGGACGAGTACCTGACAGACACCGTCACCCTGCAGATGCAGGGCCCGTCGGGCGCAGGTCTCGGCCAACCCGCCGTGGTCGAACTCCTTGACGAGATGCCCTTCAACAACGGCGCCTCCGTCAACTACTGGACCACCGAGATGCTCCTCGGCTAGTACTTCGAGCGAACGAGCGAACGAACGACGCCGGGAACACCGCGACCGGCACCCGGGCCCAAGCCAGGCCCGGGGCCGGTCGCATCCCCGTACGCCACACCACACGCTGGGGGCCGGAACCTTGGACAGCCTCACCCGCGACGGCGGGACGACCGCGCCCCCGGCCCGCCGCCCACGACCGGTCCGCCGACCGCGTACCGGCGACATCGCCTTGGCCGTGGGTTTCGCGGTCGCCGGAACGCTGGCCGGCGCGTTCTACCACGCGGCCTCCTGGCGGCCGTTCGACCTGTGGGGCCACCTCCTGACCGTCGGAGTCTCCCTGCCGCTCGCGTGGCGGGAGAACCGGCCCTTCCCCGTCCTGGTGGTCACCTCCACGGGCTTCACCGCGTACCTCCTCTCGGGATACCAGCCCTCGCTCAACTACTGGGTCCCCGCCGTCGCCTTCGTCTTCGTCGCGGCCCGGGCACGGTGCCGCACGGCCCTGTGGGGCGGTGCGCTGCTCGCCGCGGTCCTCGCCCTCAGTGGGGTGTGCGGACGCCTGCCCTGGCCCGTGGTCGTCGTGCAGGCGCTGATCGTGCCCGCCGTGGCCGCGGCCATAGGGCTCGCACTGCGCCGACTGGCCGCCAAGAACGTCGAGTTGCGACGTCTGAACACCCTGCTCGACCAACAGCAACGGCAGGAGGCCCGGCGCGCGGTGCTCGACGAGCGGTTCCGCATCGCGCGCGAACTGCACGACACCATCTCGCAGCACATGACCATCGTCACCCTGCAGACCGGACTCGCCGAATACCTCCTGCCCTCCGACCCGGATGCCGCCCGGAAGTCGCTCGGCGACGCCGCCGCGGCCGGGCGGGACGCCCTCGACGAACTCCGGCGCCTGCTGGTGGTGCTCCGCACCCACGACCTCGGTGACGTCCAAGGCCCTGGCGGAGCCGAGGACCCGACCGCTCCGGTTGCCGAGGACCTGTTGGCCGGAATCGACCGCATCCCCCTGCTGGCCGAACAACTCGAACGGGTCGGTGTACGTGTCGACGTCCGTGTGATCGGAAAGCCCAGGCGCCTCCACCCGGGGATCGAACTGTGCGCCTTCCGCGTCGTGCAGGAGGCCCTCACCAACGTGGTGAAGCATTCCGGAGCGCGCGCGGCCGCAGTGAACGTCACGTATGGGGAGAGCCGGCTCACCGTGTCCGTCAGCGACGAGGGCGCCGACGAGGGTGCCGACGAAGGACGTCGACTTCCGGCCGCTTCACCTGCAGGGACCGGCCACGGGTTGATCGGGATGCGGGAAAGGGCAAGGATCTGGCACGGCTCGCTGACCGCCGGGCCGCACCCGGGGGGAGGCTTCCAGGTACGGCTCTGCATCCCGCTGGCGCCGGATTTGGCGGGCCGCTGACCCCGAGAGCACTTCCTGAGGAGCCCTGTGGCCCGCATCCTGGTCGTCGACGACCAGCACCTGATCCGCTCCGGCATCGTCACGCTGCTGCGCACGGTGGAGGGACTCGGCCCCGTCGTCGAGGCGTCGAACGGCGAGGAGGCCGTCGCCGCCGCCCGGGCCCACCGCCCGGAACTGATCCTGATGGACATCAAGATGCCCCGCCTCAGCGGCCTCGCCGCCGCCGAACGCATTCTCTCCCTCGGCCTGGAGCCCACCCCGCGCATCGTCGTCCTCACCACCTTCGACGAGGACGAATTCGTCTACGCCGCCCTGCGTGCGGGCTGCAGCGGCTTCCTGCTGAAGGACATGCCGCCGGCCCAGCTGCTCAGCGCCGTCACCGCCACCCTCAGCGCCGACCTCCTGGTCGCCCCCGCCCGCATCCGGCGCCTCGTCGAACGGCACGCCGCCAACGCCGTGAACCTGCCGCCGCCCAGGTCCGCCGGGGATCCGGCCGACCCGCTCACCGGCCGCGAGATCGAGGTCCTCGGGTTCGTGGCCCAGGGCCTCGCCAACGAGGAGATCGCCACGCGTCTACGCGTCAGCGAGTCCACGGTGAAGACTCACCTGCACCGGGTGATGACCAAGCTGAACCTCCGCAGCCGGGCCCAGGCCGTGGTCTACGCCTACGAGACCGGCATCGTGCGCGCGGGCGACCGGTCCGCACAGCCGAGTACCCCCGGCGAGTAGTAGTGCAGCGTTACGTTGAGTGATCTCGACCGGTGATGGGCAGCCTCTCAAGGGGAAGCTCGGGGAGTGGAACGGTTTCGGGGTGAGTTAGCGGAGTCCGTTGCCGACGCGTTCGGGACTCTCGCGCCCGACCGCGGCACCAGCCCAGCTTCTGCCGGTCAGTAGAGCTCGTAACACGATCATGGGCAGGGCTTCCCAACGCTGCGTTACGTCATGGTGGTCTGAACTGGCTGGACTACTCGGGGTGAGAAGTCTCTGCGGACGGCGGGGACTTGAGGCGAGTGCCCCCAGGTCAGGTGGTGGCCCACACGGCAGCCGGGCCCTGATTCCGGGGCGTCGAGACATCACAGCGACTCGGCCGACACCGCTGGACCATCGAACGAACCATGGCCTCGCTCGCCGGCTGCCGCCGACTCCACCGCCGCTACGAACGCAAGGCCGAGCACTTCCTCGCGGTTACCAGCCTCGCCTGCACCCTCATCTGCTCCTCACCCGAGCAGGCGACTTCTAGGACGCGTCGGCGTAGGCGAGATGGGCGCCGCAGACGGTACAGCGGAAGAGCATGGCGGTCGCCCCCTCGCCAAGATGCGTCAGGAAGTGCTCAAGCTGGTTTTCGTCGTGCCAGCCCTCAACGCGCATGTCGGCCCGCAGTTGGGCGAGCGCTTCGGGATGCGCCGCCAACTCGGTGTACCCGACTTCGCCGACGAATGCGGCCGCGTCCTGGCAGTGGACCAGCCAGTGCGGGTCCTGCCATGCGTGGAAGCCAGGGGTGCGGCGGGTGACCTCATGCAGGACGTCCTCGCTGACACCGTCAAGCCCATAGGAGTCGGTGAATTCACCCGCGAAGCGTTCGGCTGCGCTCCCGTCTGCGATGCACCACGGGCAGAAACGTCCGTTCACCTCGTGTGCGGTGTAGAAGGTGGCCGTGTAGATCCAGCCCACGCTGCGTTTGCAGCAGGCACAAGTATCGGAGGCCGCACGGATGGACCCGCTGGCGAGGGGATCGGGGTGATAGCGAAAGAAGGGCAGGCCGGCACTCATCGTCGGTTCCCGCCCTGCTGCCTGGTTGCCATGCCCACTGATCCCATGGAGAGCAGTCTGTCCGCGAGCAGGTCCCCGATCAAGCTCGGCCTCAGCTTCTTCGCGGCCCAGCCAATTGAGACAGCCTGTAGTACTCCAACTGTAGAGCGTGATCTCCGTTAACCTGCCGCAGCGAAAGTCGAGCATTCTCATCGAAGGTTGGGCGGAGCCTTCGAGTTTTGGGCGATCGACTGTTCGACGCCCACGAAGTGGGCTGCCTGGTGGCCGAGTTCGTCGCGACCCCAAGCCGCGAAACTCCACCCTCATCATCTCGGAGGCTGACCTTGCTCCACCGCGGGGCGGACGTGGGGCGGGACAAGGCCAACCTCCGAGTTGATCCGCGTCCCCGTGCCTCACGGCAGGGTAGATGCATGACGACGACACGGCACTCCCGCCCGGACTCCGAAGCGACGGGCCCCGCCCAGCACAGCGTGCCCGCCTGGGCAGAGCGCGTCGCGCACGCCATCCCTCTGGTTGTGCTGCCCGTCGGCATCTGGCGATTACCGATCGGCTTCGGGTACGGCATGGGCGGAGAGCCCATGTCCCCTGCCTGGTACAGCGCCCCTTACGTCATCGGGCTGACGATCCTCACCGAAATCCTCGCGCTGCTCAGCTTCGGATTGGTCCGCGGCTGGGGCGAGGTCGTTCCCCACTGGGTGCCGAGGCTGGGAGGGCGACGCATCCCGCCGGCCGCCGCGATCATCCCCGCAACTTTGGGCGGCCTCCTCCTCACCGCGCTCTGCATCCACTGGCTGTACGAAGCCGCTACCGCGGGCACGGCGGCCTGGCCGTACGACGAGGGCTGGGATGTCCTCGCGATGGCGATGAGCGGGCTGATGAACCTGTGGGGTCCACTGCTTCTGGTCCTCACGTATGCGTACTACCGACGCCGCCGGATCTGATCCCGGTCTTCGGTGAGAACGCTCAGCCTTCGCAGCAGCCAGAGAGCATCATGCCTGCACTGCAGCCTGCCGTATGGGGCCACTGTCCTCGTAGCGGCCATCAACGTGTGGCTGTGACAAGCCCATTCAAAAATGACGGGCGGACAGCCGTAGGGTCTTGGCGGTTCAGGGGTTGAGGGCATGTTCGACGAACTGTCCGCAGGAGCGGAAGCCCAGGCGGCGGTAGACGGGCTCGCCGTCGGCCGACGCCTGCAGGACCGCGAAGCGGTGGCCCTGCTCGCGGGCCGTGCGGAGGGCCGCGAGCGTGATGGCGCCGCCATAGCCGCGCCGGCGGTGGGCGGCCAGGGTGGAGATGTTGTAGATGCCGGCGACTCCCGCGTGGCGGAACACCTCGGCGGAGCAGACCGGGCGGTTCTCCACGTAGCCCACCAGGTACCGGGCCGGGCAAGCCGCGGCCAGTGCCTGCGAAGCGACCTGGGCGAAGAAGCGTCGGACGGTTTCGGCGGGCGGGTTCCAGTTCGCGGCGAGGACTGAGGCGTAGTGGGCGAGTTGTTCGGGAGTGGTCACGCTCCGGATGTCCAGTCCCGGGATGACGGGAGGCGACAGAGTATCGTCCAGTTCAGCCCACATCGCCGTCTCGCGTTCGGACACAGGCAGACCGGCCGCCGTCAGACGGGCGGAGAGGTCCGCCGGCGTCGAAGCGGGCCCCACCCACCAGGAGAAAGGACGGCCGGTACCGGCCAGCGTCTCCGTGGTTCTGGTGATGCGGGCCGTGACGTCGGCGGCGGTGAAGCGGGCCGCGGCAACGATGTTGAACGTGTCGTCGTCCAGGCCGCTGTCAGCGACCAGGAGGTCACCAGCCTCTGTGACGGTCGCGCTGGACAAACTCCGGTGCAGATGACAGGCGTGTTCCGCCAGGTTCTGTTCCATCCTGTCCGGCAAGTCGGCTTCGGCAGGGGCGAAATTGTTCATGGCGAATGATCCCAGCACGACCGGGCGAACATCGCATGCCATTTTGGGCAGCGTCTCGCCGACGACCAGCACTTTCGGTACACGCCCCTGACTTGATCTGCAACGTGTGGCGTTGAACGATGCGTCGTACTTGATCACTCGGTTCGGTAACCGGCGGACCCAGAAGCGGTTTTCGCCTGCACACGTGCTCCGACCAAGGAACACACACGTCCGGCATGAGGGCCGTGAGGATGAGTCTGCAGCATCACGATGCCCGGCGGGACCGATGCCCTGTTCGAGCCGGCGGATGCGGTTCTGTGCGGGACGGGCCGGTGAAGTTGCTGGCCGAGTTGTCATTGGTGGGTGAACACCGCCGTGGGCACGGCGGGCTCTACGCCGCCCCCGCCCGAGGTCAGGTCGACGCGGACCGGATGCGACGGGCCCTGGCTTCGGTGCCTCTGCCCCGAACGGCGGATGGCCCGCTGCTCCTGGCCGTCGACGTCACCTGCTGGATGCGGCTCCACGCCGACACCTTGCCGGAGCGGAGCGGATTCTGTGCCACACCTATGGCCGGGGCAAGGACCAGCACATCCCGGTTCCCGGCTGGCCCTACTCGATCACGGAGTTCGGGGCAGAGCTCCCCGAGGGTGAGGACCAGGCTCAGCCGGTGGCCTGTGAAGTACCCAAAGAACGGGCGAAGTCGGCGAGAGTCCGGAAGTCATCCTCGCGCAGGCCGATCCGCGGGTTGACGTGGTGCAGAAGGCCACTTGCACGGTGATGCGAGGCCGCCATCCGGCCCGAATCCTCCGTCCCCGATCTCGGTGTATATGCGCCGAAGCAACTCGGGCAGCTGATACCCGAGCCTCTGTTCCACGTGCTCGACTTCGGCCATCGTGACGGGTGGGAAGGGCTTGTCCGGGAGACCTCCGCGGGAAGGGATCGCGCCTTCCGCACTCCATGCAAGTGCGTGCAGCCTCTCCAGAAGCGCGTCGTCGTCCGCAGCAGTTCGGCGGGTGGGCTCGGTCACGAGCCGGAACTGTAGCGGGGGAGATGGAGAAGCCGTGCGTTGGGCGTGCTGGCGAGCGAGGGCGGTTGGCTGCCAGCCAGCTCCGACCCAAACGGACAACAGCGAACCAAACGCTCACTAAGCCCGCCAGGCCCGCAGCCTCTCCGCGGCGGCGTACACGTCGGCCTTGTACGTCCTCACCTGGGCCACCAGCTCCGGCAGCGCCCCCCGTGGCGCGTCCACCGCCTCGCCGGCCTGCGCCATGTACTCCACCGCGGTCAGTGCCGCGAAGAACGCGTTGCGCGCCGGCAGCGGCTCCTCGCGGGCGATGGTCACCAGCAGGGCCGCGGCACGCCAGGCGTTGTCCGGTTCGTAGCCGATCCGGGGGGTATTGACCCGATGGCGCTGCACGGCGGCGGCCAGCGCCGAGTAGTCGGCCACGTCCAGTTCGCGCGGCATGAGCAGCGCCTGGCGCTCCAGGAGCCACGCCAGGTCTATCAGCAGTTCCATCAGGCGGCGTCGGCCTCGGCGCCCCGCGGCACGGGGACCGGCTCCTCCTCGGGAAACGCCTCCGCGAACTCCTCGGCGTGCTGCCGCACCCACGCCGCAGCCCGGCCGAGCGAGGCCGGATCGGACAGCCGGGGATCGCGCAGGGCGGCCTCCGTCAGGATCGCGGTCACGGTGCTGCCCTCACGGGCGGCCCGCTCCTGCAGCCTGGCGTGGACCTCGTCGGGGACGCGGATGGTCACGGACTTCGCCATGCGGCCCAGCGTACAGCGCGTGCTGTACGTGGTCGATTCACCCGTTCCGGTCGCGGGGGAGGAGCTCCCGGAGTGGCGACGAGTTCCGCCCCGGACCGGAGTCTGTACTGATCCCCGGGTCGGCCGCCGCCCGCTGTGGACCGTCACCGGGGACCCGACGAGACGAACACACCACGGAGGACGCCGCCATGACGAGCACGCCCGAAGGCCCGCCCGCCCAGCTCCCCGGCCGCCCGCCCGTCGTCGACATGGCCACCTGGCAGGCGACCCGCGACGAGCTGCTGCGGCGCGAGAAGGCCCACACGCATGAGGGCGACGCCATCGCCGCAGCCCGCCGCCGGCTGCCGATGGTGGAGTTCGACGGGACGGTCGAGGTCGTCGGACCCGACGGCCCGGTCCCGTTCCTGGACCTGTTCCAGGGACGCCAGGAGCTCGTGCTGTACAAGCACATGTGGTACCACGGCGCACCGCCCCAGGGGCAGTGCGAGGGCTGCACCACGACGGCCTGGCATCTGAAGGACGCCGTCTACCTCAACGCCCGCGGCGTCTCGTTCGCCGTGGTGACCACGGGCCGGTGGGACGAGGTGGCCGCCTTCGTCGAGTTCATGGGCTACACCCAGCCCTGGTACTCGGTGCACGACGTGGACGAGCCGGTCGGCGGGAGCATGGGCTACCTCGCCTCCTACCTCAGGGACGGAGACCGCACCTTTCTCACGTACTCCACGACCGGCCGTGGCACCGAGCGCGCCAACAGTTCGATGGGGCTGCTGGACATGACTCCCTACGGCCGCGGCGAGGCGTGGGAGGACAAGCCCGAGGGTTGGCCCGAGGGCAACGAGCCGTGCTGGTACTGGCGGACGGACGAGCAGGGCAGTGCCACCTGGGGGCCGACCAGCCGCCCCGTGCCGCAGTGGACCCGCCCCGGCGCGACCCCGGTCCGGACGCTCGGCCGGCACGGCCCCCACCACTGACCTTCGCCACGAAGAACCCCGCCACGGAGCCCGCCAGGGAAAACCCCACCACGGAACCGCGAGCCGCGGCGGGCTCACCGCGTTCAGGAGGACTCGCGCACCACCAGCTCGGTCGGCAGCGTCACCTGCTGCCGCCGCGCGCCGGCGTCGGCGATCTCGGCCAGCAGGATCCGGGCCATCATCCGGCCCACCTCCTCCACCGGCTGACGGACCGTAGACAGCGGCGGATTGGTGTGCCGGGCGAGGACGGAGTCCTCGAACCCCACCACCGCGACGTCCGCCGGTACCCGGCGCCCCTGGTCCCGCAACTCGGCCAGCGCACCCACGGCCATCAGGTCGGACGCGGCGAAGACGGCGTCGAGATCCGGTGCGCGTTCAAGAAGCGAACGCATCGCCCGGCGGCCGCCCTCCTCCGAGAAGTCCCCGGGCTCCACCAGCGACTCGTCGGCCCGGCGCCCTGCCAGCTCGTGGGCGCGGCGCCAGCCGGCGAGCCGGGAGCGGCCCACGTCCATGTCCAGATCTCCGGTGATCGTCGCGACGCGGTCGCGGCCGCCGTGCAGCAGGTGCTCGACCGCCGCGGTCGCGCCCCCGATGTTGTCCGAGGTGACGTGGCTCAGCCGCTCGTCCTCCCCGCGACGGCCGGCCAGGACGGTGGGCAGGCCCATCTCCTCCAACATGGCCGCCACCCGCTCCTGGGCCCGCACCGAGACCAGCAGCACCCCGTCCACGCGTCGCGTGGCGATCGAGGCGGTCAACTGATCCCGCTCCAACTGGTCCCGGACCAGGACCAGTTGCAGCTGGGTCCGGGTCTCGGTCAGCACTCCGCTGACGCCGCGGATCAACGCCGCGAAGAACGGTTCCGACCCCAGCCGGCTCTCCGACTCGGGGATCACCAGGGCCACCGCCTCGGTCCGGCTGGTCACCAGACCCCGGGCGACGGAGTTCGGGACGTAGTTGAGCTCCTTGATCGCTCGCAGCACCCTCTCCCGCGCGTCGGCGCTGACCAGTTCCGAGCCGTTGAGGACGCGGGAGACCGTCGTCCGCCCCACTCCGGCTCGGGCGGCGACGGTCTTGATCGTGGGCGGACGGCCCTCTGACATGCGGTTCTCCCTCGGTGGCCGCGGCGACGGCCACGGACATGATCGCCGCAATTGTGGCAGACGCCGAGCCGTTCCCGGCCCCGGGTGGCGCACGTCCGTGTGAACGGCACGACGGGTTCCGGAAACAAGTTGGTTTCACGTTATTGACATGTGCCCCCGGTTGGTACGAGTGTTCCATCCGTCGGTGGGAACGTTCCCACCCCGCGTTGGGAACGTTCCCACCCGGTGAATCGACACGTTCCTCCTGGATCGTCCCACTTGCCGTGGTTCTTACAGGACTCGTAACTCCGGTGCGTCAGCGCCGTCGCTTGGAGGAAAGAAACATGACCACTGTTCACAGGTCCGCACGGACGAGGGCGGTCGCGCTCGTCGCCGCGGTCAGCGCCATCTCGCTCCTCGCCGGCTGCAGCGACAGCGACGAGTCCGTCACCGGCGGCGGCAAGAAGGACGGCAAGGTCATCATCACCATGGGCATGTACGGGGTGATGGGCTTCAAGGAGACCGGCCTCCTCGAGCAGTACGAGAAGGAGAACCCCAACGTCGACATCCGGGCCGAGGTGGCCGGCGACGAGCAGACCTACTACACCGCCCTGCAGACCAAGCTCGCCGCGGGCAAGGGTCTCAAGGACATCCAGGGCATCGAGATCGGCCGTGCCAAGGAGATAGTCGACACCCAGGCCACGAAGTTCGCCGACTTCAAGGGCATGGCGGACACCGACCACTTCCTTCCCTGGAAGCAGGCCCAGATCACCACCAAGGACGGCAAGGTCCTCGGCCTGGGCACCGACATCGGCCCGATGGCCGTCTGCTACCGCAAGGACCACTTCGAGGCCGCCGGTCTGCCCACCGACCGCGAAGAGGTCGCCAAGCTGTGGGAAGGCGACTGGACGAAGTTCGTCGAGGTCGGCAAGACCTTCAAGAAGAACTTCAAGGGCGACAAGGTCTCCTACATGGACGCCTCCAGCGGCCTGTTCAACGCCATGATCTACGGCCACTCGGAGCAGTTCTACAACGAGCAGGGCGACCTGATCTACAAGGACAACCCGGTCATCAAGGAGGCGTGGGACCTCGCGGCCGACGCCGCCGAGGCCGGTCTGTCCGCCAAGCTGCGCCAGTTCCAGCCGGGCTGGGACCCGGGTCTGTCCAACGGCACCTTCGCCACCACCGTGTGCCCGGCCTGGATGCTCGGCCACATCGGCGAGAAGGCCGGTGACAAGAACAAGGGCAAGTGGGACGTCGCCAAGGCCCCCAAGGGCGCCAACTGGGGCGGCTCCTTCCTCGGTGTCGTCGAGCAGAGCCCGGTGAAGGAGGAGGCCAAGAAGCTCGTCGCCTGGCTGACCGCGCCGGAGCAGCAGGCCCACATCTTCAAGAAGCAGGGCAGCGTGCCGTCCTCCCAGGCCGCGCTCGAGGACCCGGCCGTCAAGGACAGCACCTCCGAGTACTTCAGCAACGCCCCGATCGGCCAGATCTTCGGCCAGGCCGCCCAGGAGATCCCGGACAAGCAGGTCCTCGGCCGTAAGGACGGCACCATCAAGGACACCTTCTCCCAGGGTCTGACCCTGGTGGAGCAGGGGACCGCGCGTGCCAAGGCGTGGGAGACCACCTCGGAGCGCATCGAGAAGGCGGTCGGCTGACCGACGCTCCTCCCGGCCGCCCCGGGCCCGCCGGCCACGAGCCGGCGGGCCCGGAGCCCGGCTCGTACATCTGCTCTCAGGAAGGAAGTCCGGTGGCCACCTCCACCACCAAGGCCCAGACCGGCGAGGGACGCGAAGGCCCTGCACCGAAGCCCGGTTCCGACGGCCGGCGCCGTCGCGGCGCCCTGCTGCACCGGCTGGACATCAAGGGCGCGCCCTACGCGTTCGTCGCGCCGTTCTTCGTCGTGTTCGCGGCGTTCAGCTTCTACCCGCTCGTGTACACCTCCTGGATCTCCCTGCACCGGGTGGAGCTGGCCACTCTGGACATCATGGAGTGGGTGGCGTTCGACAACTACGTGGCGCTCTGGGGCGACTCGCGGTTCTGGAACGCGCTGGGCAACACCATCACCATCGGCATCCTCTCCACGGTGCCGCAGTTGCTGATGGCTCTCGGTCTCGCGCACCTGCTCAACTTCAAGATGCGGGGCTCGCTGTTCTTCCGCGTCGCCTCGCTCGTGCCGTACGCCACCTCGGTCGGCGCCGCCGCCCTGGTGTTCACCATGCTCTTCGAGCGCGACTTCGGCATGATCAACTGGGCGCTCGGCTCGGTCGGCATCGACCCGGTGAACTGGGAGTCCGACAAGTGGCCCGCCCAGTTCGCGATCTCCACGATCGTCATCTGGCGCTGGACCGGTTACAACGCGCTGCTCTACCTGGCCGCCATGCAGGCCATCCCCGTCGAGCGCTACGAGGCCGCCGGCATCGACGGCGCCTCCCGCTGGCAGCAGTTCATCCACGTCACGGTGCCGGGGATCCGCTCCACGGTGGTCTTCACCATCGTGCTGTCCACCATCGGCGCGACCCAGCTCTTCGGCGAGCCGCTGATCTTCGGCCAGGGCCCCAACGGCATCACCGGCGGCGCGGACAACCAGTACCAGACGCTGGGACTCCTCCTCTACGAGGAGGGCTGGAAGAACTACCAGATGGGCCGCTCCGCGACCGTCGCCTGGGCGATGTTCCTGCTCCTCATCATCGTCTTCGCGGCCCAGGCACTGATCAAGCGCCTGCGCTCCCGCACGTCCTGACCAGGAGACTCCATGACCACAGAAAGCCTCTCGGTCCGGACGAACGCACCGGCCGGGACCACCACCCCGGTGAAGCCCCCCACCGGCCGCCCCGGCCGCTTCGCGCTGCGCCAGCGCGCCGGCCGCCAGCACCACGCGGGCCCGCTCGCCTACATCCTGCTCGGGATCACGGCGCTCCTGTCGATCTTCCCGCTGTACTGGACGATGGTGGCGGCCTCCACCGACAACACCCGCGTCAGCGAGACCCCGCCGCCGTTCCTGCCCGGCCCCAACCTCTTCAGCAACCTGGCCCGCGCCTGGGACGAGGCGGCCATGGGCAAGGCCATGCTCAACAGCCTGATCGTGGCCGGCGTCATCGCCCTGTCCACGGTGATGTTCGCGACGCTGGCCGGATTCGCCTTCGCCAAGCTGCGTTTCAAGGGCCGCAACGTCCTGCTGATGCTGGTCATCGGCACCATGATGGTCCCGCCGCAGCTGGGCGTCGTGCCGCTGTTCATGATGATGGCCGAGCTGGGCTGGTCGCAGCAGCTGCCCGCCGTCATCTTCCCGACGCTGGTGAGCGCGGTCGGCGTGTTCTTCATGCGCCAGTACCTCTCGGAGGCGCTGCCCGACGAGCTCGTCGAGGCCGGCCGCATCGACGGCGCCCACTCGCTGCGCATCTTCTGGAGCATCGTGCTCCCCGTCGCGCGGCCCGCGATGGCGGTCCTGTTCATGATCACCTTCGTGCACGCCTGGAACGACTTCTTCTGGCCGTTCGTCGTGCTCGACATGACCAACCCCACGGTCCCCGTCGCGCTCACCCAGCTCAGCGCGGGCTACATCCGCGACCAGTCCCTCATCATGGCGGGCGCGCTGCTGGGCACCCTGCCCCTGCTGGTGATGTTCATCGTCTTCGGCCGACAGATCGTCAGCGGCGTCATGGCGGGCGCCGTCAAGGGCTGAACCGCCGCCGCAGGAACCCTCCCCCCTCCTTCCTTCGAACGTGAAAAGGAAACACATGGTCACCGCTGATCAGGCCGCCTCCACCCCCGGCGCCGACCTCACCTTCCCCGAGGGCTTCCTCTGGGGATCCGCGACCGCCTCGTACCAGATCGAGGGCGCGGCCGCCGAGGACGGCCGCACGCCGTCCATCTGGGACACCTACTCCCGTACCCCGGGCAAGGTCCGCAACGGCGACACCGGAGACATCGCGACCGACCACTACCACCGCTGGCGCGAGGACGTCGCGCTGATGTCCGAGCTCGGCATCGGCGCCTACCGCTTCTCCCTCGCCTGGCCGCGGATCCAGCCCACCGGGCGGGGCCCCGCCGTGCAGAAGGGCCTCGACTTCTACCGCCGCCTGGTCGACGAGCTGCTGGAGAAGGGCATCCAGCCGGTGGCGACCCTCTACCACTGGGACCTCCCGCAGGAGCTCGAGGACGCGGGCGGCTGGCCGGAGCGCTCCACCGCCGAGCGGTTCGCCGAGTACGCGGCCCTGGCCGCGGACGCCCTGGGCGACCGGGTGAAGACCTGGACCACCCTCAACGAGCCCTGGTGCAGCGCCTTCCTCGGCTACGGCTCCGGCGTGCACGCCCCCGGCCGCACCGACCCGGTCGACGCCCTGCGCGCCGCCCACCACCTCAACCTCGGCCACGGCCTGGCGGTGCAGGCGCTGCGCAGCCGGATCCCCGCCGACGCGCAGTGCTCGGTCACGCTCAACATCCACCACGTGCGCCCCCTCACCCAGGACGCCGCCGACGTCGACGCCGCCCGCCGCATCGACGCGCTGGCCAACCGCGTGTTCACCGGCCCGATGCTGAACGGCGCCTACCCGGAGGACCTCCTCAAGGACACCGCCCAGCTCACCGACTGGTCCTTCGTCCACGACGGCGACCTGGCCGAGATCCACCAGCCGCTGGACTTCCTCGGCGTGAACTACTACTCGCCGACCCTGGTCTCCCGCGCCGACGGCAGCGGCACCCACAACTCCGACGGCCACGGCCGCAGCGCCCACAGCCCGTGGCCGGCCGCCGAAGAGGTGGCGTTCCACCAGCCGCCCGGCGACACCACCGCCATGGGCTGGGCGATCGACGCCTCCGGCATGTACGAGCTGCTGCGCCGCCTCGGCTCGGACTTCCCCGAGCTGCCGCTGATCATCACGGAGAACGGCGCCGCCTTCGACGACTACGCCGACCCCAACGGCGAGGTCAAGGACCCCGGGCGCATCGCGTACGTCCGCGACCACCTGGCCGCCGTCCACCGTGCCGTCCAGGACGGCACGGACGTGCGGGGCTACTTCCTGTGGTCACTGCTGGACAACTTCGAGTGGGGCTACGGCTACAGCAAGCGCTTCGGCGCCGTCTACGTCGACTACCCGACCGGCAGGCGCATCCCCAAGGCCAGCGCCCGCTGGTACTCCCAGGTCGCCCGGACCGGCATCGTGCCCGGAGCCTGACAGCCCGGCCACCGACCTGGTGCGGCGTCCCACAGCCCGCATGTCGCCGCACCGCGGACCCGCCCCCGAACGCCCGCTCTCCCGGGCCCGGGGGCGGGCCTGTTTCCCGCGCGGCGGCCCCGGCGGCCCGCCGCGCGGGAAACCGCCGGGCGACCGCTCGTCACTCAAGCAGACCGAGCTCCGTGTCCGGCCGGCACTGCGGACACGGCTGCACCCCCTCGGCCAGAGCGCGCAGCGCCTGCTCGCGCGCGACGCCCCGGCTGCGCCGGCCGCCGCTCCAGCACCCGCCGACGTGGACGTAGACGGGGGAGCGGCCGCCGAGCCCGTGCTCGACCAGCCACTCGGCCTCCGGCGGTCCGTCGCGCTCCGCGCGCCGCCGGGCCACCGCGGCGCGCTGCTCCTCCTGCGCGATCCACCCACGGGTGCGCTCGAGGTCGCGCAGCTGCACCCTCTCCAGGAAGCGCAGGAGGGCGAGCCGTGAGGGCTCGGCATCGGACTCGGTCACGTATTCGAGTATACGTTCGAACAGTCGCAGTGGGTTCCGGCGACCCGACGAAACCGCTGGCAGACTCCTCCTAGACTGACCGGATGCCAGGCAGCAGGCCCGCATCCCCGGGTGGAACCCGGACCCTCACCGACACCTACCGCCGCTTCGGCGAGTCCGACGCCGCCAAGGCCTCACCGCTGTCCGCGCACGTCGCCCTCGCCCTGAGCGCCTCCCCCTCGGCCCTGCGCGTCCTCGACACGGCACCCGCGCGCCGCCGCGGCCCTCGGCTGATCCTCGCCGCCCTGCACGACCTCGCCCTCGCCGGCCGGGCCCCCGCACTGGCGGCCGCCTACCGAGCCCGGGACGCCGAGGCCGCCGCCGCGGCAGCGGTCGACACCCTCCTGCGCTGCGCCGACGCGGTCGTGGCCACCGCCGCGCGACGCCGGACCCCGGCCGACATGAGCGGGCGCCACACCGTTCTGCGCCCGCTCGTCGCCGAGGCCGCGCACCGCCTCGACGCCCGCGCGATCGCACTGATCGACCTCGAATGCGCCGCGGGCTTCAACCTCGACGTCCACCGCGCGGTCGTCGCCTACGACAACGGTCAGACACTGGGCGACCCCTCGTCGCCCGTGCGCCGCACGGCCTCGGTCGTGGGGGACCGGCCCCTGCCGGAACGAGCCCTGCCCGAGGTCGTCGCCCGCCTCGGCCTCGACGCGCACCCCGTGGACGTCACCGACGCGACCGAGGCCCGCTGGCTTCGCGCGGGCCGGTGGCCGGACCGCCCGGAGGAGATCGCCGCACTCGAGGCGGAGATCGCCCTGGCCGCCGCGGACCCCCCGCTGCTTCTGGCCGGGGACGTGCTCGACACCCTGCCCGAGGCGTTCGCGCGGGTCCCCGCCGACGCCCTCCCCGTCGTGACCACCACCTGGGCGCTCTCCCGCCTGCGCCCCCAGCGGCGCCTGCGCTTCCTGGACCACCTGCGGGACGCCGCGCACGCCCGGCTGGTGGCCTGGGTATCCGCGGAAGGGGTCGGGGTCGCCCCCACGGTCCCCACTCTGGGCGACCGGCCCGCCTCCGGCCACAGCATCCTCGGCCTCGCGCTGTTCGACGGACCGGACACCCGGACCACGGCGGTCGGCCGGTGCTGGTCCCAGGGCCGCATCCTGAGCTGGCCGGCCGGCGGCGTCGACTGACGCTCCTCGCCCCGCCCGGGCTCCCTACCGGTTCCGCCCTTCGGGCAGACGGTCGAGCTCCGGGGCGGACAGGTGCAGCACCTCGTAGCGTTCCGTCGCCTCCACGTCGTCCGCGGAGGTCCCCGCCCACAGGACGAACCGCAGCAGCCGCCAGTGGTACGGGTCGACGGCCAGCGCGGCGGTGTGCACACCGTCGAGCCGGGACAGGCGGCGCAGTTCCTCGCTCTCCCGCTCGACCAGCGCGGACAGGCCCAGCCCCGTTCCGTCCGGATCGGCGTCCACGGCCACCGCGGTCAGCCGCCGCGACGCCGCCCGGACCGGGGCGGTGCGCGCCGGGCCGTCGTGGCAGGCGATGCCCGTCCAGTGCAGGACCTGGGGCCGGCCGAAGTCGCGCACGATGTTCTGGAAGCCGCCACCTCCGACCAGGAACCGGGCCATCGCCCCCGGCTCGTTCCACAGGTAGAACGGCGCGTACTGGTTGACCGGGGAGCCGTCGACGCCGCGTTCCCGGATCGCATAGGCCTTCAGTCCCAACCCGGCGCGGTCGTCCAGGACATGCCCGCCCCTGGCCACGCGGTCGCGGATGATCCCCATGTCGTAGTCGGCGGGCAGGGTGATCTCGTACTGCTTGGCGTACACGGCGGTGACCTTCCGAAGGAGTGGGCGGGGAGGGCGGGGGGACCGGCGCGGCCGGTCAGGGGCGGACGTACGCGGCGAGCAGTCCGAGCACACCGTCGACGGCCAGGTCGAACGGCTCGACCGAGGCGGCGGCCCGCGCCAGCACGTACCCGCCCTGGAGCACCGCCACCGTCGTCGCCGCCACGGCCCGCGGGTCCAGGGCCGCGTCCAGCTCGCCCCGTTCACACCCCTCGGCCAGCACCTGCGCGAGCCGTTCACGCAGCCAGGCCAGCGTCCGGTCGACCGGCTCCCGCAGCACGGGGTCCGCCATGACCTCCGGATCCTGGGTGAGACGCCCGATCGGACACCCCCTCAGCACGTCCCGCTCCCGGCGCAGAAAGGCGGTCACCCGCTCCACCGGGCTCCCGCTCCCGGACAGCTGCTCCTCGGCCCTGGCGCGCATCTCCTCGGCCGTCCGGCCGATGGCGGCCAGCGCCAACTCCCGCTTCCCGGCGAAGTGGTGGTACATGCTGCCCTGTCCGACGCCGGCCAGCTGCTGGATGCCCTTCGGGCTGGTGCCGGTGTACCCGCGCTCCCACAGCAGTGCGCGGGTGCTTTCGACGAGACGTTCCGCTGCGTTCACGCGAGCAGTGTACCTACTAGTAGGTACAGAACTCCTCGAGCACCGCCCACAGTTCGGCCTCACGGTGCGCGTCGTAGGACTCCGGTGACGAAGGAGCCGCCCGGTCGCGGTCGACGTACGAGCCGGACGGCGCCCGGACAGCGCCGAGGACGATGTCGGCGAGACGCCGGCCGGCGGTGCGGGGGCCCGTGGCGAGCGGCGTGAGGGTCAGCGCCGGCAGCACGTACCGCACCGCGACGCGGGCGGCACGGCCCGCGTCACGGGCGAGTCCCGTGGCGGGGACGAACCCGGGGTTGTACGCCACGGCCTCGACCCCGGCCGGCAACCGGCGCGCGTACTCGTGCACCAGGTGGATCACCGCCAGCTTGCTCGTCGCGTACGCGGTGCGCCCCGCCGTCGCCGTCCCCGACGGGGCGAAGGCGCCGGGGCGAGCCAGCACGCGCGGAGACCGCCAGGCCGGGCCCGGCACCATGCCCAGGTTGTGCCGGAGATCCCCGAAGTGGGTGTCGCCGGCGGTGAGCACGATCCGGGAGGGCGCGGAGAACCGGTCCCACAGCAGGCGCACGAACAGGTGGTTGGCCAGCACGTTGACGGCGAACGTGGCCTCCAGACCCTCGGGCGTCACGGTCTGCGCGTCGGTGTACTGGACGCCCGCGTTGCCGACGAAGGCGCGCAGCGGCGGCAGCGAGCCTTGGTCGAGCCGGTCAGTGATCTCCGCGACGGCCGCACGGACGCCCGACCGCGAGCCGAGATCGGCGGTGCCCTGCGAGACCTGCCCCTCCACCTCACCGAGCCACCCGGCCGGGCCCCGGCCGGAGGCGTCACGGACGACGACGAGCAGGTGGGCGTCGGGCGCGCGACGCGACAACGCCTGGGCCGCCGCCCGGCCGATGCCCCGGCTCGCACCCGTCATCACGATCGTGTACCGCACCGCACCACTCCTCAGCCGCCCTGCCGCCGGAGCCCACCCGGCTCCGGCACCGCCCCACGGTCGCCTGCCGCGGCGGCGTCGTGCCAGCGCCCTGCCCGTCCCTGGGACCGGCAGTACCCAGGCTGACGCGGTCCGCGGCGGCGAGAATGTCCCCATGCCCTCCGCCCCGACCGACTTCGCCGCCCTGCTCCATGCCTGGCGCGACCGGCTGTCCCCGGCCGACGCGGGCATCACCGTCACGACGGGACGCCGCGCGCCCGGACTGCGCCGTGAGGAACTCGCCCAACTGGCCGGTATCTCCGTCGACCACGTCCTGCGCCTCGAACAGGGACGCGCGAAGAACCCCTCGGCCCAGGTCGTCGGAGCCCTCGCCCGGGCCCTCCGGCTCACCCGCGCCGAACGCGACCAGCTCCACCGCAGCGCCGGACTCCTGCCGCCTCGCGACGGGACCGTCGGAACCCACGTGCCGCCCGGCGTCCGACGGCTCGTCGAGCGCCTGGACGACGTCCCCGCCGGGGTGTTCGCGGCGGACTGGACCCTGCTGTGCTGGAACCCGGCCTGGAGCGCCCTGCACGGCGACCCGTGTGCCCTGCCCGCCGCCGAACGCAACCTGGCCCGCGCGCTCTTCGGTGGCGGCGCCGCCCGTGCCAGGACGTACGCCGTCCGGTCCGAACGCGGCGCCGACGCCTTCGCCGCCTCCCTCGTCGCCGACCTCAAGGACGCCGCCTCCCGCTGTCCCGAGGACCGGGATCTCGCCCGTCTGCTGAGTGAACTGCGTGACTCCTCGCCGGACTTCGACCGGCTCTGGTCCATCCCCACGGCTGCCGCCGGGAGCGCGGACGCCCTCGCGCTGGACCTGCTCCGCGCCACAGCCGACCCGGCCCCCACCGCACCACCCCCTGTCGGTCCCCGCCGATAGCGTGCGCCCATGCCCCTCGACCACGACCTCGCCGCCCGCATGGCGCAGCCGGACTTCTGGCCCCTGTACTCCTTCGACGCCACCGCGGTCCGCGCCCACGACGAAGCGCGGGGGGAGGCGGGAGAAGAGGACGAGGAGGAGTTCCGCACCCGCTTCCTGCCGGCCCGGGAGCTGGGCCTCGAGCTCAGGTTCGAGCCCGGCTTCTCGTACGTCGACCTGGCCGTGGTGTCCCCCGAAGCGGCGGAGCCCGAGATCGTGGGCTGGGACGACACCGCGCACTTCCATCCGCACGTCATGCCCTGGTCGGAGCTCGACCTGCTCTGCAGGGCGACGGCCCTCCATGACCCGACACTGCGTCACCCGGGCGCGATGTCCGCCCTGCTGCTCCGTTTCGCCTTCCTCACCGAGCAGGACGACCTCGACACGATCACCCCGTTCACCGACGCGGCCTTCGCCGAGACGTGCCCCCACCGGATCTCCGATGCCGTGGTGCTCTCCACCGGACCCGCCGGCACCGCACCTGCCGACCCCGCGCACGACATCGCACACGGTGCCGTGCGCGTCCGCGAGGAGACCCGCGCCTGGTTCGACCAGCGGGACCTGCGCGGCACCGGTGTCACCTGGTCCACCCGCCCGGACGGCCACCGCGCCGTGCACCAGGAGAAAGACTCCGGCACCCACCTGTACTCCTCGCGCGCACCCGAGGCGACCGAGGAGGAGTTCCCCTTCACCGCCTGGTCCCGGCTCCTGCGGGGCGCGACGCGGACCCTGGAGGACGCCGGAGCCCATCCGGCCCTCCGCCGCCCCGAGACACGCAGGGCCCTCGACCGCTGCGCCGAGCCGGACGGACACACCCAACTCAGCCGCCTCGCAACCGCGTTGCGTGCGGCGGGCCTGACGGAGGGGCCACTGCTGCGGGCCGTGACCCGGCCGTCGTCACGGGCGGAGGCCGCCTGGGCGGTGGAGACCTTGGCAGGCCTCCCACAAGGCCGGGTGGCGGCCGCCTGGTTCGGCCGGAGCCCTCTGGCGGACGCCCGCACCTGGTACCTCGACCTCACCCTGGCCGCCGCCGGACACGGAAGCCGCTTCGGCTCGACGTTCGCCGCGGAACTCTCCGCGGCGCTGGAGGAGACCGGCCTGGGCTGGGCGGAGACCACCGGCAGCACCTCCGTGCGGGACGCGAAGGGCGGCTACGTGCACGCGTCGGACCTGCTGACGGTCCTCGTCAGGGACGACCTCCCGGCGGCCGTCCGCGTCATCGCACGCCGACTCCAGGCACACGGAGCCGCACGGACGGCCGACCTCCGGCACTCCGGCGCACCCCGCGAGCGGATACCGCTCCCCGAACCGTCGTAGGGCGCCGACGCGGGCCCGTGCCCGGCGGAGAGCCGGACCCGGCGGGGAGCCGGACCCGGCCCGAGGTCGCGAGTCCCCCCGGGCCCTACCGCCGCCCGGAAGCGAGCACGTGGCTGATCGCGGCTACGACGTCCGGAGCCACATGGGTCGGTCGACAGGAGTCCCCGGCCCACGTCCGGCCGTTCGACACCCACACGCTCGACAGTCCGAGCGCGGCGGCCCCCGCGATGTCGGCGTGGGCCGAGTCGCCGATTACCCACGCGCCCGGCGCGGAGCGCACGGACGCCCCCACCGCCTCCGCGGCCGCCCGGAAGATCGCCGGGTCGGGCTTCGCGCAGCCCACCGCCTCGGACACCACCCACCCCTGCACCAGCCGGTCGAGACCGGTACGGCGCAACTTCGCCTTCTGCTGCACCGTGCGCCCGTTCGTCACGACCACACAGGTCCAGCCCTCGGCCACGGCTCGCTTCAGCGCCTCCCGGGCACCGGGAATCAGGACCACCCGATCGGCCGCACCCCGGTCCACCAGAGCGCGCACCGCAGCGGACGCGGCCCGCCCCCGGTACCGGTCGAGAAGGGCCGCCGCCACGTCCTCGCGCGTGGCGTAGCCGCCCGCGTCGAGCGCCATCGCCCACGCCAGATCGTCCGCGGGCAGACGCTGCTCCGCGAGGAACGCCGCGACGGCCGCGCGGAAGGCGGCGTCACGGTCGATCAAGGTGTTGTCCAGATCGATCATCAGCAGACCTGCCCCGACTGCCTCACGCCGCGTCATCGGCCAGTGCCTCCGTCGTCCCCGCGCCACCGGCGCCGCACCGCTCGATCACGGCAACCACGTACGCCACCCACTCGGGGACCCGCGCGAGGAGCTCCCCGTCCCAGGTCTCCTCGTGGTAGCCGCAGTGGAGGTAGAGATGCCTGGCATGCCGCAGGACGGGCCGGAGCCCGGTCGGCAGACGGTCCAGCACCCAGTCCGCCGCGGTGTCCTTGCGGCCGATCCGGCCGGTCCCGAGCGTGTACCAGACACGGGCCAGGGTCAGCAGGACGTTGCGGGTGTCCTCCTCGACGCTGTCCAGCAGTCCGGGCACCCCCTCCAGACAGGCCCGGACGATGTCCGCGTGCGGGACCTCGTCGAGCAGCTGGGCCGGTTCCGGCCCGGCGAGCGGTTTGTCACCGGCCAACGCCGTCGCGACCGTCAGCGCCAGGTCGGGAATGCGCCGCGGCCGCGGCACCAGTCCGGCCTCGTACGCGTCCCGAAGCCACTCGCCGTAGAGGAAGTCGCCCACCGGCGGGTACCGCCACGGGCGCACCTGCGACCGGACGACCACGGTGACCTCGAGCGGACGCAGCCCGTTGCGGGAACCCGAGATCGGCAGCAGTCCGGCGAGCAGGGCCCGCCGTCGCCGCTCGTCCATCCCCGTGCGGGTGACGAGCAACACGTCGACGTCGCTGGCCGGCCGCCACCCCCCGAGCACGGCCGACCCGTGCAGGTAGGCGCCGGCCAGGCCGCTCCCCAGCACCTTGTCGGCGAGGCGCACGACTTCCCGTGTCTGGTCCATCCCACGAGCATCGCCGGTGCGGCCCTCCGGCGCACGGTCTTTTCCGTCGGCCCGACCCGTCGGCCCCGTTGACCCGCCCCGTCGGTCCCGTCGGCCCCGGAGTGCCGGAGACCGTCAGCCGGAGAACTCCACCGACAGGTGCTCCGACAGCGCGCCCAGGAAGTCCGCCGCGTCGAAGATCTCACCGGCCGAGGCCACCCCCTTGGTGCGGATACGTCCCGAGAGGATGCGCTCCACCGCCTCGACCGCCAACGGGGCGGTCACGGCGTAGATGTCCCGGCCCCGTGCCACCGCCCGGCGTTCGACCCCGTCCTTGCGCACCACCACGTCGACGAGGAACGTCTGCGCCGAGCGGCCCCGCGCGTCGGAGGCGGACGCGACGGGGGAGGGGGTGTCGGGGGAGGCGATGTCCTGGGCGGCCTCGACGGTCATGTAGGTGCGGACCTCGGGCACCCGCAGGTGGCTCGGCACGGTGACGATGTCGGCCATCGAGAACTCGCCGATGACGGCACGCCGCCCCATCGGCTCCGGGAAGTTCCAGGTCGTCGTGGGCGCCGCGTCGTCCCGGTACTCCAGGCGACCGGCGGCGTAGCGGACCCGGCGGCCGCCACGACGACGGCGGGACACGGCGCCCGCGGCACGGGTGCCGGCCGTCGGGTGCCAGTGGTCCAGCCCGTACGCGATCTCCACCTCGTCGGCGGACGCCCAGTCCCCGAGCGCCGCGGTGGCCAGCAGGTCGCCGAGCCCGCCGTAGAAGGCCATCGCCGGAACGACCACCGCGCCCGCCTCACGGGCACGGTCCGCGAAGCCCTCGAAGGTGTCGGCGTTCGCCTCGATCTCGGCCGCCACGTCCACGTAGGGGATGCCGGCCCGCAGCGCCGCCTCGACGACGGGGGCCGCGGTGTCGGCGAACGGTCCCGCGCAGTTCACGACGGCCGCCGCGCCGGCCAGCGCGCGGTCCAGGGAGGCGGCGTCACCGGCGTCCGCCGGACGGGTCCGCGGACCGCCCACCGAGGCGGCGAACTCCTCGAGGCGCACGGCGTTCCGGCCGCTGAGCACGGGCACCAGGCCGCGGGCCGCCAACTCGGCCACGACGAAACGGCCGGTGTGCCCGTACGCCCCGAACACCACTACCTGGCGCATGACTTCTCCCTCGTCACCGGGCGGAGAGCCGAAGTGCCTCCGTCTGACCCGTCGCGCCCATCCTGGTGGGGGAGTTGACGCGATCGTGAGTGTCCGGAACGACACGACGCATACACTTCCGGACATGGACCACACCGTGGCGGTCGCTGTCACCGACGGCATGCTGAACTTCGAACTCGCCCTGGCTCTGGAGGTGTTCGGCAGCCCGCCCGACGCCGTGAAGGGCCCCTGGTACGAGCTGGTCGTCTGTGCGCCCCGGCCCGTGGGCAGCGGCAGGTTCCTCCTGGAACCCGACCACGGCCTCGAGAGGCTGCCGGACGCCGACACCGTGATCGTGCCGGGCTGGGCCGACATCGACCAGCCGCCGCCCACCGAACTCCTGACCGCGATACACGCCTCCCACGAGGCGGGCGCCCGCCTCGTGTCCCTGTGCACCGGGGCGTTCGTGCTGGCGGCCGCCGGCCTGCTGGACGGCCGCCGCGCCACCACGCACTGGGCGCACACCGCCGACCTCAAGGCCCGCCACCCCGGCGTGGACGTCGACCCCGACGTCCTCTACGTGGACGACGGCCGTGTGCTGACCTCGGCGGGCAAGGCCGCCGCGATGGATCTGTGCCTGCATCTGGTCCGCCAGGACCGCGGTTCCGCCGTCGCCAACGCGGTCGCCCGCCGGCTGGTCGTCCCGCCCCACCGCGACGGCGGCCAGGCCCAGTTCGTCACCACCCCGGTGCCTGCCCCCGCCCAGCACCCACTGGCCGACCTGCTGCCCTGGGCCATGGAGCGGCTCGACCAGCCGATCACCGTGGAGGACCTCGCACGCCGGGCCGGCATGAGCTCCCGCCACCTCACCCGCCACTTCCACTCGGTCAGCGGCACCACCCCGCTGCGGTGGCTGCTCACCCAGCGCATTCGACGCGCCCAGGAACTCCTGGAGACCACCGACGACGGCGTCGACACCATCGCCACCGCCACCGGCATGGGCACCGCCACCACCCTGCGCCGCCACTTCCACCGCACGGTGGGCGTGCCCCCGGACACCTACCGCCGCACCTTCCGCGCCCGGCCCCGCTGACGAACACCCGCCCGCCGCTCGCCCTCCCCGGATGCCCCGCGCGGTCGGACCACGCGGCCCCGCCCCGTACCCACCACCGGCACCGCGCGTCTTCCGTACCCTGGTCCCATGCCGACCGCGCCCGAGCCCGCCGCCGACCCCCACGCCTGGGCGAGCCAGGACGCCCGTGCGGCCGTCGAGGACTACCTCGAGGCGCTGAGCCGCGGCGGGTACGCCCCCGCGACGCGGCGACTGCGCGCCGGACTGCTCGGCGAGTTCCTCGACCACGCCCTCGACGCGGCGGGGACAGTCGCCCTCAGCGCCGGTCAACTCCTCGACCCGGACCGGGCGTCGGCGTGGCTGGAGGCGGCCGCCGCGGGGGAGACCCGCCGACGTAACACCTTGCGCGGACCGGACGCCCGGGCGTCGGAGGAGTCGCAGCGCGCCCGCGCCCAGAGCTACAACAGCCTCGCCGCCCACCTGGGAGCCCCGCACCGCCTCGACGTGGCGCCCCAGGGCATCGGCGAACGCCTCACCCCCACCGAGGCGGACCGGCTCCTGCACACCCTCGCCGTCAAGCGGCCCTCCGGAGCCAACGCGGCCACCAGCATCCGCACCGCCGCGGTGGCCGCCCTCGTCGCCCGCACCGGACGGACCGTCCCGGAACTGCACCGGCTCCGTACCGCCGACATCGACCTTCCGCGGCGCCTCGTCCACCTGGACACCGGCCCGGAACCCCTGGACGCCCGCACGGCCGAGATCCTCGGCCGCTGGCTCGACGTCCGCGGCCACATCACCGACCGCCTCGAGGGCAGCGACCCGGGCCACCTGTGGATCCCCACCAAGCCCGGACGCCCCCGCGACGGCGCCCGCGCCCTCAAGCCCGGCATCGCCCGCGCCGCCGTCCGCACGCTCCACGCCGCCCACCGCAACCTGGTCCTGCAACTCCTCGGCCGTCCCGTGCGGCCGGGCGCGCTGCTCCCGACGGACTGACCCGGATCGGCGCCGGCCCCTCCCTCCCGAACCGGACCACCGGCTACCGTGCACGGATGAACGCTGCACTGCCTGCCGACGTGACCGAAGCGCTGGACGCCGTCCTCGGCCCCGACAACGCCGTCCACGCCGCCTTACGGGCCCAGATACCGCACCTGACCGTCCGCACCCGCTGCACCTGCGGATGCGGCAGCGCCTACTTCCAGCTCGACACCGAGACCGTGGAACGCGCCCCCACCGGTCCCGGCACGGCGATCGCCGCCGAGGCCCGGTTCGTCATGGAGGACGGAACCTGCCCCGGTGAGGTCCTGCTGTTCGTCCAGGACGGCCATCTGTCCTGGCTGGAGGTCTGCACCTGGAGCGACGACACCGCGGTCTCGCTCGCGACCACCCTCCACCGACTGCGCCCCGTGCGCTGACCGGCCCGCTCCCCGAACGAGCGCTCCCGCACCCGGCGAGGGCCGGTCCGACGCGGGGGAGAGCCGTCCGCCGCGGGCACCCCGGCGCGACGAAAGCCGCCGGACGCGGTGGGCAGGTGCCGTCGGACGCGGCGGGGCCCTCATGCGCGGCGAGGCCCCCGGCCGCCCCCGGCCGCCCCGCGCCCTCCGAGACGCTCCCCGGCGGCGTGCCGCACCCGCCGTGTCCGCCCGTCCTCGGCCAGTACCCGCAGGACCTCCGGCGGCGCCGCCACGGCGACGACCCGCCACTGGAACCAGTCCGACGCCTGAAGCACCGCCTCGCGCCCCCACGACCGGCCGAGCACCACGGCACGCAGGAGCCGCCACTCCTCCACACGCCGGGCCAGGAAGGCATCCCCTCCCACCACCTCCACCAGCGTCTCCGTCCAGGCCTCGAACCCCGGCTCGGTGAGCAGCGCGGCCGCCCGCCGGTCCAGATGCTCCAGGACGGCCGACCGTGCCATCACCTCGTCCGGATCGGACAGCACCCGCCGGACGAGCGCGAGCTCAGCCCCTTCGCCCACCTGCCCCAGCGCGGCGCGGTACGCGGCGTACCGCCGGTGCTCGCTCGGCTCCCCGGGGCCGTCATGTCCGCAGTGCTCGGCCGCCCCGTCCCCGCTCATGCGGACAAGGCCTGCTCCTGGCCGTCGCTCTCCGGCGCGGCGGCCGCCGCCAACGCGTCCAGGGACAGGTCCAGCGCGGAGGCCAGGGCCGCGATGGTGAAGAAGGCAGGGGTCGGCGCCCTTCCCGTCTCGATCTTGCGCAGGGTCTCCGCCGAGACACCTGCCGCCGCCGCCACGTCGGCCATGCTCCGGTCGCCACGCGCGCGGCGCAGCAGCGCACCGAACCGCTCGCCGCGTTCACGTTCCCAGGGGGTCAGAGGAGTTCGCACCATGACCGTGATACTAATACCGGTATAAGTATTGGGTCGAGGCGGACGCCTCCGAGACGGGAGTTCCAGGACACATGGTGGAGATCAAGACCGACGCGGCGCTCGACGCGATGAGGGAAGCGGGGCGCGTGGTGGGGCAGGCCCTGGCGGCGGTCCGTGAGGCGGCCGCCGTGGGGGTGTCCCTGCGGGAGCTGGACGAGGCGGCCCGTGAGGTCCTTCGGAAGGCGGGCGCCACCTCCCCGTTCCTGGGTTACCGGCCCTCCTTCGCCCCGGTCCCCTTCCCCGCCGTCATCTGCACCTCGGTCAACGACGCCGTCGTCCACGGCATCCCCACCACCTACCGCCTGGCCGACGGCGACCTGGTGAGCGTCGACTGCGGCGCCCGCCTCGACGGCTGGACCGGCGACGCCGCGATCACCTTCACCGTCGGAACGCCACGCCCGGCCGACGTCGCCCTGATCGACGCCACCCGCCGCGCCCTGGACGCGGGCATCGCCGCCGCCCGGGTGGGCGGCCGGATGGGCGACATCTCCCACGCCATCGGCTCCGTCGCCCGCGAGGCCGGCTGCGGCATGCCCGCCGACTTCGGCGGCCACGGCATCGGCCGCCAGATGCACGAGGACCCCCACGTCCCCAACCGCGGCCGCGCCGGCCGCGGTTATCCGCTCCGCCACGGCCTCGTCCTCGCCATCGAGCCCATGCTCATGGCCGGTGGCAACGACGCCTACCGCACCGACCCCGACGGCTGGACCCTCCGCACCACCGACGGCAGCCGCGCCGCCCACATCGAGCACACGGTCGCCATCACCGACCAGGGCCCTCGCATCCTCACCCTGCCCTGACGGCGTCCGCCGCGCGCCGCTGCGCCCTTTCGCCCTCGTCGCCGAAACTTGCGAGATCCGGCGAAAGTCGATCCCCACCCGTTCCCCGTGAAAGCCGGGAACCCGCACCCCCCTTCCCTCCGCAGCGTCCGCCCCACGTCCACGACCTGCACCATTCACCCACTCCCAACTGGACCTTCACGCAACGACTTTCGCAACACCGGTCGAAAGTATTGACACACCAGGCGGACCGTCACGAAACTCGGCGTTCTGCAAGGCCGCCCGGGTGTCCCACGACCGCCCGGCGCCCGCCAGCCTTCGGCAGGAGGAGTCGTGCACGACGAGAAGACCCCCGTCCGGGGACCGAGCCGCAGGGGCTTCATCGGCGGCACGGGAGCCCTGGTCGCCGCCACCTCGGGGCTGCTCCTGCCCGGCACGGCCCATGCCGACACGACGGTCACGGCCAACCGGACCGGCACGGACAGCGGGTTCTTCTACTCCTTCTGGACCGACGCCCCCGACACCGTCTCGCTGACGCTGCAGCCGGGCGGCGCCTACAGCACCACCTGGCGCAACACCGGCAACTTCGTGGCCGGCAAGGGATGGAGCAACGGCAGCCGCCGCACGGTGCGTTACTCCGGAAGCTTCTCGCCCTCGGGCAACGCCTACCTGTGTCTGTACGGGTGGACCGCGAACCCCCTGGTCGAGTACTACGTCGTCGACAACTGGGGCGCCTACCGTCCGACCGGCTCCCCCCGGGGCACCGTCACCAGCGACGGCGGCACCTACGACATCTACCAGACGACCCGGTACAACGCGCCGTCCGTGGAGGGCACGAAGACCTTCAGCCAGTTCTGGAGTGTCCGGCAGCAGAAGCGCACCGGGGGCGCCATCACCACGGGCAACCACTTCGACGCCTGGTCCCGCGCCGGCATGGAGCTCGGCAGCCTCAGCCACTACATGATCATGGCCACCGAGGGCTACCAGAGCTCCGGCGCCTCCAGCCTCACGGTCGGCTGAAGGCTCCCTGCCCCCTCAGGTCACCCGCCGCCCGTACGGCCCATTTCGTCCGCCTCCAGCAGCGTGCCGACGAAGCGACGACACACATGGACCCGCGCGAACGCACCGCTCGCCGTGCCCTCTTGCTCCAGCGGAGTATGGAGGAAGACACCGACGGCATCGTCGGCCCGCACGAACGAGAGGACACCCGCATGCACAGGTTCAGCACGGGCCGAACCGTGGTCCGTCGGGACGTGCACCGCTCCGGCCGGGTATGGAGCGAGCACGCGCTGCGCGTCATCGAGGACACCGGCGAGACCCTTCTGGCGGCCTGTCCTCCGGGAGCCGAGACCCGCTGGCCCACCCTCTACACCCAGGCCCGCGCGGACGGGGACCGCTCGATCCGGCTGGCCGCCTTCGACGCGATGGCGACCGACACCTGGGAGCTGACCGCCGCGACCTGGCAACAGACCGAGGTACTGCTGTGGAGGCCGCAGCACGCCTGGTTCAGCGTCAACGCCTTCTACACCGCCGCCGGGCTGCGGACCTGGTACGTGAACTTCGAGCATCCCGCCACCCGCACCCCCGACGGCTACGACACCCTCGATCTCACGGTCGACCTCCTCGTCGCCCCCGACCTGACCACCTGGCGCTGGAAGGACGAGGACGAGTACGCGCACGTGCGACGCCTCGGCATCGTCACCGACACCGAGCACGAAGCCGTCAACTCCGCCCGCGACGAAGCCCTTTCCATGATCGAGGAACGTTCCGGCCCGTTCGCCGACGCCGCCGCCTGGCAGACGTGGCGTTGGGATTCTCTGTGGCCCACCCCGCGCCTGAGCGACGGGCGCGGCGAGCACTGATCGGACCCCTCCCGCTCGACTCTACTTCGACGACCACGACCTCTCCTGGGAGGCGGAGGACGCGGTCATCAGGACCGGCGGGAGGTCTTCGCCGGTCTGCCCGCCGAGGTCGAGATCCGCAACGAGGCCCGTGTGCACCTCTGGTACGAGGAGAAGTTCGGTGTCCCGTGCCCGCCGTACACCTCCACCGAGGCCGCGATCGACAGCTTCGCCGCCACCACCTGCTGCCTGGGCGTGCGCCTCGACCCGTCAGGGCGATGGCGGGTGTACGCACCCCACGGTCTAGCCGACGTCTTCAACCTCGTCGTCCGCCCCAACCCGGTGCTCGCTCCGCGTGAGGTCTACGAGACCAAGACGTCCCGATGGCGCCGCCAGTGGCCCGAACTCACCGTCCTGGACTGGCCCGCCCCGACGGGCGAACTCCACCCGCCCGGCTCCGCGTGCCATGAAAGCCGGGGGCGGTGAGCGCTCGAAAGCGGGGGCGGTGAGCGACTGAAAGATGGCGTGCGCATAACATGCGCACGCCATTCACCCGTCGACATGTCATGTCCTCACGAGGAGCACCATCCATGGCCACCGACCAGCCCGAACCGCACAGACCCGGCACCCCCGAGGTCGACCTCAGGCCCGCCTACGACCGGTTCGCCATCGCCGCCCTGGCGTCCGGCCTCCTGTGCTTCGTCCCGCCACTCGGTCTGATACTCGGCGCGGTCGCCCTCGTCGGCATCAGAAGGACCGGTCGGCGTGGCCGGGGTCCGGCGCTCGCGGGGATGGCTCTCTCCGCCACCGGCACGCTGCTCATGGTCCTGTTCTTCACCACTACGGGCGGCGAGGCCCTGCGGGAGAAGCTCCTCAAGGGCCTGGGGCAGGGCCCGGACAGACCTCCGTCACGGCAGGCCTGGAGCCCCGTGACTGTTTCGACGAGCCGGGTGCGCCGAAGGACCCGGCGGATCTGGCGACGTACGTGGTCGCCGACATCGACGAGGCGTCCTGCGAGGACCCCCACGACGGTGAGGTGTACGGACGCTTCGATCTCCCGGCCGGCGCGTTCCCGGGGGACGGCGAGGTGGTCGCCGTGGTCGACAAGTGGTGCACGGAGCGGATGAGTTCGTACAGTCCGGACGCCTGGAAGCTCTACGGGCGTGCACGCCTCAACTTCTACCCTCCGTCGGAGGAGGACTGGGCCCGCGGCGAGCGCGGCGCCGTCTGCGCGTTCGCCCCGGCGGAGTACGGCGACCAGCTCACCGGGTCGCTCCGTCAGGACGGCAACGCGCTTGACCGTCACCAGCGGACCTACCTGGACGCCGCCGGCCAGTTGAACGCCGCCCTGGCCCGAGTGCCGCTCGACGACGTGGAGGAAACCCTCGTCCATCACCAGGAGTGGGGATCCTATGTCGCCGGCTACCTCGGGCTGTTCGCCCAGGACCTGCGGGACCACAAGTGGGAGGAGGAGGCCGCCCCGCTGGCCGCCGAACTCGCCGAGGCGGCCGACGGCGTTCGCGGCGAGTGGGAGAAGCTGGCGATGCTGGAGGACGTCGACGAATTCTGCGACCAGTGGGCCGTGGCCGAGCAGACGGTGGCGGACGACGTCGCCGGAACGGTCGCCGCGCTGCGCACCCAGCTGAAGCTGTCCACCCCCCGTCCCGTCACCACCGAGTACCAGTACCCGCAGTCTCCCCTGCTGTTCTGAAGAGCTGTGCTCAAGAAGACCGGGGGTGCCGAGCGACGGAAGACTCGGCGGGCGGGCGCCGGCTCCTACGCCGGCTGCCACTCCCGCCGGAGCAGCCCGAAGACCCACGAGTCGGAGACCTCGCCGTTGACGACGCAGTCCTCCCGCAAGGTCCCCTCACGCACGAAGCCGAGCTTCTCCAGCACGCGGGCCGAAGCCACGTTGCGCGTGTCGGTCTCCGCCTGGACGCGATTGAGGTCGAGCGTGTCGAACGCCCACCGCAGCAGAGCGTGCGCGGCCTCGGTCGCGTAGCCGTGGCCCCACGCGGCCTCGCCGTAGCAGTAGCCGAGCGACGCGCTGCGGTACTCCGGATTCCACCCGGCCACGGTGCACCAGCCGATGAACGCCCCGTCGGAAGCACGCTCCACGGCCAGCCGCGTCCCGGTGCCGTCCCGTTCCATCTGCCGGCAGACCTCGAGGAACCGTTCAGCGCGTGCGCGGTCCGTCCACGGCGGCGAGTCCCAGTAACGCAGCACGTGGGCGTCGCTGTGCAGCGCGAAGAGATCGTCCGCATCGGTGGCCTCGAAGGCACGCAGCCGAAGGCGAGCGGTCCGCAACGCCGGTGTGGGCAGCGATGCCCCCATGGGTCCTCCCGTGATCGGTGACCGGCCCATCAGACAGCTGCCCCGCAACACCCGCAACGGGTTTTCCCGGCGGGTTGCTTCTCCGCGGGTTGTAGGTTGCGGTCATGGCTGGTGACTGGCGGTCCGACCGGATCGGGGCCGCACTCAACGGGGAGAACCCGACCGTGCTGCGGCGGATGACGGCGGGGTACGCGGTGATCGGGGACGTGCAGTTCCTGCCGGGCTATTCGGTGCTGCTCGTCGACGAACCGGACGTGCAGCGACTGTCGGACCTGCCGAGGTCGAAACGGCTCGCGTTCCTGTCCGACATGGAACAGCTCGCAGAAGCGGTCGAGCGGGCCTGCCGGCGGTCGGACCCCGCGTTCCGCCGGGTCAACCTGGAGATCCTCGGAAACACGGATCCGTTTCTGCACGCGCACGTCTGGCCGAGGTTCGACTGGGAACCTGCTGATCTTGTGGGCAAGCCGGTGTGGCTGTACCCGCCCGAGCGGTGGCACGACGAGCGAACCGAACTCGGCGCTCGGCACGACCCGCTGCGGGAAGCGATCCGCAGCGAATTGGACCGGCCGCGCTCGTGACCGGGGCGCGAGCACCGGCGCGAGGGGCGTGGAGTCCGTCCCGAATGCGGTGGCCGTGCGTGGCTCCAGCCACGTGAAGCAACGGAACAACGTTTCGTTGCTCGGTGATAAGTTGTCCCGCATGTCTTCCGATGTTCGGGATGCTGCCCGTAGGCGGTTGTCCGCTCTGACCGCACCCGCGGACGTGGCAGGCGGTGAGGTCGCGGCGGTTCGGCTCGAGGAGGACTCCGCCCTGATAGGGCGCTTCCTCGCGACGGTCGGCACCGCTGCGGACGGTGCGGAGGGTGCGGACGGCTCGGGCCGAGCGGCTGTCGAGGACAGCGGGGCGGCGCTGAGTCTGCTGGAGAGCATGCGGGCGGCGCTGGACGAGGTGGAGGCGCAGGTGGTCATGGAGGCGCGTCGCCGCGGTCTGGACTGGCGGCAGATCGCCCGCCACCGGGGCCTGAACTCCTCCCAGGCGGCCTCTCAGCGCCATCAGCGGCTGGTGACGCGGCTGGAAGAGATCCGCCAGGGCGTCAGGTAAGGGAGAAGTCCGGTGACGCATCAGCAGCCAGAGCTCTTCGCTGCCGTCGATTCGCTTCTCGCCGCGGTCGACGACGGCCGTCTGCTGCCGGCCCCTGCCGAGCGGAGGCGGCTGCGTGAGGCAGCCGGGCTGAGCGAGGCTGCCGTCGCCCAGGCCCTGGGCGCGCGGGTGGCGAGCGTCCAGGCGTGGGAGGCCGGCCGCTCGGAGCCCAAGGGCGAGCGCCTGGAGGGTTACCGTCGGCTGCTCGACGGGCTGGCTGCCCGCCATCCCGCCCCCGCCGGCCCTGCGGTTCCCGCCCCCGGGAGCACCGCCCAGGCTTCCGCCCCCGGGAGCACCGCCCAGGCTACCGCCCCCGGGAGTACCGCCCAGGCTCCCGCCCCCGGGAGTACCGCCCAGGCTCCCGCCCCCGGGAGTACCGCCCAGGCTCCCGCCCCCGGGAGTACCGCCCAGGCTCCCGCCCTCGGCGGCGCCGCGACTCCGTCCCTCGGAGCGGCTGGCGCTCCCGCCCCGGGCGGCGGCACCAGCGCGCCTCCCGCTCCGGGCACCGCCGAGGCTTCAACCCCCGACACGGTTCCGGCTCCGGCCCCCGCAACGGGTGCGGCTCCGACCCCGGGAGCGGCTGAGGCCGCGGGCCCCGCCACGACTCCCGCCCCCAGTGACCCCCAGCCCCCGCCGCCGCGCCCGCGACGTCCCTCCCATCACGCACCGCCCCGCCGTCACCGCCCCGCCGTCCCGCCGCGCGGAAGCCCGCCCGGGCCGGAGTGAAGGCCTCGACGCCGGCCGGAACCCCGACGGCTGCCGGCAACCGCAAGGCGCCCCCCGCCCCCACCCCGGCAGCGGACGACCCCCGCTTCGCCAACGGCCCCCTCGCGGTCCTCGACGCCGACCCGAACGGCAAGGTGCGGGCGTACTGTGTCGGCGGCCTGGTCCTCGACGTGCCCGCCACCACCCTCCCCGCTCTGGTGGAGTGGACGCTCGACGAGGCCAAGCTCGGTCAGCCCAGGCTGTCCGGGCCGGGCAAGGACGCCGACCCGCTCCTCGTCCTGACCGGGACCGCCCTCGAGCGCTACGGCCTGCCCACGGCCCTCACCGACGCCGAACGGCTCGCCGGACGCCTCCCCGAGAGCCACAAGGCCGTCAAGCAACTCGCCCGTGCCCACTGGCAGCTCACCAAGCGCGGCCTGGGCCCGTGGGCGCGGATCTACCGCCCCGCCCAGGGCGCGGAGCGCTCCTGCGTCCAGCTGTGCGTCCCGGCATGGAACGCCCTGGACACCCGCCACTGGGGTGAGGCCGCCGACCTCGCCCCGGCCGACCTCGCCCGGGTGCTGGGCCTGTACGCCTCCCGCGTGACGACGCCCCGCGGCTCCACCGCAGTGACCGGTCTGGAACTGATGACCGCCCTGCACCCGCCCACCCGCGCCTCCGCGCCCGACGCCGAGGGCAGGAGGCACTCCGAACACAACCCGGGATCGCTGGGCAGCCACCCCGTCGACCCGGCGCCGTGCGAGGCACCGGACGGCCACCCCGTCCTGGCCGACCTTCCGCGCTTCCACATCCGCGGACCGGAGCAGAAGCTGTTCGAGGAGGCCTACGACTGGGCCCGCCCGATGACGGACGACGAGTGCACCCTGCGGCACCTGGTCGGCATCGACGTCAACATGGCCTTCGCCGCCGGCGCCAACGGCCTGACCGTCGGCCTCGGGGCGCCCACCCACGTCACGCGCCCCGAGTTCGACCTCAAGCTCCCCGGCAGCTGGCTGGTGGACCTCTCCCACGTCGACCTGTCACGGGTCAAGGTGGGCAAGGAGTGGGTCCGGCTCGACGCCGGCCTGCTGCCCTCCCCGTTCACCCCCAAGGGCGAACGACCCGAAGGCCCGGGCTGGTACGCCACCCCCACCGTCGCGTACGCCGTCGAACTCGGCTACGGCGTGCAGCCGTTGGAGGCCTACGTACGCCCCGAAAGCGGCCGCTACCTGGACGGTTGGTACCAGCGACTGCGCGACGCCTACCTCGCCACGATGGCCGACCTCGGCGTCCACCCCGACATGCCCGCAGCCGACTTCCTCACCGCGATGCGCCACCACAAGGAACGCGACCCGCACCTGGCGATCGTCGTCTCCGCGATCAAGGCCACCGTCAAGGGCGGCCTCGGCAAACTGCGCGAACGACCCCGCGGCGAGGGCTGGCGACCGGGCCTGCCGTGGCGCGCCCTGTCCCGGCCGACGTGGCGGCCCGACATCCGCGCCGCCGTCATCTCCCGCACCCGGGTCAACCTCCACCGCAAGATCGTCAAGCACGCGGCGTTCACCGGCCGGTACCCCGTGGCGGTCCTCTCCGACTGCGTCGTCTACGCAGCCGCCGGCCCCTCGCCGCTCGACCTCCTGCCCTACCGCGACGGCAAGCCGCTGCCCGGCGGCTTCAAACTCGGCGTCAACCCCGGCCTGGTCAAGCACGAGGGCACCCAGAGCGTCCTGTGGGGCGAGGAGGTCCGCGAACGGTTCGACGCCCCGGACCTCAACCTCGCCCGCTACATCAAGGACGGCAGCGTCACCGACACCGACAACCGCGAATAGGGGAGAGGACAGGCGATGAGCATGTTCGCGGACGGCCTGGACGCCGCCGTCGAGAAGGCGTTCACCCGCCCGGTGCCCAGAAGGGCGGGCACGCAGATGCGCTACCTGGTCAAGCAGCTCGGCGGCACCAAACCGGTCGCCCAGCTGCTGCGCGTCTCCCAGCGCACCGTGGAGCGGTACGTGAAGAACCAGATCAAGAAGCCCCGCCCCGACCTCGCGGCGCGCCTGGAGCGCGAGGTCAGGAAGCGCTGGCAGCCGCAGGTCCGGGCCAAGGCCAGGGCCAGGGCCGCCACCACCGACGGCATCGTCATCGACACCCGCGCCCGCCTCGGCTACACCGCGCCGATCGGGTCGACCGACCAGGACCGCGTCCGGCACCTGACCGTCGCCCTGCCCCCGCAGCACGCCGCCCGCCTCTTCGACGCCCACCAGGCCGGCGCGGGCGACCAGCAGCTCCAGCAGATCGCCGCCGAAGCCCTCAGGGAGGTCTACTTCCAGGACAACGGACGCCGCGCCGGCAGCCTGGAGGAGGTCCGCTTCACCGACGTGGAGCACCTGGAGTTCGAGCTCTGACAGCCGCCGGTCGCAGGTCCAGGGGGCGGCCGCCGACACCCCGTCGGGGCAAAGTCGCCGGCCCCACCCCGACGGGGCGAGGCCGACGACGGCTCGAGCGGGTCAGCGGTTGGTCCACAGGTTCCAGAAGAAGGTGCCCTCGGCGCACTGGTAGCGGTCCCAGTGCCCGCGCTCGATGCCCTGCTGGCCCGCCGTCTGGCAACCGCCCAGGGTGACGTACTTGCCGCGATGGACGTCGAGGCCGTCGGCCGCCCGCACGGCGGCCGCACCGTGGGGCGCGGCGAAGGCGGGCGGCGCCGAGGCCGCCCCGATCGCGACCGCCGTGATCGTCGCGAAAGCCGTGAGTGCCGTGCGTACACGCATGATGAAGCCCTTTCGGAGGTGGGTTCGGTCCCGCCGAGCGGCGTGCGCCGGCACGACGGGGACCAGGATCGGAACCGGCCGACGCTCACCCTTGGGGGTGATCCGTCGAGCCGGTACGCCGAGTTTGCGCAGGCAGGCGCGCTTTCACCACCGGATCCCGCTTGATTCACCGATGTCGGGACAAATAGGGTTCTGACCTGCTGGGACGTCATCGTCCCGGGAGGCGGGACGGCCGTGTGGGATCGCGTCGCCCCCGTTGTCCTGCTCGGCGGAAGGGCTCTTCGATGACCGGTTCGCGGCCGGAGCACGACGCGGCGGTACGGAACCTGGCGAACGCGCTGCGCGGACTCCAACAGCGCTCGGGCCGCACACTGCGTGCCCTGGAGGCGCAGGTCCGCATCAGCGACTCGTCGCTCTCCCGCTACTTCCGGGGCGAGAGCGTGCCGGTCTGGCCCGTGGTGCGCGACCTCTGCCGGGCGATGGGCGCCGACCCGGCCGAGTTCCGCGCCGCGTGGGAGGCCGCCGATCGCGCCCGCCGTGGCGAGGAGAGCGAGGGACGCGCCCTCGACCCAGGCCTCCATCCCGCCCTCGACCCCGCCCTCGCTCCCCCCGTCGGCAAAGCCCCCGATGCCGCCGTCGACGCGGCCCCCGATGCCGCCGACGGTCCTCCGCGGCGCCGCGGTCGGGCATGGTGGCACCGGCCGGGCGGCGGGCTGACCCGCGGTGGAGTCGTGGCGGTGGCCGCGACGGCGACCGCCACGGGGAGCCTGGTGACCTGGATGCTGGCCGCCCTGCTGCTTCCCCTGGGCGGGCCGGATGCCCCACAGGCCCAGGGCGCCTCGGGCAGGGCGGGCGGGCAGGGCGAGGCCGGTGTCGTCGTCCACAACGCGGAGGAGGTGTGCCGGAAGCCCCGCACGCACGACTGCGCCCTCTCCCTGGCCTACGACCCCTACCGCCCCTACGTCAGATCCAACGCCGCGGGCCGGGTCTGGCACCACGACCTGCTCCAGGCGCGCTGCACGGTCGCCGACGGCGTCACCGTCACCGACGAGAACGGCAAGCACAGCAGCATCTGGATCCAGGTCACCCGCGACGGCGGGCAGGTGTGGCTCCCCGGAATTCGCGTCGCCCCCGACGAATTGGACCAACTCGCCCGGCTGCTGCCCCGCTGCACCCCCTGAGGCGAGCGCCCTTCGGCCGACGGAGCGCCAAGCTGCCGGGGCCCCGGCGTCGGGCGCCGGTCTACCGGCTCGGCTCCTGACCCTGCCCTCCGCCGAACCGGTCGGCGGCGAGTTCCTGGTTGAGCGTGTGCAGGAAGTCCGCCACCGTGGCGAGCTGCTCGGGCGTGAACTGATCCATCGCCGCCTCGGTGCTGCGCGCCAGCGGGCTGAAGTACTGACGGGCCAGCGCGCGGGCCGCCGGCTTGTACTCCAGGTGCACCACCCGGCGGTCGGCGCTGTCACGTGTCCGGCCGATGTGGCCGGCCCGCTCCAGCCGGTCGATGCATGCGGTGACGGCTCCGGAGGTGAGGCTCAGGCGCTCGGCCAGCCGTGAGGGCGTCATCGGACGGCCCTCCGTGACGGCGGAGTCCATGACGGCGGCCAGAGCGTGGACGTCGGTGGCGTGCAGACCGTGACTGTGCGCGAAGGAGTGCGCGCGCCGGTTGGTCTCGCTGGTCAGCGTCCGCAGCAGGACGGCGAATGCCTGCAGGTCGTGCGCGGTGTCGTTCCGGCTCTCCGGACTGGTCCGTTCCATGACTCCATTCTAAGATCTCTCGATCATTGAGATACTTTATCTTTGAGATATATTGACCTTCGTCCTTCGCTCCGCGTCCGTTGGGAAGTGCATGAACACCCTGCGTCGACCAGTCCGCTGGCTGGTCCCTCTCGTACTCGTCGTCGTCTGGCTCGGCCTCGGAGGAGCTTTCGGCTCCTACGCGGGCAAGCTCGGGGAGGTCGCCACCAACGACCAAGCGGCGTTCCTGCCGCAGAACGCCCAGTCCACCAAGGTCATAGAGGAGCAGAAGGCCTTCAACCAGGACGAGACCCTCCCGGCGATCATCGTCTGGACCGCCGAGGGCGGCGGCCCGGTGGACGCGGCCCAGCAGAAGGCAGCCACCGGCCGGCTCGCCTCCCTGGCCGAGGCCGACGGGGTGGCCGGCACCCCCTCACCTGCGCTGCGCTCCGAGGACGGGGAAGCCCTCCAAGGCGTCGTGCCGCTGAGCCCGGACCTCGGCGACCGGCTCGCCGAGGTGCTGGACGACGTGAAGGCGGCCGCCGCCGAGGTGCCGGGCACCCGCGCGCAGCTCGCGGGCCCGGCCGCCACCCAGGGCGACCTGAGCGAGGCCTTCGCCGGCATCGACGGCATCCTCCTCGGCGTCGCGCTCGCGGCCGTCCTCGTCATCCTGCTGCTCGTCTACCGCAGCGTCCTGCTGCCTTTCACGATCATCATCAGCGCCGTCTTCGCGCTCGGCGTGGCGTGCGCCGTCGTGTACGTCCTCGCCGACCACGACATCGTGCGGGTCGACGGCCAGGTGCAGGGCATCCTGTCGATCCTGGTGATCGGCGCGGCCACCGACTACGCGCTGCTGCTGACGGCACGCTTCCGCGAGGAGCTGTCGCACAGCGGGGACAAGGTGGCCGCGGCCGTCGCCGCGACGCGGGGCTCCTTCGGCGCGATCACCGCCAGCGCCGCGACCGTCGCCCTGGGCCTGCTCGCCCTGCTGCTCAGCGACCTCACCAACAACCGCGCGCTCGGCCCGGTCGGCGCGATCGGCATCGTCTGCGCCGTCCTCACCACGCTGACGTTCCTGCCCGCCGTGCTCGCCCTGATGGGGAAGGCCGCCTTCTGGCCGGCCAAGCCCCGCTCCGCCGACGCGGAGACCGGCGGCCACGGAATCTGGCGACGTGTCGCGCACCGGGTCGACACCAACCCGCGACGGCTGTGGCTCGGCACCATGGTCCTGCTGGTGGCCGGAGCCGCCTTCTTCCCCACCCTGCAGTCGAAGGGCGTGCCGCTGGACGAACTCTTCGTCAACGACGCGCCGTCGGTGGCCGCACAGCAGACCCTCGGCAAGCACTTCCCGGGCGGCTCCGGCCAGCCGGCCGTGATCATCGCGGACGCGGACGAGCGGGCGGACGTGACCGATGTCGCCGCCGCCACGGCCGGGGTGGCCGACGTCCGCGTGGTCACCGAATCCGGCAGGCCGGACGCGGCGCCGCTGGTGGCCGACGGCCGGGTCCGCATCGACGCGACCCTCACCGCCGCACCGGACAGCGACGCGGCCAAGGACGCCGTGAGCGCGCTGCGGGAACGGCTCGAGAAGGTGGACAGCACTGCCCTGGTCGGCGGTTACACCGCGCAGCAGTACGACACCCAGAGCACCGCGGAGGACGACCGCACGCTCATCATCCCCGTCGTCCTCGCGATCATCCTGGTCATCCTCATCCTCCTGCTGCGGTCCCTGCTCCTCCCGGTGCTGCTGGTGGCGACCGTGGCGCTCAACTACCTCGCGACGCTGGGCATCGCCGGCCTGGTGTTCGAGCACGGCTTCGGATTCTCCGGCACGGACGCCTCCGTCCCGCTGTACGGCTTCGTCTTCCTGGTCGCCCTGGGCGTCGACTACAACATCTTCCTGATGTCCCGCGTGCGGGAGGAGACGCTGCGCCTGGGCACGCGGCAGGGCGTCCTGCGTGGACTGGTCGCCACCGGTGGCGTGATCACCTCGGCGGGTGTCGTCCTGGCGGCCACCTTCGCGGCCCTCATCGTCATCCCGCTGGCCTTCCTCGCGCAGATCGCCTTCATCGTGGCCTTCGGCGTGCTGCTGGACACCATCGTGGTGCGCTCGCTCCTCGTCCCCGCCCTGGTCCGCGACATCGGCCCCAAGGTCTGGTGGCCCAGCCGTCTGGCCCGTGCAGGGGCGGAAGAGCAGGATCAGGACCGGCCGGCGGCTCCGGCCGAGGCGGTGGAGGCACAGACGAAGCCGGGCTGATCCGCCTCCGACCATGGCGGCAGGCCGTGGCCCCGTCCGCCCGCCCGTCGCGTTGTGACGGGCGGCGGGCGGTGCCGGTCGCCATGGCCAAGCGGTATCCCAGCGGCCGTCACGTCATGGGCCTGTGCGAAGCCGCAAGGGTGGACCGGCCCAGGCCGTGTTTGAGAAGCCGATCGTCTGGCGGCCATCGGAGCTCTTAGCCAGCTGCCAGCCGGGCCTGGAACGTCGCGTGTGCGTGCTCCGCAGTCGGGGCCGGTGGATGCGAAGTGGATGATGGTCCGGTGACGAACATCAGTGGCGACCACGTGAAAGTCCATTTCCGTATGGAGATGGACGAGGCCGGATGGCCGCCGGCGAGTGTCGAGAGCCTGTGGGCTGTCGACCTGGGCGATGGCACGGTGCGGCTGGACAACACTCCTTGGTTCGTCCGCGGAGTCGCCAGTGGTGACGTCATCGGGGTTCAACCGGATGATGATGGTCTCCTGTGGGCCGGAGAAACAGTGGAGCCCTCGCAGAACTGCACCATCCGGCTCATCGTGCTGAAGGACGGCGGATCCGCCGCTGCCCGACAGAGCGTGCTGGAGGGCTTCCACCGCCTCGGCACGACGGGCGAAGGTGTCGAGCGGTTCGGGATGGTGGCCTTGGATGTCCCACCGCAGGCAGACCTGCCGCAAATTCGCGCCCTGTTGGAGCACGGCGAGTCGAAGGAGTGGTGGCACTGGGAAGAAGGGTGTGTCACTGCCGCCTGGAAGGCCACCGCGCGGCCGTGACGGCAGCGATGCTCCGTCCCGTCCGATCCTTCTCAGGATGATCGACCTGATCAGCCGCAGGCTCACACGAGAGTCGACTCCGAACTGGCGCAATGCCTGACATGTGACAGCACCACGAGCTCGCCGTCGACTGGCGAAGATCAGACCGCCAGGATAAAGACACCTTCAGGTGGCTGGGTTCCGGGCAGGGCAACCGCCCCCGTAGGCATTCGCGTAGATCGGGCTGCCCTCCCTGTCGCTGAGGTGGAAGCAGTAGCCGTTGGCCCACACCGTGACCGAATCGGGTCGGTGCTCGACCTCGAACGGCTCGTCGCCATACGAGGTCCCACCCCAACTCCCTTCACCTGCAGGCGAGTGGGTGACCACGATGCAGGTCTCCTTCGGCCGGATCCGGTGGATGTCCGCCCAGGGCTCCACAGTCAGCTCTAGCAGCTTCTCGCCATCGTTTCTGATCACCAGTCGCGCTGTGCTCCCTGCGAACATTCCAGGCCTTTCGATCTTGCACCGTCACACCCGCCACTGCGCAAGACGAAGCGCGCACGGCACGATCCTCACACGGGTGATTACCCGGACCAAGTCACCTCAGAGTTTCCAAACAACGCTGCCGGGACAAAGCGCTCTGCAAGCGGCACTGCAGTCACTCCGCGCGACCCGTCCGACGGGAATGAAAAGGCGGCGCGAAACACGGTGACACCCGGGCCGCGGTCGGGAACGCTCAGACCGGCGAACTGGGACAAGAAGGCCCGGCCGGCCGGATGAGTCACCAGCCCTGCCTATCCCAGCCCTTGCACCCAAGGCGTCACGTCGACGGCCCGGCCGGGGAACCAGCCAGCACCTGCCAGTGTCTCGGCCACCTCTTCCTCTGGTTCGAAAACTGTCACTGCGTCACTAGCGTCCAAAGGACAGGCGTAGAGCTGTCGTCATTGATCACCCAGGAATCGATCACAAGCACGACGATCTCATGGGCGATTGGGGAGACAGTCCCTAGTTGCCGCCGAAGGCCGCGTCGAAGGAGGCGGCCGGCGGGTCGAAGTCGAAGGCCTTGAGGCGCCGCAACGCCTCAGGGGCACCCTGGAGGCGGTCCATCCCGGCGTCCTCCCATTCGACCGAGATCGGACCGGTGTAGTCGATGGAGCGCAGCATCCGGAAGACGTCCTCCCAGGGAACGTCGCCGTGCCCGGCCGACACGAAGTCCCAGCCGCGCCGCGGATCCCCCCAGGGCAGGTGCGAGCCGAGCCGGCCGTTGCGGCCGTCGAGCCGCTTGCGGGCCTCCTTGCAGTCCACGTGGTAGATCCGGTCGCGGAAGTCCCACAGGAAGCCGACCGGGTCGAGGTCCTGCCACACGAAGTGCGACGGGTCGAAGTTGAGTCCGAAGGCGGGCCGGTGGTCCACCGCCTCCAGGGCCTTCCGCGTGGTCCAGTAGTCGTAGGCGATCTCGCCGGGATGGACCTCGTGGGCGAAGCGCACGCCCTCGGCGTCGAACACGTCCAGGACAGGGTTCCAACGGTCGGCGAAGTCCTGGTAGCCGCGCTCGATCATCGACTCGGGGGCGGGCGGGAACATGGCCACGAGGTGCCAGATCGCCGAGCCGGTGAACCCGATGACGGTGTCCACGCCGAAGGCGGCCGCGGCCCGGGCGGTGTCGGCGATCTCCGCGGCGGCCCGCCGGCGAACGCCCTCGGGTTCGCCGTCGCCCCAGATCCGGGCGGGGAGGATCGCCCGGTGGCGCTCGTCGATGATCGCGTCGCAGACCGCCTGCCCCACCAAGTGGTTGGAGACCGCCCAGCACCTCAGACCGTACTTCTCGAGGAGCCGGCGCCGGCCGTCCAGGTAGGACGGATCGGCGAGGGCCTTGTCGACCTCGAAGTGGTCGCCCCAGCAGGCGAGTTCGAGTCCGTCGTAGCCGAAGTCGCGGGCCAGCCGGCAGACCTCCTCGAGCGGCAGGTCGGCCCACTGGCCGGTGAAGAGCGTGAAGTCGCGGGGCACGGAACGTCTCCTCGGTCGGTTCGGGTGAAGGGCCGGCACCGCGGGCGGCGCCGGGGTCCCAGGGGAGAGGTGGCGGAGGCCGGGGGAGTGGCTCACCCCACCGGGGTGTAGGCGGAGCCCTCGGCGGCGCTCGCCTCCACCGCCGCCAGGACGCGTTGGACCCGCAGGCCCTCGGCGAAGGTGGGGGAGGCCGGTCGTCCGGTGTGCACGGCGTGCACCAGATCGCGGGCCTGGTGCACGAAGCTGTGCTCGTAGCCCAGGCCGTGTCCAGGCGGCCACCAGGCGCCGAGGTACGGGTGCTCGGGCTCGGTGACCAGGATCCGGCGGAACCCGGCGTGCGGGGCGGCCTCGCGGTGGTCGTGGTACTCCAGCTCGTTCAGCCGCTCCAGGTCGAAGGCCAACGAGCCGTCGGAGCCGTTGAGTTCGATGCGCAGGGCGTTCTTCCGGCCGGTCGCGAAACGCGTCGCCTCGAAGGTGGCGAGGGCGCCGCCGGCGAAGCGGCCGGTGAAGACCGCCGCGTCGTCCACGGTGACGGCGCCGCTGCCGGACGACGCGTCCGTGACGGCCAGGCCGATCGAGGCGGCGGCGGGGAGCGGCCGTTCGCGGACGAAGGTCTCGGTGAGGGCGGACACCCCGTCGAGGGTGTCGCCGGTCAGGTACTGGGCGAGGTCGACGATGTGGGAGCCGAGGTCCCCGAGCGCGCCGGAACCGGCGGTCTCCTTGCGCAGCCGCCAGGTCAGCGGGAAGTCGGGGTCCACCAGCCAGTCCTGCAGGTAGACGACCCGCACGTGACGCAGCCTGCCCAGACGCCCGGCGGCGATCATCTCCCGCGCCAGGGCGGCCGCGGGGACGCGGCGGTAGTTGAACCCGACCATGGCGATCTGCCCGCGTTCCTCGGCCGCCCGGGCCGCCGCCGTCATGGCCTCCGCCTCGGCGACGCTGTTCGCCAGCGGCTTCTCGCACAGGACGTGTTTGCCGGCCTCCAGGGCGGCGATCGCGATCTCGGCGTGGCTGTCGCCGGGGGTGCAGATGTCGACGAGGTCGACGTCGTCGCGGGCGATCAGGGCACGCCAGTCGGTTTCGGCGGCCGCCCAGCCGTGCCGCCGGGCCGCGGCGCGGACCGCCCGGGGGTCACGGCCGCCGATCGCGGCGAGCCGGGGTTCCAGGGGCAGGTCGAAGACCCGGCCCACGGTGCGCCACGCCTGGGAATGGGCGGCGCCCATGAAGGCGTGGCCGACCATGCCGATCCCGAGGGCGGGTCGTGCTGACGGAGCGGACTGCGGCATGCGGGTTCTCCTCCTCGTCGACACGCGCTGCTCGGACGGGACCCGCCCGAGCAGCGCACCGTTCGCCCGGCCCCACGGCCGGGCCCGCGCTCGGCTCCGGGATCAGTCGAAGCCGACGGACATGTACCGGTCGACGTTGGACTTGTCGACGACGGCCGAGTACGCGGTGACCTGCGAGGGGATCTCGAACTCGGCGAGGCCGGCGACCCCTTTGCCCTGCCCGAGGGCGCGGGCCAGGTCGATCGCGGAGGCCGCCATGGTCGGCGGATAGAGGACGGTGGCCTTCAGCACCCCGTCGTCCGCCTTGATCGCCTCGAACGCCGACAGCGCTCCGGCCCCGCAGACCATCAGGAAGCCGCTACGACCCGCCTGGTCGACGGCCCGCAGGGCGCCCACGCCCTGGTCGTCGTCGTGGTTCCACAGGGCGTCGAACTTCGGCTGCGCCTGGAGCAGTTGGGCCATCTTCGCTTGTCCGCTCTCGACCGTGAACTCGGCGGCCTGCCGGGCGGCCTTCTTGATGTTGGGGTAGTTCTTCAGCGCGTCGTCGAAGCCCTTGGTGCGCTGCCGGGTGAGCTCCAGGTTGTCCAGGCCGGCGAGCTCGACCACCTTGGCGTTCGCCGTGTCCTTGAGCTTCTCGCCGATGTAGTGGCCGGCGTTGAGGCCCATGCCGTAGTTGTCGCCGCCCACCCAGCAGCGGAAGGCCTGCGGCGAGCTGAAGACGCGGTCCAGGTTGACCACCGGGATGCCCGCTCGCATGGCCTTCAGACCGGTCTGGGTGAGCGCCGCGCCGTCGGCCGGCAGGATCACCAGGACGTCGACCTTCTTGTTGATCAGCGTCTCGATCTGGCCGATCTGGGTGGCGGTGTCGTTGGACCCCTCGGTGATGTCCAGGGTGACGTCGGAGTACTTCTCGGCGCGGGCGCGGGCCTGTTCGTTGATGGCGTTGAGCCATCCGTGGTCGGCCTGCGGGCCGGCGAAGCCGATGGTGACGGCCTTGCCGGGCTTGTCGTCGGCGGCCTGCTGGGAGGAGTTGGTGTTTTCCTTGTCCTTCTCGTTGCTGGTACAGCCCGCGAGGAGGGCGCCGGCCGAAACGGCGGCGGTCCCGAAGAGCAGTCCCCTGCGGCTCGTGAGGTCGGGCATGGTGGTGGACCCTTCTGTCGGCTCGGACGGATCAGGTCAGGTCGTTCTTGACGGTGCGGGACTGCACCAGGACGGCGGCGACGATGATCGCGCCCTTGGCGATCTGCTGGACGTCGCTCTGCAGGTTGTTCAGCGCGAAGATGTTGGTGATGGTGGTGAAGATCAGCACGCCGAGGACGGAGCCGACGATGGTGCCGCGGCCGCCGCTGAGCAGGGTGCCGCCGATGATCGCGGCGGCGATGGCGTCGAGTTCGTAGAGGTTCCCGTTGGTGTTCTGGCCCGAGCCGGAGAGCACGACCAGCATGAACGCGGCGATGCCGCAGCACAGGCCGGACAGCAGGTAGAGGTACAGGCGCTGGCGGCGGACGTCGATGCCGGCCAGCCGGGCGGCCTCCGCGTTGCCGCCGACGGCCACCGTGCGGCGGCCGAAGGTGGTGCGGTTGAGCAGCAGCCATCCGGCGACCGTGACCCCCGCGAAGACCAGCACCAGGGGCGGGACGCCGAGCACGTAGGCGTCACGCCCGCCCAGGTCGAGCACCCCCTCCACGGTCACCCGCTGGGTGCGCCCCTCGGTGATCAGCAGGGCCAGCCCGCGCGCCGAGGCCAGCATGGCGAGGGTGGCGATGAACGGGACCATCGCGCCGTACGCGATCAGCGCCCCGTTCACCAGACCGCAGCCCAGCCCCACCACCACCGAGGTGAACAGGATGCCGGCGAAGCCGAACTCCTGGGTGGCCACCGTCGTCGCCCACACCGACGACAGGGCCACGATCGCGCCGACCGACAGGTCGATCCCCCCGGCGGTGATCACGAAGGTCATGCCGACGGTGACCACGCCGACCACCGAGGCCTGGGTGAGCACCAGCCGCAGGTTGTCGACGTCCCAGAACGCCTCGGGCCGGGTGACGCAACCGGCCACGACCAGCGCGGCGAGCACCCCCAACAGGGACAGGGTCCGCACGTCCAGCCGCGCGAACACGGGCGGCGGCGCGGTGCGGCGGCCCTCGGCGGGCGGCGCCTGCTTCTCCGCACCGGGGGCGGGCGGGGCCCCGCCCGCTGATGGAGACACGGGGTGCGTCATGTCTGGCTCCCTTCGGCAGCCGTGTCGGTGGCGTGCAGCACGAGATCGAGGACCCGGTGCTCGTCGAGTTCGCCGGCCGGCGCGGTGTGCACCACCCGGCCCTCCCGGAGCACCAGGACGCGGTCGGCGAGACCGAGCACCTCGGGCAGTTCACTGGAGACCATCAGTACCGCGAGCCCTTCGTCCGCCAGGCGGCGGATCACCGCGTACAGCTCCGCCCGGGCGCCGATGTCCACGCCCCGGGTGGGCTCGTCCAGCAGCAGGACGCGGCAGCCGCGCAGCAGCCAGCGGGCCAGCACGGCCTTCTGCTGGTTGCCTCCGGACAGGGTGCGCACGGCGGCGTCCGGGTTGTCGGGGCGCAGCGACAGCTCCCGGGTCGCCGCGCGGGCGGCGGCGCGCTCGTCGCGGCGGTCCAGCCAGCCGCCCCTGGCGAACCTGCCGAGTGTGGAGACGGAGACGTTGCGGGTGACGCTGTCCAGCATCAGCAGCGCCTGTGCCTTGCGCTCCTCGGGGGCCAGACCGAGGCCGGCGCGGACCGCGGCGGGCACGCTGCCGGGCCGCAACGGCCGTCCGTCCACCAGGACCCGTCCGGCGGTGGGCCGGCGCGCGCCGTAGAGGGTCTCCAGGATCTCGGACCGGCCGGAGCCGACCAGCCCGGCCAGCCCGACGATCTCGCTGGGCCGCAGGTCGAGGTCGAGCGGACGGAACTTCCCCTCCAGGGCCAGACCCCGGACGGTGAGCACGGGCACCGCCTCGGGCGGACGGGCGGGCCGGGGCGGAAAGGCGTGCTCGACGCTGCGGCCCGTCATCAGGGAGACGATCTCCCGGGTGGGGGTGGTCCGCGCGGGCAGTGCTCCGGCCACCGCCCGGCCGTCCTTCAGGACGGTGACCCGGTCGCCGATGCGGCGGATCTCCTCCAGCCGGTGGGAGATGTACACGACCGCCACGCCCTCGTCGGTGAGGGAGGCGACGATCCGGAAGAGGTTGTCGACCTCGCCGGGATCGAGGGCGGCGGACGGCTCGTCCATCACGATCAGCCGGACGTCGTGGGAGAGCGCGCGGGCCATCGAGACGATCTGCTGCTGCGCGGCGGACAGCGCGCCGACCGGGCGGGCCGGGTCGATCTCCGGGTGCCCGAGCCGGCACAGCAACCGCGCGGAGGCCTCGCGGGCGACACGGGGCCGGACCACGAACCCGGCCCTGGTGGGCTCGTGGCCCAGGTAGATGTTCTCGGCGACCGACAGGTGTCCGACCAGGTCGAGTTCCTGGTAGATAGTGGCGATCCCGAGGCGGACGGCGTCGCTGGGGGAGCGCAGGGAGACCGTCTCCCCGCGCCAGGTGACGGCGCCGCCGTCCGGCCGGTGGACACCTGCCAGCACCTTGATCAGGGTGGACTTGCCCGCGCCGTTCTGTCCGAGCAGGCAGTGGACCTCGCCGGCCCGGACCTCCAGGTCCACTCCGTCCAGGGCGCGGACGCCCGGGAAGGACTTGGTGATCGCGGTCATGGTGAGCAGTGGTGCGGAGGCTTCGGACGGCATGACGCATCTCCCGGTGGTAGGCAGGGCGGCACGGATCGCGCGAGGTCACGGCGGGTACGGCTCGGGGCCGGGCGGTGGCACGGCCCCGGTCGTCGGGGGGTGGGGCGGAGACTGTGTCCGGTGCTGTCAGGCGGGGGAGAACACGTGGTCGCTGATCAGCCGGGCCGCGCCGACCACTCCTGCGGCGGCCCCCAGCTCGTCCAGGACGATCGGCAGGTTGCCGGTCGCCAGGGGGAGGGACTGGCGGTAGACCTGGGTACGGATGGCGGCGAGGAGGTTGTGGCCGAGGCCGGTGACCCCTCCGCCGATCACCACCAGGCCGGGGTTGAAGAAGCTGACGAGGCCCGCGATGACCTGGCCCGCGCGCGTCCCGCCCTCGCGGATCAGGTCGAGACAGGCGGCGTCGCCCGCCGCGGCTGCGGCGCCCACGTCGGCCGCGGTGAGCCGGCCGTTCTCGGCCAGCCGTGCGGCCAGTTGCGGTGAACGCCCCTGCTGGGCGGCCTCCACCGCGTCCTTGGCGAGCGCGGCCCCGCCGAAGTGTGCCTCCAGGCAGCCGCGGTTGCCGCAGGCGCAGCGACGGCCGTCCGGGACCGCCTGGATGTGGCCGATGTCGCCGGCACTGCCGGTGACGCCCCGGTGGACCTTGCCGCCCACCACGATCCCGCAGCCGATACCGGTGCCGATCTTGACGCACAGGTAGTCGTCCACGGAGCGGGCCACACCGGCGTGCATCTGGCCCAGCGCCATCAGGTTCACGTCGTTGTCGACCATGACCGGGCAGCCCAGTTCCTGGCTGAGCGCCTCCCGCACCGGGAAACCGTCCCAGCCGGGCATGATCGGCGGCGCGACCGGAACGCCCTCGGGAAACCGCACCGGCCCCGGAACGCCGATGCCGGCGCCGTCGAATCCCTCCGCCGGCCCCGATCCCTTCAGCTTGGCGGCCATCTCCAGGACCTGCTCGAAGACCGGCACGGGACCTTCTCGCACGTCCATCGGCTGGGTGAGATGTCCCAGCACCTCCAGCTCGGCGTTGGTGACGGCGACGTCGACCGAGGTCGCGCCGATGTCCACACCGAGGAAACGCAGGCCGGGCGCCAGCCGGACGTTGTGCGAGCGGCGTCCGCCCCGGGAGGCGGCCAGGCCGTCGGCGACGACCAGCCCCGTCTCCAGCAACCGGTCCACTTCGACGGCCAGTCGCGACCGCGACAGGTCGATGCGGTCACCCAACTGCGCACGGGAGTGGGGACCTTCGTCCCGCAACAGCCGCAGCAGACGGGCCTGATGGGCATTGGCGGGCCGCGCGGTCATACGTCTCACGATCCCCTCCCGGCCCAACTGCCCTCATTGCGGGTTGCTTTCGCGGAGAACGTAGCAGCGGCAGCGTGAGGTGAACAGAAGTCGCGCACGAATCCGCGCGACTTCTTCCCGCGACAGGACAAAGCCTCGCCCGGGCTCGCGTGTTCAGCCGTGCCGCAGGGACGGCAGGGGTCAGCGGCCGGCGACCGGAGGGGTGCGCTGCCGCAGACGTTCTCCCTGCGGCCCGAACAGGACCAGGTACTCGACCGGTCCGTCGGAGCCGGCGTTCGCCACTCCGTGGGGTACGCGGGTGTCGAACTCGGTGGCGTCCCCGGCAGCCAGGACCAGGTCCTGGGCGCCCAGCGCGAGCCACAGCCGCCCGTACAGGACGCACAGCCACTCGTGGCCCTCGTGGGAGACCTGACGCGGCCGTGCGGGCGGGCCCTCGACGGCGGGCAGGACGTGCTTGTGGGCGTGCAGACCGCCGACGTACCGGGTGAGCGGCAGCACCACCTTGCTGTCCGCGAGGCGCGGCGGAGCCGGGGTGCGCGGCTCACCCGCCGGGACGCGTGCCGTACCGGCCAGCTCGTCCAGGGTGACGCCGTACTCCCTTGACAGCCGCAGCAGCACCTCCAGGGTGGGCCTGCGCCGGCCGGTCTCCATCCGCGACAACGTGCTCGGTGAGATGCCGGTCGCGCAGCCGACCCCGGCGAGCGTGGCGCCGTGCTTCTCGCGCGCCGCGCGCAGCCGGGGCCCCATCGCCGCCACCGTGCCGTCCACCTCATCGACCGCCACCGCGCCCACTCCTTCCGTCCGCGTCGCCCCATGGTCCGCCTGCGAGTTTGCCAGGACGGCACGTCCGATCGCGTCGGGCGGGGGTCGCGCCGCATGATCGAAAGGCAACCGCGTCCGCCCGCGAACCGAGGAGAAGCACCCATGCGATCCGAGCCGAACACCGTGCTCCGCCACCGCACCGTCGAGGCCCCGGCCGGACGCCTGCATCTGGTGGAGCAGGGCACCGGCCCCCTGGTCCTGCTCGTGCACGGATTCCCCGAGTCCTGGTACTCCTGGCGCCACCAGCTCCCGGCCCTCGCCGCGGCCGGATACCGGGCGGTGGCGATCGACGTACGCGGCTACGGCCGTTCCTCCAAGCCCGCCCGGACCGACGCCTACCGCATGCTCGAGGTGGTGGAGGACAACGTCGCCGTCGTGCGCGCCCTCGGCGAGGACAGCGCCGTGGTCGTCGGCCACGACTGGGGCTCCAACATCGCTGCCACCTCCGCCCTGCTCCACCCGGAGATCTTCCGCGCCGTCGGCCTCCTCAGCGTCCCCTACGCACCGCCCGGCGGCCCTCGGCCCAGCGCCGTCCTCGGCCGGATCGGCGGCCCCGAGCAGGAGTTCTACGTCTCCTACTTCCAGGAACCCGGCCGCGCCGAGGCGGAGATCGAGCCCGACGTCCGGGGCTGGCTCGCCGGCTTCTACGCCGCGCTGTCCGCCGACACCATGCCCGCCGCCGACGAGCCCGACCCGCACTTCGTCGCCCCGGGCGGCCGGCTGCGCGACCGCTTCCCCGCCGGTCCGCTCCCCGGCTGGCTGACCGAGGACGATCTCGACGTCTACGCGGGGGAGTTCGAGCGCACCGGCCTGACCGGCGCCCTCAACCGCTACCGCGCGATGGACCGCGACTGGGAGGACATGGCCCCCCATCACGGCGCTCCGATCACCCGGCCCGCCCTGTTCATCGGCGGCACGCTGGACGCGTCCACCACCTGGATGGCCGATGCCATCGACGCCTACCCCACCACGCTCCCCGCCCTGTCCGCCTCCCACCTCCTGGACGGCTGCGGCCACTGGGTGCAGCAGGAACGCCCCGACGAGGTCAACCGTCTGCTGACCGACTGGCTCGCCACCCTCGACGGCTGAACCGGACGGGCGACCGTGCCGCCTGTCTCTCAGCGGGTGTCGATGATCATGAGGGCGGTGTGGAGCGAGGTGCGTGACGCGGCGGTCTCCAGGGAGACGCCCAGGATGCGCTCCACGGTGCGGAGCCGGCTGTAGAGGGTGGGCCTGCTGAGCCCGGTCAGCCGCGCGGTCCGGGTCTTGCTGCCTCCGCCGTCGAGGTGGACGCGCAGCAGTCCCACGAGGTCGTCGCCGGTGCGGACGTCGTGGTCGAGAAGACCGCCCAGTTCGGTCTGCGCGAACCGCTGGACCCGGTGGTCCTCCCGCAGGAGGGTCACGAGCCCGCGCAGACGTACGTCCGTCGACCGGTAGAGACGGTTCGGTTCGGGCATGGACAGGCCGACGTCGGCGACGTGCTCGGCTTCGTCGAGACCGCGGGCGGCTTCGGTGAGACGCGGGGAGGCGGCTGCGGTGCCCGCGACCCAGGCATCGGTGCCGTCCTTGCCGGCGAGGCGTTCGCGCAGGCCGGTGCAGACGGCGCGCAGCACACGGTCCGCCCCGGCCGGCGGGCAGGAGACGACCGCCGAGACGGTGCCCGCCCGGCGGACGGCGAAGATCGCGCTCGCTCCGGCCGCGGTGACGGCCTGCCGCAGGGAGGACAGCAGGCGCCGGTCCACCTCGCCCTGGGCCAGCACATGGGCCCCGACGGGCCGGGGGACACGGACGCACAGCGGCGCGTAGCCGCTGTTGGCGCGCAGTCCCAGCGAGGTGGCCCTGGCCAGGGCTTCGCCCTCCTCGCCGATCCTGCCGTTGACGAGGTCGTCGAGCAGGCCGCCGAGGGCCTGGACGACGAGGGCCTCGCGCTCCTGCTGGATCATGCGGTGCAACTGGAGGGACTGGGCGGCCCGTTCCAGGACCATGCGGGCGCGGGGGTGGTGCGGCCCGTGGCCGGGCAGGACCAGTCGCCCCCACTGCTCGGAACCGACGCCGACGGGTACCGCCGTCCAGGGCCGGCCGGGCTCGAGACCGTCGGCCGGGGTGTGGAGGCGTGAGCGCTCGGCCCACTGGTGCAGGAGCCCGGCGGTCGAGGTGTCGAGGGCGCAGTAGGCCAGGACGTGCCGGCTGAGGTCCTCCAGGACCAGACAGGCGCCCAGGGTCTGCGCGGCCTTGGTGACGATGTCGGTGGTCGAGGCGCGGGCGAGGTTGAGCGAGGTGAACGCCTCGTGGGTGGTGCGGGCGAACTCGACCTCCTCGTACTGGTCGGCCACGATCAGCCGGTGCACCTGCTGGGTCACCTCGATGAAGCGGGTCCTGGCGGCCAGCGTCACCACCGGGATCCCCAGGGAGTCGGCCAGCGCGGGCAGACAGTCGGGGACGGCGTGCAGGAACGTGCCCAGTTCGACGACCAGACCGGCCACCTTCTGCCCGGCGAGCATGCGCAGATAGGCCTCGGTGGCGTAGGCGTCGCCGGTCAGGGGCGCGCCGGTGGTCAGGACGAGCTCGCCGCCGGCCAGGAGGTCCGTCAGGTCCACGAGGTCGCTGACATGGACCCAGCGCACCGGACGGTCGAGCCGGGCGTGGCCCCCGACCACGGCCGGTCTTCCCGCGGCCAGGGCGGACAACTGGAGGACTTCCCGGACGGTCGGCTGCTGCATCGACACACCGTAAAGATCCGGCCGTCCTTCTGTACAGACTGTCGGCCGCCGCGCTGACAGGCTTCTCGCGAACCGGCCGCCGACTCCGCGCGGCCGGCGCCACTGCCCTGACGCACCAGCACAGCGCGACGGAACAAGGTGAGGCAACCGTGCACACGACGACGAACCCGCAGCGGATCGGACACTGGGTCGACAACCAGCCCTTCGCCGGAAGCAGCGAGCGCGCCGCGCCGGTGACCAATCCGGCGACCGGCGCGGTGACCCGCGAGGTGGCGCTCGCCCACGAGGCGGACGCCAGGGCCGTCATCGAGGCCGCCGCGGCGGCCTTCCCGGCCTGGCGGGACACCTCCCTGGCCAAGCGCACCGCGATCGTCTTCCGCTTCCGGGAGCTGCTCGACGCGCGCAAGGAGGAACTGGCGGCGATCATCACCGCCGAGCACGGCAAGGTGCTCTCCGACGCGCTGGGCGAGGTCAATCGAGGCCAGGAGGTGGTGGAGTTCGCCTGCGGCATGCCCCACCTGCTCAAGGGCGCGTTCAGCGAGAACGTGTCGACGGGGGTGGACGTGCACTCGGTCCGCCGGCCGCTCGGCGTCGTCGGGATCATCGCCCCGTTCAACTTCCCCGCCATGGTGCCGATGTGGTTCTTCCCCCTTGCCATCGCGGCCGGCAACACCGTCGTCCTCAAGCCGAGTGAGAAGGCCCCCTCGGCCGCGCTGTGGCTGGCCGAACTGTGGGCCGAGGCCGGTCTGCCCGCCGGGGTGTTCAACGTCCTCCAGGGCGACAAGGCGGCCGTGGACGAGGTGCTCACCCACAAGGCGGTCAAGGCCGTCAGCTTCGTCGGCTCCACCCCGGTCGCCCAGTACGTGTACGCGACGGCCACCGCCCACGGCAAGCGCGTCCAGGCACTGGGCGGCGCGAAGAACCACGCCGTCGTGCTGCCCGACGCCGACCTGGACACCGCCGCCGACGCCCTGGTCGGCGCCGGCTTCGGCTCGGCGGGCGAGCGCTGCATGGCGATCTCCACCGTGGTGGCCGTCGGCGACGTCGCGGACGACCTGGTCGCGAGGATCGCCGAGCGGGCCCGCGCGCTGCGCACCGGCGACGGCACCCGGGGCTGCGACATGGGGCCGCTGGTGACCGCCGCGCACCGTGACCGGGTCGCCGGCTACGTCGACCGTGCCGAGGCCGAGGGCGCGACCCTCGTGGTGGACGGCCGGAAGATCACCGCGGACGGCGCACCGGACGGCTTCTGGCTCGGGCCCACCCTCATCGACCACGTCACCACCGACATGTCCTGCTACACCGACGAGATCTTCGGCCCGGTCCTGTCGGTGCTCCGGGTGGACACCTACGACGAGGCACTGGACCTGGTCAACGCCAACCCCTTCGGCAACGGCACAGCCCTGTTCACCAACGACGGCGGCGCGGCCCGGCGCTTCAACAACGAGGTGGAGGTCGGCATGGTCGGCATCAACGTGCCGATCCCGGTGCCGACGGCGTACTACAGCTTCGGCGGCTGGAAGAACTCCCTGTTCGGCGACACCCACGCGCACGGCACCGAAGGCGTCCACTTCTTCACCCGCGGCAAGGTCGTCACCACCCGGTGGCGCGCCCCCGCCGAAGGCGGCGTGGACCTCGGCTTCCCGCAGAACGTCTGAGAGGACGACCGTCATGACCCCAGCCGACTCCCGAACCCTGCTCGACGACGCCGCCCGGACCTACGAACTCGACCGCAAGCACGTCTTCCACTCCTGGGCCGCCCAGGCCGAGATCACCCCCATGGTCATCACCCGCGCCGAGGGCTCCTACGTCTGGGACGGCGCCGGCAACCGCCTGCTGGACTTCTCCTCCCAGCTGGTGAACACCAACATCGGACACCAGCACCCCGACGTGGTCGAGGCGATCGTCGCCCAGGCCCGCACCCTGGCCACCGTCGCCCCCCAGCACGCCAACGACCGGCGCTCCGAGGCCGCCCGCCTGATCAGCGAGCACACCCCCGGCGACCTGGACCGGATCTTCTTCACCAACGGCGGCGCCGACGCCAACGAGCACGCCGTGCGCATGGCCCGGCTGAGCACCGGCCGCCCCAAGGTCCTCACCCGCTACCGCTCCTACCACGGCGGGACGCAGACCGCGATCAACCTCACCGGCGACCCCCGACGCTGGCCGAACGACAACGGCGACGCCGGCGTCGTCCACTTCTTCGGCCCGTACCTCTACCGCAGCCACTTCCACGCCACCTCCGAGAGCGAGGAGTGCGAGCGGGCGCTGGCCCATCTCGAGCAGGTCATCGAGCTCGAGGGGCCGCAGACCGTCGCGGCCGTCCTGCTGGAGTCGATCCCCGGTACCGCCGGCATCATGCTGCCCCCGCCCGGCTACCTCGCCGGTGTGCGGGAGCTGTGCGACCGGTACGGCATCGTCCTCATCCTCGACGAGGTGATGACCGGCTTCGGGCGGGCCGGCAGCTGGTTCGTCGCCTCGGACGAGGGCGTCGTCCCGGACCTGCTGACCTTCGCCAAGGGCGTCAACTCCGGCTACGTGCCGCTCGGCGGCGTCGCCATCGGATCGCGCATCGCCGACCACTTCGCGCACCGCCCCTACCCCGGCGGCCTGACGTATTCCGGGCACCCGCTGGCCTGCGCGGCGGCCGTCGCGGCGATCACCGTGATGGAGCGCGACGGCATCGTCGACCACGCCCGCCGCATCGGCGACGACGTCCTCGGCCCCGGCCTGGCGGAGCTGGCCGCACGCCACCCCATCGTCGGAGAGGTCCGCGGACGGGGCGTGTTCTGGGCCCTCGAACTGGTCGCCGACCAGGACAGCCGCGAACCCGTCGCGCCGACCGGCGGGAGCAGCCCGGTGATGGCGCAGGCCGTCCGCCTCTGCAAGGAGCGGGGCCTGCTGCCGTTCACCAACTCCCACCGCATCCACCTGGTCCCGCCGTGCACCGTCAGCGCCGACGAGGCGCGCGAGGGCCTGCGCGTCATCGACGAGGTCCTCGGCCGCCTCGACGACCTCCCCACCACCTCGACCGGAGCCTGACCTCCGGCCCACGCCGACACCAGGCACCGGCGTCCACCGTCCCCCGCGCCCGGGCGCAGGGGACACCGCACCCGCATACGCACCCCCACCCTGTGTCCCCGCATTCCGGGGGCCGGAGGCGACTCGGCACGGCACCCGCACGATCCGACGGGAGATTTGACGGCAATGCACAGCAGCGCAGACCACTTCATCGCGGGCCGCCGCCGCCCCGGCACGTCCGGCGAGCACTTCTCGGTGACCGGTCCCTCCACCGGGGAAGTCCTCGCCACCGGCATCCTGGCCGGCCCGCAGGACGTCGACGAGGCGGTCGCCGCGGCACGCGCCGCGTTCCCCGCCTGGTCGCGGACCACGCCCGCCGAGCGGTCCGAGGCCCTCACCCGCTGGGCCGACCGCGTACAGGCGCGGAGTGAGGAGTTCGCCGCCGTCGAGAGCCGGATGTGCGGCAAGCCCATCCGGCTGACCCGGGGATTCGACGTCCCCGGAACGATCGACAACATCCGCTTCTTCGCCGGGGCCGCCCGCCACCTCGAGGGCCGCGCCTCGGCCGAGTACTCCGGCGACCACACCTCCTCCGTCCGCCGCGAACCACTCGGCGTGATCGGCTCCGTCGCACCGTGGAACTACCCCCTGCAGATGGCCGCCTGGAAACTGCTCCCAGCGGTCGCGGCCGGCAACACCGCCGTACTCAAACCCTCCGAACTCACCCCGCTCACCTCCCTGATGTTCGCCCAGGCGGCGCAGGAGGCCGGCATACCCGACGGTGTGATCAACGTCGTCATCGGCACCGGCCCGGTCGCCGGCCAAGCCCTGGTCGCCCACCCGGACATCGCGATGGTGTCGTTCACCGGATCCACGGCGGTGGGCCGGCAGATCGCCGCGCGGGCCGCGGGAGCGGTCAAACGCGTCCACCTGGAACTCGGCGGCAAGGCCCCGTTCGTCGTCTTCGACGACGCCGACCTGGAGGCGGCCGCCCGCGGCGCCGTCGCCGGCAGCCTCATCAACGCAGGCCAGGACTGCACGGCGGCCACCCGCGCCTACGTCCAGCGCCCGCTGTACGACCGGTTCGTCCAGCGGGTTGCCGCGCTGATGGACGAGGTCCGCCTGGGCCCGGTCGACGACCCCGCCACCGACATGGGATCGCTGATCTCCTCCGTACAACGCGACCGGGTCGCCTCCATGGTCGACGCCGCCCGCGCGGCGGGAGCGACGGTGGTCCGCGGAGGCCGGGCCCCTGGCGACGGCCTGGACCGGGGCGCCCACTACGAACCCACCCTCATCACCGGCGCGGCGCAGGACTCCGCCATCGTGCAGCAGGAGGTCTTCGGGCCCGTCCTCGTCTGCCTGCCCTTCGACACCGACGACGACGCCGTCCGGCTCGCCAACGACACGCCCTACGGCCTGGCCGCCTCCGCCTGGACCACCGACGTCTTCCGCGCCGGCCGCGCCTCCCGCGAGTTCCAGGCGGGCTGCGTGTGGATCAACGACCACATCCCCATCGTCAGCGAGATGCCGCACGGCGGATTCAAGGCATCCGGCTACGGCAAGGACATGTCGCTCTACTCCCTCGAGGAGTACACCAACGTCAAGCACGTCATGTCCGAGAACACCGGCGCCGCGCACAAGCCCTGGCACGACGTGATCTTCACCAGCCGCTGACCGGCAGGACGGTCGCGGGGGCGGCGACCGGGGCGGCGACGGGGGGCGCGGGCCTGGTCAGGTGACGGGCACGCCCGGATTCACCAGCCCCCGGCCTCCGACCACCCGGTTGTCGGCGGTGACGGTGACGGGGCAGCCGGACGGGTCGTACCGGGTGACGTCGATGGCGTAGCGGGTGGACCCGGTGGCACCGGTCAGATCCGCCGTGTTGTTGCGGAAGACCGTGCCGCACCCCCACCCGGGGTCCTGACTGTGCGTCTGGAAGCCGTCGTTGGTGGTGTTGACGCCGCGGTTGTTCTCCACCGTGTAGCCGTTGCCCTTGATGTCGACCCAGGAGTCGTCGTAGTTGGCGCCGGTGAGGCCGCTGCCGTCGAAGGTGTTCCCGGAGATCAGACCGCCGGTGGTGCCTTCCTTGACGTCGACGTTCTCGCCGCCGACGGCGGGGCCGATGCGGTTGTCGATGATGCGGACGTGGTCGCTGGCATCGGTGAGGGTGTTCGCGGTCCCGACGTACACCCCTTCCCCCATGCCGTTGCCGGACGTGCCCGTGTGGTGGATGAAGGAGTTCTGCACCACCCCGAAGCTGCTCGACGTCCGGAAGTGGATGCCCTCCATGGTGGTGTGGTGGACCTCCACCGAGTCGAGGACGACATGGTCGGAGGAGTCGACCATGATGCCCTTCTGGCCGCCGGTGACGGTGATCCCCTTGATCACCCAGTACGGGGCACTCGTGAGCTGGATGCCGTTGCCGCCCCCGGTGGGAGTGGTCAGCACTGCCGCCCGCGAGCCCGTCAGGGTGATCGGGGCGCTCGCGGTGCCCCGGGCCGCGATCTTGAAGTTGCCCGAGTAGGAGCCGTCCGCCAGTTCGATCGTCTGCCCCGGAACGGCAGCCGCCAACGCCGCCTTGAGCTGCCCGCCGTCCGACACGCGGACGGTCGTCCCGCCGGGGGAGCCGGGCGTCGGCGGGACGGTGGGCGCCGGCGAGGACACGGACGGGGACGGGGATGGTGCCGAGGACGACGTGGACGGTGCCGGCGTGGGGTCCGGTGTCTCTCGCAGCGGAGTCATCGAGACGTCGTCCACCTCCAGTACGCCGGACGCGTACCAGCCGCTGACCGTCACGGTGAGCTCCGTCGTGGTCGCGCCCGCCGTCACGCTGAGGTCGAGCCGCTTCCAGGTCGAGGACCCGGTCCACATGGACTCCTGTACCCCGGCGCCCGTCACGGCCACCTGCCCGTAGGCCCCCTTCACCCACACGCCGACCGCGTACGTCGTGCCGGGCCGCACCGCGACCGTCTGCGAGCACGGGGCGGTGTCGGCGTTGCCCGGTGTGGAGGCGAGTGCGTGCGCCCCTGCGTGCACTCCCGTGGACGTCACGGAGGAGTTGCCCCGGCAGGTCCACCCCACGGTGTCTCCGGACTCGAAGTCCCCGTTGCGGACGAGGTTTTCCGGCTCGCCCGCCGCCGCACCGTGCAGTCCCAGCACACCGGTCCCGACGAGCACGGCAGCGGCGGTGAGGGAGCCGAGCACCGCTCGGGAAGAGGTTCGGGGCACGGCGGTACCTCCACAGACGCGGTCACGAGGCTGCCTCGATCGCAGAGCAGATGACGGGAACTCAGATTGGACTGGACCAAGAGGGGGCGTCAACCGTCGCGGACCGCCCCGCACGCCCCGCCGACCGCCGACGAAGAGCCACGCCCTCCCCGTACGATGACCTTCAAGGGGTGATGGCATGGTCATGAATATCCACCGGTGGTGCGCGGCGACCGCGGCGGTAGCGCTGCTGGCCGGGTGTGGTGGCGCGGAGAGCGACAGCACCACCGGCAAGGCGGCGGCGCTCACCAAGGACCAGGTCCGCCGGACGCTGCCGGACGGCCATGCCATGCGGGGCTGGAAGAAGTCCGCCCGGCCCACGGCCGTCAAGATGGACAAGCTCTACCGTTCGCAGGCCTGCCCCATCAAGGACCGCGCGGGCTGCGAGAACTCCCGCTTCTTCGGCGCCTCCACCTTCCGGCGCGAGGACCCCCTCTCCGAGGTCACCTTCCTGATCGTCGCCTATGACAGTGAACAGGCAGCCCAGGACGCGTACGACGTCCTCTGGGACGGCTACTACGGCAACCGGGTGGGGCAGAAGCCCAAGCCGCTCGCGCTCGGCCCGATCGGTGACGAGCGCGACGCCCGGCTGGGTACCGCCGGCTTCCGCGGCGAGCCCGGCGCGGTGACCCAGATCCGGGTCGGCACGACCCTGTTGTGGACGATGGAGTCCGCCGCTCACAAGGGCGACCTCGACAAGAACACGATCCGCGACCTGGCCGCGGTGCTCGCCCAACGTTCCCAGCAGGCGCAGAACGGCGACGCGCCCTCGGCCGCGCTCGGCGACTGACCGCTCCGCGGTCCGCCGTTCCCAGGGTCCTACGCCGCGGGGACTGCTCCGGCGGAGGCGGGCGGCCGGCGGTGGCGGCGGGCGGCCAGGTGTCGCCCGGCGGCTCCGGGTGATCGCGGGACGGTAGAAAGGTGTCATGCGCGAGAGCGAGAGCCCTGTGAGGGCGATGGACGACGTGGACGCCGTGACCCAAGCGGTGCTGACCGCCTCACGCCTGCTGGTCGCGGTGTCCGCGAGGTCCCTCGCCGAGGTCGAGGAGCGGGTGACGCTGCCGCAGTTCCGGATGCTGGTGGTGTTGGCCACGAGGGGCGCCACCAAGCTCGTCACGCTGGCCGAGCAGCTCCAGGTGGCGCCCTCCACCGCCATGCGCATGATCGACCGTCTGATCGCGGCCGGCCTGGCGGACCGACAGGCCAACCCTCACAGCCGTCGGGAGACGCTGTTGCAGCTCACGGTCGAGGGGCGGCGCACCGTCGAAAGCGTCACGGCCCGTCGGCGTACCGAGATCACCACCATCGTCGAACGACTCACCCCCGTGCAGCGGCTGGCCCTGGTCGAGGCACTCAACGCCTTCAACCAGGCCGGGGCGGAGCCGTTGGCGCCGGTAGCGGAGGGTGCGCAGGCGCATCCGCATCCGCTGGGGTGGACCGGCGAACTGCCCGACCTCCCGTAGGCGCGCAACGACCGATCAAGGGACCCGATGTCCGGCGCGGTCGTACGCGCGTCGCGGTCGTCACGCCATCGACCGCCCTGAAGGCTCCCGCGGTCAGGCCCGGGCCCAGGTGGAGAAAATCCTTGCCCTGTGCAAAGATTCGGCAATGGCGGTGTCGGAGGGCCCCGCCTGGAGTGCCGGGAAGCCTGGTCGGCGTCTGTTGAGACGACCCTTCTGGAGGCCCGGCCATGCCACCGTCCCGACCCGTTCCGCACGACGATGCGGCCGACGGCGTCCCGTCCTGGCGGTACCAGCCGGCTTCGACGACGGGCGCGACGAGACTCCGTGTCCGTCCCGGGACCGGTCACGACCCGTCGACCGGGTTGCGCCTGCTCCTCGACGGAGAGCTCGATGTGGACACCGCCGGCGCCCTGCGGGACGACCTGACTCTGCTCGCCGCCCGCGCGACCGCCGCGTCGCTGGTCCTCGACCTGTCAGGTGTCACCTTCTGCGACCTGGCCAGCCTGTACACCCTGCTGGGCATCTACCGGACCCTGCCCCTGGCCGGCATCGATGTGCGGCTCGTCGAGCCCAGTGCCCCCGTTCGGGCCGCTGCGCGGAGAGCAGGCCTGTCCACCGAGCTGGACTTCGACAGGGCCGGGGAGGAACCACGCTGACCCGCCGCCTGCCAGAAAAAACCCTTGCATAGTCCAAAGAATGCGAAGGGGAGCGGAGAGCAGTGGCCGGACCCCGCGCCGCCGATCGACGTTTCTCTCAGAAGGTGCCCACACCTTGGGGAATCGGGCACATGACCTGAGGGTGATGCCCCACCCGTTCGGCCGGTCACGCCTCTTTCGTGCCTTCAGACTGCTGGCCAGGAGCGTTCCCGTCGGCGGACGCACGAGGGGTGAGGGGTACGGGGTGGATCTGACCGAGCGCGGAAGGGGCGACCGAGCCGCTCGGGGCGACACGGGGCCGACGACGGACCGCGGCGGCCGGCGGACCAACGCGGCGACGGTGGACCGGCCGGGCGGGCCACGTCATCGGGACGAGCACCCTCGCGACGACGGGCCGGTACGTGCGGTGCCGCGGCACGTGGCCTGCGTGATGGACGGCAACGGCCGCTGGGCACAGCAGCGTTCGCTTCCCCGGACGGCGGGCCACCGGGCCGCGGAGACCACCGTCATCGACATCATCGAAGCCGCCCGGGCGGCAGGCGTCCAATGGCTCAGCCTGTACGCCTTCTCCACCGAGAACTGGAGCCGCCCCGGCCCCGAGGTCGACTACCTGATGCGCCTGGTCCGCCGCGTCGTACGCAAGCACGCCCCCCTGCTGCTCGCCCGCGGCATCCGCTGCCGGTTCCTCGGGGCCTCGGACCCACGGATCCCCCGCGCGCTGGCCCAGGACTTCGAGGACCTGGCGACGCTCACCTCCGGCAACCGGGGCATGACGCTGACCGTCGCCTTCGACCACGGCGGACGCCGGGACATCGTCGAGGCCGCCAGGTCGCTGATCCGCACCGCGACGCCGGCCGACGCGGTGACCGAACAGCTCTTCGCCGACCACCTGCCGTTCCCCGACACCCCGGACGTCGACCTCGTCATCCGCACCTCCGGCGAACAGCGCATCTCCAACTTCATGCTCTGGCAGGTGGCCTACGCCGAGTGGGTCTTCCCCGAGGTGCTCTGGCCGGACTTCCGCGCCCCCGACTTCCTCGCCTGCCTGCACGCCTACCGGCGCCGTGACCGCCGCTTCGGCGGCGTGCCGTCCCAGACGAACGGAGACACGAGATGACGACCCGAACCACCGGCGCGGCCGATGGCGATCCCCACTCCGCCACGGAGGAGCAGTTCCGTGCGTTCTTCGACGACCCACGCTGGGCGCTGGCCGTCATCCGCGCCACCGTGCTGGAGGCCGCCCACCCCCAGGTCGGCGCAGCCCTCGCCGAGAACTCCACCTTCGTCGCCCACCCCTGGCGCCGGCTGCGCAACACCTTCCTGAGCATGCGGCGCATGTTCGACGCCGACCCGGCGGTACGGGAACGGGAGGCCGCCCGGCTCAACAGGCTGCACGCCCGCATGAGCGGCTCCGACTCCCGCGGCCGTGCCTACGACGCCATGGACCGTCCCACCCGGGCCTGGGTGGTCGCCACCCTCTTCGAGAGCGCCGTCACCATGTGCCGGCTGAGCGGTCAGCCGCTCGACCAGGACACCATGGAGCACATGTACGCCGAGTACCGCGCCTTCCTCGCCGCGCTCGACGGCGACGCCCGGGAACTCCCCGAGGAACTCAACGACTTCTGGCCGTACTTCGACCGGATCGTCGAGGAGGAGTTGGAGGACACCGAGGCGGCCCGCGTCATCCTCTTCCGGCTCTTCGACCACCTGCCCGCCCCGGCGCTGCTCGGCGGCGCGCCGACGCTGTGGGCGGCGGGCCGGGCCGTCGTCGGTCCGCTCCTCGGCGCGATCACCGTCGCCTCACTGCCCGAGTCCTACCGGCGCAAGGCAGGCCTGCCCGAGACCCCCGGCGCCCCGACCCTCATGCAGGGCGCCTACCTCGCCGCCGGACTCACCCGCTTCCTGCCCAAGGGCTGGATCGACGCCACGACCATCATCGAGATCCTCTCCACCCCGCCCGGCGGTCACGCCGCCCGGGCCGGGACCACGAGCGCCCTGCGCACCCACGTGAAACGGGCGTCGGCCCTGCTCCGTCTCGTCACCCCCCTCGTCGACGACACCGACCCCGAACCGGCGCCGCCCACCACGACGGCCACCGGTGAGGGCCGGCGCTCGGCGGAGGAGTTCTTCCGCCAGGTGCTGGACCAGACCGGCGACGGTCACCTCGACTGGCCCGACCTCGCCGCCATGGCACGCGAACTGGCCACCCGTCTCGATCTGGACGAACCCGAGGAGACCCGGCTCTACGAAGCCTTCGCCGCGTGGTGGCGTGAGCTCCAGGCCTCCCTCGACACTGACGGCGACGGCCGGGTCAGCATCGACGAGTACGCCGCCGCCGTACCCTCCCTCGCCGGTCCCGCGCTCATCCGCGTCGCCGAAGTGCTCTTCGACGCCACGGACAAGGACGGCAGCGGGGCCATCGACGCGGACGAGTACCGGGTACTCTTCCGCACCGCCTTCCACCGCGACCTCGTCACCACCGACGGCGCCTACGGACGCAGCGCCTTCGTGGGCGACTTCCTCTCCTTCATGTCGGGCCGCCGCGCGAACACCCCCTACGACCCCCTCCTCGCCGACGCCTGACACCCCGCCACGTGGTGCTGCCGGGGCCCGCCCGGTCACAACCGTCGTGCCTGTGTCACGAACCTGACCGCGAACGGCCCCGGCCCGGCACGGGCGTACACGGACCCCGCTCCGGTGGGGCACCCTCATCGGTACACGCAGACTCCCGGGGGGAAATCTCATGGCCCACGCACTTCGCCCACGCCGTACCGCCGCCGCGCTGGCGGCCCTCTCGCTGGGCACCCTCCTGCTGACCGCGTGCGGCGGCGGGGACGCCGACGAGGGCACGGGGCCCGCCGCCACGTCGGCGGCCCCGTCCCCGGCGGACACCGGCAAGCCCTCCGCCACGCCGTCGACCGCCGGCCCGGGCGACGGCGGCAGCACCGCCGGAAGTTCCCCGGACGACAGCGAAGGCACGCCGCCGCCGTCGAAGGCCGGGTCCGACGACGATCAGGACGGCGGCGTGGGCATGTGCGAGACGCACGACATGGCCTACACCGTCACCGTCGCCTCCAAGCCCACCCACCACGCGCTGCTGACAGCGGTGAACAAGGGCGGCGCTCCCTGCCTGCTCGCGGTGAACGAGCTGGTGATCACCATCCCCGGCCTCGACGGCGCCGCCGAACATGCGGGCCCCACGGACACGGACCGCATCGTGGAGCCCGGTGGGCGCGCGTACGCCGGGATCCAGTTCTCGCGCGGGGACGACGCGGGCGGCAAGAGCGCCGACAAGGTGGAGGTCGCCCTCACCGCCGCCGAGACACCCGCCACGGTGCCGGTCGGCGACGGCCCCGTCACGGTCAACGACATGCTGGTGACCAGCTTCTTCACCACCGCCGAGGACGCGCTCTCCTACTGACCGGCCGGGCCGCGGCACCCTGACGGAAGCAGCCCCTCCCGGCCAGGACCACCGGTTCGGGACGGGGCTCTGCTCTCCGGCCGTCCGACGGTCCTCAGCCCGTCCCGCTCACTGGCAGGGTCACCGCCCGGTCCCGGACCGGCGGCAGACATCCCGCGCTTTCACTGCACGCCCCGTAGGTGAAGAACACCCGGGCGCTGTCGCCGCCTTCGACCCGCCGCACGGGAAGTTCGAGAGTGACCGGGCCGTCCTCGTAGACCGGCAGGGCGACGTCGAGTCCGGCCGGGCGCAGCACCCGTTCCTTCGCGTCGGTGCCGGCCGGCCCCGTCGCCCGCAGTCCGCCCTCGGTGCGGATCCGCGTCGGGACGCCGATCCCGTCGACCCCACCGTCAGGCAGACCGAGGCTGTAGAGGTGGAACCCCGCCTGCCGAGGCCTCAGTTCCGCCACGAGCCGCGAGCCGCCGTCGTCGCGGGACTCCACCCGTACCGTCACGCCCACGCCTCCGGCCGTGAAGGAAGCGGTGTGCGGTGTCCCCGCCGGCTGCGCGGGGGCCGTGCAGCTTGCCAGTACGGCGGCTACGACCGCCACCGCCGTGCCCGTACCGACACCCGTGCGGCGCCTGGATCCGGGCGGCTACGCCCATCGCTTCAGGAACTCCTCGACCTGCGCGGCCGACATGCCGCGGGCGTTGGCGAACTCGCCCTGGTTCGTGGCCACCTTCACGCGGCCGGACGTGGCATCCAGGACGGCCAGTGCCGGTATGCCGCTGGTCCCCAGGTCGACATAGCGTTCGGCGACCTCCAGGTTGTTGTCGAACTCGCCGACGTCCACCTTCACCACGTGGTACCCGGCCAGCAGCGCGGAGGGCCCGGGCTCCTCGAACCGGGCGCCCAGCACACGACAGTCGAGGCACCAGTCGGCTCCGAAGTCGATGAGCACCGGGCGGCCGTCCTTCTTCGCCGCCTTCAGGGCAGCCGCGATGTCACCCGCGGCGTCCGCCTTCGGGTCGTAGTCAGGGGCGTCCTCCGCCTCGGACGGGGCCTGCTCGGTCGTGGCCGGCGCCGCGACGGCGTCGGCACCGGCCTCCCGGGGTTCCGCGCCCCCACCGGCGCAACCACCGAGCGCGGGCAGGGCGAGCACGGCCAGCGCCAGTGCCGTGGGAAGCAGGGGACGTCTCACGCGAATCCTCTTCGTTGCATGTCTGTTCATGGTCAAGAAGCCGCAGTGTCGCACACCGAAGATCCGGCCCCTCTCCCAGATCCGGACCGTGCCGAGCCGTCGACCACGGCCGCCACACCGAGGCCGGCACGTACTGGACCGCAGGCCTCCGCAGCGCCCAGCACGGCGATGACCGCGACATGGCCGGCGCTCTGCTCGGTGACATCGCCTACCAGATGACGTGGCGCAATGCCGCCCGCAGCGCCGCGGGCCTCCTGCGACGCGCCCTGGCGGGGACCGAGCACCCCACCGCCCGGTCCCTGCTCCACCTCCGTCTCGCTCGCGCTCTCGCCGCACAGGGCGAACGACGAGCCGCACTGCGGGCGCTCTCCGCCGCCGAGCACCACCTCGGCGCCGCCTCCCCCGATCCGGCCCCCGCGTGGTGCGCCTGGATGTCCCAGGCCGATCTCGCGGTCGACTCCGGACAGGCTCTCCTCGACCTGGGGGCACCCGCCGCGCCCACCGGATGCTCGACGAGGGACAGCGGCTGCTGCCCGCCGACCGCGACAAGACCCGCGCGGTCTTCCTGGCCTACCGGGCGAAGAGCCATCTCGACCTGCGGGAGCCCGACTTCGCAGCTGCCGCGGCCCTCGAGGCGCTCACCCTGTCGCACCGGATCGGCGCACCTCGCTGCGTACAACTGGTGCGCGAACTCACCCCGCGGTTCGCACCGCACGCAGCAGTCCCCGGGGTGGCGGAGGTACTCGCTGCTTCACGCTGGTCCTCGCCCGGTCACCACGCGCACGGCGTCTCCCGGCAGGCCGAGTGCCGCCTGGTGCCCGCGGCCCCACAGCTGCGATCATCCACCACGTGACCGCGACCGCACCGAACTGGCTGACGCTCTTCCTCGACATACCCCATGCGAACCACCAGGCGGCGAACGGCTTCTGGCAGGCAGCCACAGGCTACGAGCTGTCCTCGCCCCGGGGGGAGTGCGAGGAATTCGCGACGCTGATCCCGCCCTCCGGACACGCGCACCTACGCGTGCAGAGAACGAAGGCCGAACACTTCTCGGTCCACCTGGATCTCCACGTCTCCGACCTCGACGCCGCCACCGACAGCGCGGTGCGGGCCGGCGCCGAGATCGTCGCGCAACCGGGCCACGTCATCATGCGGTCCCCGGCCGGGCTCCTCTTCTGCCTCGTGCGCGGCCGTGACGAGACGACGCCCGCCACATCCGGCGACTGGGGCACCCACCGCTCCATCACCGACCAGCTCACCATCGACGTCGCGCACGACGCCTGGGACCGAGAGAAGTCCTTCTGGTCCGACCTCACCGGCTGGGCCGTCACCCAGTCGGCCCGTCCCGAGTTCGCCCGCCTGCACACGCCGCCGTCGCTGCCCGTCCGGGTCCTCCTGCAACGCCGCGACGAGGGCGGAACGTCGAGTCACCTCGACATCGCCACGGACAACCGCGCCGCCGAAGTCGAACGGCTCATCCGCCTCGGCGCCACCCTGCTCGGCCACGGGCCCACGTGGACGGTGATGACGGGCCCCGACAACAGCGTCTTCTGCGTCACCGACCGAAGCCCTGCCACCGGTCTACTGCCCTGAGCACGGCGAGGTGGGGCGGCCGGAACAGTTGGGTGGCTGTGGCGCGGGACCGCGCCGTGCTCCGCCGGTCCTCGGTCAGGACCGGGAGGCCCGCGACGCGCGGGTGGCGTGCCGGTGTGCCAGAACGGACAGAGGCACGGAGGCGATCCAGCTGTAGACGGCCGCCACCGGCGCGAACTGGGCGATCCCGACGGAGAGAAGGAAGACGAACGCCTGCGCGGGAAAGGCCGGGAAGGGCCCGCGGCGCTCCGGTCCTCGGGCGATGCGCGCGGCCATCACGTACAGCACGAGGGCTGCCGTGCCGATGACCGCGCCGTACAGGCCAGGTCCGAGCGACTGGTGACCGTAGTCGGCCAGCACCCTCGTCGGAAAGGGGATCAAGGAGACCAGCACCAGAAAGGCGACGTTGCACCAGAAGAGCGAGGCGTCGATCCACTCCGCGTCACGCAGCACCATGTGGTGGGCCCGCCAGAACATGGCGATCACGACAGCGCTCAGCAGGAACGTCCCCACCTGTCCCGTCACGTCGTCGAGCGCGTCCGCCAGGGCCCGCCCCCGGAGCCCGTCGGGCACGTCGATGTCGAGCACCAGCAGCGTCATGGCGATCGCCACCACGCCGTCGCTCAACGCGAGAATCCTGTGCTTCGGCAGACGCATCTGCTCCGAAGGGGCGGCTGCGTGCCGGTGGCCCGTATCCATCGTCCTGTCGTAGCACCACCCGAGCACGACACTCCGGCACCCGTCCACCGGACCCCGCACGTGTCGTCCGCGGATGCGTGCCTGCAGGAGCGGCGTCCTGGCTGGGGCGGCGTCCTGGCCTCAAGCGACGGGCCCCCGCCGTCGGTGCTCGCGAGTAGGTTCTCCCCGTTCGGCCCATCAGGCGGGCCGCGGGAATGGGAGGACTGTCGCTGTGAGCATCCACATGCACATGCGCGCCGTCGCGGAATCCGAGATCCGGGACGACCACACCTGGCTTGCAGCGTTCATGTGGGAGGCGTGGGAGAACCACCCTGACGAGTACGCAGGGGGCATCGCCGAGTCGATCGACAAGGTCTGGGACTCCGTCAACGACCTCTACGCCGCTGCCGCTGTCCTCGATGAGGGTGTCGACGACTCCTGGGAGCTGCCGATCTACGGCGGGCGGCCAGTGGCCCACAGTGCCGATGCCGACCCTTCCAACCCGCCCCTGGGAATTCTCGAGCCGCCGGGGGTCTCGCAGGCCGCAGGCTTCCTGGCTCGTGTCTCGTTCGACGAGCTGTGGAACGCCGCCGGTGCCAGGATCGTCCGGTCCGGCTGGGACGAAGCACAGGCCAGAGAGGAGTTTCTCGCCCACCACGAGGGACTCCAAGAGTTCTACGGGCGGGCGGCCACGGCAGGCCACGCGGTGGTCAGGGCGGTGTGGGCTTGAGACTCGGTCGCATCCCGGACACAGCCATGCGTTGACGGCGGCTACCAGCGATGTCACTTCGCAACCGACAGCGACTTGTCGTATCGCGTGCGGCGATCCGAAGGGGCAGAGCCCACTACGCTGATCGCCCTCACCCCCCCGGGAGGACCGATTGGTACGGCGAAGCACGCTCGGGCGGGACTTCCGCCGCTTGTGGGGCGCATACGCGATCAGCGCGGCGGGCAGTGCCGTGGGCACAGGGGCGCTGCCGCTGATCGCCCTCCTGGTGCTGAACTCCTCGCCATTCGAGGTCTCCGCGTTGGCCGCGCTGTCCGCCGTGGCCAGCGCGGTGATCGCTCTGCCGCTCGGTGCGCGCATCGAGCACCGGTACAAGCGGCCGGTCATGATCACCGCAGATCTGGCCCGCTGCGTGCTGCTGGTGAGCATCCCGGTCACCGTGGCTTTCGACAGCCTCACCTTCACCCACCTGTGCGTCGTCGGCGTCCTCCAGACGTCGGCGTCCGTCGCCTTCGAGGCGGCGAGTGGAGCGCACCTGAAAGCACTGGTCCCACCCGAGCACCGTCTTCACGCCAACAGCCTGTTCGAGACGACCAACTGGATCAGCCTCAGCGCGGGCCCGCCCCTCGGCGGGCTCCTGATCGGCGCACTGGGCGCGGCCGCCACAATGACGGTCGACGCACTGTCCTTCCTCGGGTCGGCCCTGGGCATCCGACGCATCCAGGAGCCTGAACCCACGCCACCAGCCCGTGCCGCCACCTCCCACCTGGGCCGCGACATCACCGCCGGCTGGAAGTACCTCCTGCGGCACCCGGGACTGCGGCCGCTGTTCTTCAACGCGCTGCTCTTCGGAGGATCCGTCATGATGGCCTCACCCCTGATGGCCGTCCTCATGCTCGACGTCCTCCACCTGACACCGTGGCAATACGGCCTCGCTCTCGGGCTGCCGTGCCTGGGCGGCGTGCTGGGCTCACGCCTGGCCCCGCGGCTCACCCGGCGCTTCGGCCGGCGCCGCACCCTGCTGCTGTCCGGTGTGGCCCGCACCCTCTGGACGATCCTGCTGCCCCTGACACCCTCCGGCGCCCTCGGCGTACTCGTCATCGTGACCGCCGAGTTCGGCCTGCTCTTCTCCGCGGGGGTCTTCAACCCGTCCTTCACCACATATCGCATGGCAGCTACACCGGACGCCTACATGTCCCGCGTCGGCACCTCCTGGTCCGTCGGTGCGAAAGCCTGCCAAGCCGCCTTCATGATCGCCGGTGGCCTCATCGCCGCCACCGCGACGGGCGTGCGCGGCGCCCTCCTCATCGCCGGCCTGCTCTGCTTGACGAGCGCGCTGCTGCTGCCATGGCGAGACACGCGCATCTCCACCGGGCATGTTCCGGCTCCCACGACCGAAGCGGTTCCCTCCCCGGCCCCGTCCCCGGCCCCGGGCAGCTCCACCGCCTAGTGGTCTCCCACAGCAGCCCGAATGAGACCTACGTGCATACCTGTGCTCGAATGCCGTTGCGTGATCCACAGGCCCCGAGCAGACGGATCACCCCACCTCATTGTCAGTGGCGGCTGCCAGGCTGAACGGATGGACCGTGATGACGAGCAGTTGCTGCGCCGCCGGGTCTACGGCGCAGACCACGACCGGCCCGGCCCGCGATCCGACCGGCGCTACGCGCAACTCGTCGGCGGGCCGCTGGACGGGCTGCTGCTCGACGTCACCGGCCGAACGCCCGACGAAGCCGGTACCGACGTCGCCCTGGCCACCGAGTTGGGGAGGTTCGGCCCGGGCGGCAGGTCCCTGTACGCCCCGCGCCCTGCGGACCCGGACCGCTTCGACTGGACGGGTGACATTCCCTGACCGGTCCCGGTCCAGGGGCACCTCGGGCGGGCTCGACAGCTCTTCGGACGTCGGGGGCAGTCGTTCGTCGTCGCGCGAGCCGCGCGTTCCGGCCAAGTTCCGGCTTCCGGGCAACGCCTCAGGGGCGAAGGCTCGTCCCGTCCAACAGAGAGAGAGCCGGCTCGGCGTGCACCACCCACTACTTGGGGGAGGAACCCGTGGACCGTACGAAGAACGATGGCAGCTCCACCACCGCCGGTGTCACCGAAGGTCACATGCCCAGTGTCCCGGTGGACGGCGTGACGACGGACGGTGTGGACGATCACCACGCACCCGTCGCTCCGAAGGACGGCGTGACGACGGACGGTGTGGACGATCACCACGCACCCGTCGCTCCGAAGGACGGCGTGACGACGGACGGTGTGGACGATCACCACGCACC
>NZ_JBEOVU010000017.1:115816-155925 GCF_040295685.1 Streptomyces sp. NPDC002734
ACGCACCCGTCGCTCCGAAGGACGGCGCTACGACGGACGGCGTGGACGACCACCACATGCCCGTCGCTCCGGAGGAGAGCACGACGACCGACGGCGTGGACGACAGCCACACGCCCGTCGTCCCGGGGAGCTAGCCACCGGTAGGGGCGCGGCTGCTGCCGGCGGTCGACATGAACCGGCACGTCCGACGATGAGTGTCTCGGCGCCGCCCGCCTCGTCACTGGGCCCGGCCGTGTCACGGCCGGGCCCAGTGGCTTATCCGCAGCTCTTTCCGTTGAGGGCGAAGGCCTTGGCGCCCACGGGCGTTCCGGTGCCCTGGAAGCCGAACGAGGCGCTGCCGCCCGCCGGGATGGTGCCGTTGTGCGCCGCGTTGGTGACGGTGACGTCGGCCCCGGACTGCGTGGCGGTGGCGTTCCAGGCGCTGGTGACCCGTTCACTGCCCTGGAAGGTGAAGCCGAGCTTCCAGCCGCCGGTGATCGCCGTCGTCCCGGTGTTCTTCACCGCGACGTCGGCGGTGAAGCCGCTGCCCCAACTGCTGGTGACCTTGTAGGTCACCGAGCACGGACCGGTCGACGTCGGGGTCGGCGTGGGCGTGGGCGTCGGGGTCGGGGTGGGTGTCGGCGTGGGGGTCGGCGTCGGTCCGGGCGTGGGCGTCGTCCCGTCCGGCGTCGCACCCCACTGCCTGGCCGCACCCTCCATCAGCACGATGTTCGCCGCGTCGACGGGCGTGCTGCCCGAGGCGGTGGGGACGCCCTGGTAGGACCAGTCGTTCGCCGGGTTCCACGCGCCGGCGGAGGCGATCCGGAACTGGACCTCCTTGCGGTAGGCCGACTGGCCCGCAGGCGCGATCACCGTGTCCGAGCAGTCCACCGTCACGTAGTAGACGTCGTCCTTGAACTGCGTGGGCCCGCTGAGCTTGCCGCACTGGTTGTAATTGGTCGTGAGGGTGATCTGGGCGGGAGTGACGCCCTCCTCGAGAGTGAAGTAGTACCGCAGCGACGCGTCGTTCAGCGCCCGTGCGGGCCAGGCCGACTTGTTGACCAGGTACGCCTTGATCTCGGTGAAGCCCGAACCGGTGGCGTTCACCGAGGCCTGCACGGACATCTCGGGCCCGTCCGGCTTCTCCGCCTGCGGGAAGCTCGCGAGCGGCGCGCCGCCGTACTCCGCGTAGAGGCGGGCCAGCGCACCGGTGAACGCCGCGTTGTAGTCGGTGGCGACCTCGTTGTTGGTGTAGTTGGACCGGTCGTCGGTGTAGGCGTCGTCCGCGGCGCTCGGACCCCCGACCAGCGCGCCGTACAACACGTGCCGGCTCTCGACCGGGTTGGTGATCTGGTCCGTCCAGGATCCGTGCGCGGTGCGATGGTGCGGCTTGGTGGGGGCGTTGGTCCCGAAGCCCACGACGTAGCTGGACTTGCGGGGGTTGTCACCGAGCGCGTAGTTGATCTGCCGGACGGCGAAGTCGTGGTACCGCTGCTTGCGTTCGGTGTCGCCGGTCAGCCAGTCGGAGTACGAGAGCGCCACGAACGCGGTGTTGGCCGCGTACCGCAGCGAGCCCCAGCTGTCGAGGACGGCCTGTCCGCCGGGCGAGTACTTCACCTTCTGGCCGTTCACCCCGCTCGTCCACCAGTCGAGCCAGCGGTTGGCGTCGTCGATGTACCGCTGCTTGCCGGTCAGCTTGGCGAGCATCACGTAGGACCCGTACGACGTGTCGTCCCAGGAGATCGTCCACCGGTAGGAGCGGGTGGTGGTCTGCGGCTCGGTGGAGAGGTTGTCGTAGTGCGTCTCGGCCTTGGACAGGTACGAGGCGTCGCCCGTGGCCTTGTGGAGCCAGATCGCGCCCCACACCAGCTCGTCGTTGTAACCGCTCCAGGACTTGTAGTACGACTGCGCGTCGGTGATGCAGTCGCTGTACTTGCCCCGGTAGGTGTCGGCGAAGGTGTAGAGCTGCTTGGCGTGGGTGAGCAGCTTGTCCGCGTACGCCGGGTCCGAGTCGCGGAAGACCATGGAGGACGCCGCCATGGCGGCCGCGGTCTCGCCCGCGAGGTCGGAGCCGGGACAGGAGGCGTCGATCTTGTACGCGGGCCGGGCCATCGGCATGACCTCGGCAGGGCCCCACCACTTGTGGTCGTCCGCGCCGTTGCCGACCTGGCCGTAGAGGACGTTCGGCGAGGGGTGCGCCTTGACGAAGTAGTCGTTGACGAAACGCAGGTTGTCGCGCAGGTGCTCGAGCTGGCCGGAGGAGGCGTAGGCGGCCTTCTGCTCGATGCCGCCCCAGGCGAGCATCGTCGCGGAGTAGGCCATGGGCAGCCCGAACTTGACGTGGTCGCCGGCGTCGTACCAGCCACCGGTGAGGTCGAGACCCGCGTCCTTGCCGTCGTCCAGGCCCGAGTCCCCACGCCAGCCGACGCGGTTGAAATCGGGCAGGCGACCGGACTGCTGGGCCTCGTAGAACAACAGCGACTTCTGCAGCGCCTCACCGTAGGCGAAGGCAGGTGCGGCGGAGGCGGAGGCTGAGGCCGACAGGGGTAACAGGGCGCCGGCGAGGAGCACTCCGACGAGGGCTGTCAGCCCGGCGCGAGGCCCGGTTGCGGCCGAGGCGCGGAGTCCTCGTCTACGGCGGAACACGTGGGGGAGGCGCAACGGAACGTCCCTTCCGAGGTCGGTGGGGCGGGCGACGGACGAGATGCCGGCGCCTGCCCAAAGGGGAGTACGAGCCCACCGGAGGGGTGGGGAGACGGGACAGCGGTGCAGGCGTGCGGCTGTGCGGCCTTGCGGTGTGCGTGCGCCGTTGCGGCCCCGCGGCGCTTGCTTCGACCTGAAGACGACAGGGCGCACCCAGAGTCATGGGAGCGCTCCCATAACTCCGTTTATGAAGCCAGCAGCGACTGCACCTGTCAACAGCCGTCACACAACCTGATGCGAGCAGGGGGCGCGCGGTCGCCCCATGGGCGCAACGGGCGGGGTCGTCAGCAGCGGATGCGCGGGGCCGGTGGCGTCAGCGACCACTCAGATGGGAGTCATCTCACCCGGAACCACGCCCTGCACACGACGCTGAGCGCCTTCTTCGCCCCCGCGTTGCTGGGCCCCGACCGGCCGCCAGTGACAAAAGAGCTGGACCGGACGACACTCCAGCACATGGATGACGCGTTCACACTCCTCCGCCAGGCCGTCGACCTGCTGCCCGAACACGCCGTGGCCGAGAACGGCGTGACGGTGGGGGAGGTTCGCGAGGACATCGCGCGCCAGGAATGGGAGATGGTGCTCGACCTTCTCATCGAGATCGCGGACGTCCATCCCGTGTCCACATCCTTCTGGGACATTCTCGCTGAGGCTGCTCGCCAGATGATGCTCGACCGCAGCCGCCGCTGGTGCCAGTGGCGGAGCTGGGAAGTCCAGCACGGCACCGTTCGCGCGACGCTGACCCTGCTGGGGACGGACGAAGGCGGGCGCCAGGGCGCCTTCTCAGGGGACGGCCAACTCCGACCACTGTGGGACATCGGCAACCGCACGCCCGACGGAGAGCGAGACCTGAGCGTCGCCACGATCTGGGTGGAGTACGAGCAGGAACTCGGTCCCGGGGAGACCGCCGATGTTCGGCTGGCTCCCCTCAGCTCCGAACGATGGAGAAATCTGAAGCCTGGCGACGTGATCACCATGCGCGAAGGCCGACCTGTCGTCGGCACGGCCACGGTCTTCGAGGTCCTGCCACCTCGCGGTTGAGCCCCGCCTCGTGGGCGGCCAGGCGCGAAGCGGTGCCTGACCGCCATGGGCGGTCACAGGCTGCCGCCCGCCAGTGAAGGCGGGTCGTGCGAGGCAGCAGGACGCCTCTCGTCCCGGGCGCGAGGCCGCTGCCGCGTCCCGCCGCCGCACGGCCGACGCGCTCTGCCGGCGCCAGCGCCTGGCCCTTACTTGCAACGCTGGGTCGCTGCGGGCGCACCTCCGCCGCCGCCTCCAGCTCCGGCGGGGCTGTGGTGGCGGCGGTGTCCGGGTGGCGCACCCGCTCCGACGCTGCGTCGGAGGTGAGACACCCGCGCACACGACGCTCCAGATCGGCTGCGGTGTCGACGGGATTCGAACCCGCGGACAGAGAGGAGCAGGCCCGCCCCGTCTCCGTCAGTCGCCGTGAGCGGGACCTCGCCCACGGCGATCGCAATGGGCCGCTCTGCCACGGCACCGCAGCCTGCGAGAAGGCGCGCCATCCCGCTCCGACTCACGGTAGGGCATCCCTCCTGCGCACGGCGAGCCGTTGTCCACCACCTGCAACTGCCGCAGTAGGGCACACCTTGAACGTCCACGAGGCAGAGCGGCGCGAGCGACACACGGTGCGTCACCGCGCGTCGGGTGCTCGGGCGAATTCGATGCCGATCTTGGTCAGCATCTGGCCGAGGAGGTGGAGGGCGCGTGCCCGTGTCGGCACTCCGCGCGCTGTCCCCTTCCAGTACCTGTCCGTGAGCTTCTCTGTCGCCGCGAGGGTCCGGCCGTCGTCCTGGGCGGCCAGCACCAGGACGATTCGCACGTAGTCGCCGACGTCGGTACCGCCAGCGGGGAGCTCGCCGTGTCCGCCGGCAGGCGTCTGCTTCGGCTGATCCCCCACCAGCGCCCTGGGCGCGGACCCGGGTTCGGCGAGCCAGGGCGGAGCCGTGGACGGTGAGGTACTTGCCGCAGCGCTGGCCATGGCGTGAGGGGCGCGGCCGCGCCCGCGGGGACAATTTTTGCGCTGGCGCCGTGAGGCGCCTTCCGCTCAGTGCCGGAGGGCACAGTCATCCGCTGCCAGGTGCAGGCGCTGCAGGGCTTCCAGTTCGGTGGTGGGGAAGGCGTGCTGTCGCCACTTCCGGAGGTAGCCGTCCTCGCCGTGGGTTCGCCGCACCTTCTCGGCAGCCATCAGGACCGCGTGCGCCAGGTGGGTGCGAGGACGTGTGGACGTCCACATGAGGGTGCCCATCCCGTCGGGTGCGCCGAAGCTCGTCGACATGTCCGGGAAGCGACGGATCGTGATGTGCACCTCGCCGTTCCGGCGACGAAGAATCCAGCGAGCCTCCGCCGGTTCGAGATCGAACGAGAACCGCTGGATGCCGTGGGGGGCGTAGAGGCCCGTCACTCCTTTCAACAGGTCGGCGAGCGCGTTCGTGCAGTAGCTGACTTCGTCCTGGTGCTTCGTCGAGCCGTCCCAGATTCGGTATGTCGCCCAACCGGAACCGCTCAGCTCCCAGCTGAAATGCAAAGACCCCGTCACCGAATCCCCCCGATGGTTTTCGGCCAACGCTACAGCGACGCTGAAGGCGGCCGACCGCAGGCGAGGTCCTTCCCCGTTCTGCTCCCGGTGGAGAGGGGCTGCCGGCGTTTGAGGCGGCGGAGTCGGTGGTGCGGGTATCCCCACCCCGAGACGGGGGTTGATCGGCTGGGCAGCGCCCCGCGGGTGCGGCGATTGTGTCTTCGGAGAGAAGAACACCTGAGCCGAAGGAGCAAAGCGATGAACCGTCCCGAGCAGCGCGCCCTCGCACGCCGCACGTTACTCGCCGGCGCGGCAGCCGGTGTGGGATCCATGTGGGTGGGTGCGGGGAAGGCCGCCGCGGACCGGGGGAGAGGGCCGGTGACGCAGGCGGCGGTGGACGCAGAGGTGGCGCGGGTCGAGCGGAGGCTGATCGCGCTGCGCCGGGATCTGCACCTGCACCCCGAGGCGCCGGGGCAGGAGCGGCGTACGGCCGCCGTGGTGGCACGGGAACTGCGGGCAGCGGGACTGACCGTGACCACCGGGGTGGGCGGCCACGGAGTCGTCGGCGTCCTGCGGGGTGCTCGACCCGGCAGGACCGTCGCCTATCGTGCGGACATGGACGCGGTCCCGCCCACGGACATCGTCGGGACAGGTCCTGCCCTGGACCACGTCTGCGGCCACGACCTCCACACCGCGGTCGCCGTCGGCGTCGCAGTGGTCCTGGCGCGGCTGCGAGAACACGTGAGCGGGACGGTGGTCTTCATCTTCCAGCCCGCGGAGGAGACCCTGTCGGGCGCCCGCGCGGTGATCGACACCGGGGTGCTGGAGCGGCTGGGGGTCGAGGAGATCCACGCCCTGCACTGCGGGCCGTTCCCGGTCGGCCAGTTCGCCGTGCTTCCCGGCTACGGAATGCCCGGCCAGGACAAGGCGGAGGTGACCCTCTCCGGGCCGAACGCGGCTGACGCCGCCCGGGCACTGGCCGCCGACATCGGATCCCTCGCCACCGTGACGCCACCGCAGAGCCCGGCCGACCTGGAGCGCCTCGTCGAGGACGCCCTCACCCCCGACGGACCGCTGACCCGGTTCCTGGCGATCCGGGCAGTGGCACAGGAGGCCAAGGTGAGCGTGTCGTACCGCTGCTGGCCGCAGGAGCGATACCTGGAGGTGCGCGAGGCGATCCGCCGAGCGGCCGCACCGTACGCGGGAGCGGTGGTCCGCTTTCCCTCCGAGCCGTTCCCGGCCCTGCTCTGCCCGGAGCGCGAAACCCGTCTGCTCGCCCGCCACCTGCGCCGCACGCTCGGCCGGGACACGGTCGTCACCCTCCACGCCGCGTTCCCGCCCTTCAGCGGCGAGGACTTCGCCCTCTACATGAACCGCCTGCCGGGCACCTACACGTTCCTCGGTGTCCGGGCCCCCGACGCCCCCATCACCACGAGCTACCCGCACTTCCCCGACTTCTCCCCGCACGAGCAGGCCATCGGCACGGGCGTCCGCGCCATGGCGGGATGGATCGCGGAACGCACCCACAAGGGGTGACGTCCTGCCAAGTCGACCCGGTGTCCGCGCCGACCGGTTCCCCCGTGGCGTCGCGCCGCACCTGCGGCAGGCCGCCCACCCCGGCGGGCGAACACGCCAGGGCCGCCGACCGGCCGCTGCGCCCGCCTCCGGTGGTCCCGCGGCACGTGTCGGCACCGGTCGGCCGGCGGGTCGGAACCGAGCAACTCGACCTACCTCTGACCCGTCGCTTCCAAGGTTCGCCCTCCTGGCTCGCCGGACACCTCACGGCGGGACCGGGCCGCCGACGGCGTGGTCATGGACCCCTGGTTCCGGGGGGGGGAAGGCCGTCAGCGGTGCGCCGTGCACCTGTCTGCCGCCGGGCCCGAAACCCGCGGTCACAAGCCATGACTCCGGCCGGCGACGGCGCACGCACCTGATCCGTGGCAGCCCGCGCACCAGGGCATTCAGGCGGCGGGGCCGTGAGCGTGCCAGGACACCGGTCGTCGTCACCGAGCCGCTACCGGCTCGGGCCCGCACGCCATGTCACGATGCCTTCGTCGCCGTCCGCATCGTGAAGGACCGCCGTGAGCCCGAGCCCCGTAGTCCTGCGCAACCTCCGGCTCGTCGACGGGACCGGAGCCCCGCCGGTCCCCGATGCCGCGCTGGTCATCGACGGCCCGGTCATCCGCTGGTGCGGTCCCGCCCATCAGATGCCCGACGACCCCGCCCTGCGCGAGGCGCCCGGCGTGGACCTGGCCGGCCGGACCCTCTGTCCGGGGTTCATCGACGCGCACGTCCACTTCGCGCTCCCCGGCCCGCTGGAAAGCCCGCTGGCCGGTGCCGGAGAGCCTGTCAGCTACCGGACGCTGAAGGTGATCGAGCGACTCCGGACCACCTTGCACAACGGGGTGACCACGGCACGGGACCTGATGGGCCTCGATGCGGGCTTCCGCCGCGCCGTGGCCGAACGACGCATCGCCGGACCACGGCTCCTGGTCGCGGTGACCATGCTCAGCCAGACCGCCGGACACGCCGACTTCCGTCTGCTGGGCGGCATCGACGCTCTCGACGCCGCCGTCGCGTTCCCGGGGAGTCCTTCCGGCATCGTCGACACCGTGGACGACATCCGCACCCGGGTACGGGCTCTCGTCGCGGCCGGCGCCGACTGCATCAAGCTCGCCGCCAGCGGAGGCGTCACCTCCCCGCACGACCAGCCCGAATGGCTCGGGCTGCGGCCCGAGATGGTCCGCGCCGCCGTCGAAGAGGCCAACGCCTACGGCGGGCTGCCGGTGGCGGTGCACGCGATCGGCGAACCCGGCATCGCCGCCGCCGTCCATGGCGGGGTCCGCAGTGTCGAGCACGGCTACGCCCTGACCGACGAACTCCGGGCGGCCATGGTCGAGCGCGGTCAGTTCCTCGTGCCGACCCTGCTGGAGACCATGGCCACACCCGATCCGGCCACGGTGCCACCGGCCGTGCACGCCAAGGCCGAGCGCTGGCACCGCATCGCGCAGGAGTCCGTCGCGCGCTCCGTCGAGGCCGGAATCCGCGTTGTCATGGGGACCGACGCGGGCCTCATCGCCCCGCACGGACAGAACCTCAAGGAACTCGGCCTTCTCGTCCGGATCGGCGGCATGACCCCGCTCCAGGCCGTCAAGGCCGCCACCGCCGACGCTGCCGAGCTGTGCGGGGTCGGTGACATCACCGGAAGCCTGACAGCAGGCAAGGCGGCCGATGTGGTCGTCTGCGGACGGGACCCGCTCGCCGACATCGACGCCCTCGCCACTCCGTCCCTCATCCATGCCGTGATCAAGGAGGGACGGCTCGCCGTCGACCGGGTCGGGGTACTCGCCGGCGCGGGCCTGCCCGGTCTGGACCCGTGAAGTGTCGTGCCGGTCGAAGCTACGGCATGAGCCGGGCACCGTGATGTGACCGCACCCGCTGCACTGGTCCTCCGTCCCGCCGCCTTCCGTCCTGTGCGGGTGGGGCGCAGGCCACGCCGCCTTCGCAGACGGTCCGGCGGAGGAGAAGCGACAGCTGGGTCACAGGCCGGCCAGTGCCTTCCGGACCGGTCACGCAGGGGGCTCAGGCGAGGGCGAGGAACAGCTTTTCCAGTTCTTCCTGCGTCATCGGCGGCGTGTCGGAGTCCCCGGCGAAACACTGCCGCATTCCGCCGGCCACGATCTTGAAGCCGGCCCTGTCAAGGGCCCGGGAGACCGCCGCGAGCTGCGTCACCACGTCCTTGCAGTCGCGGCCCGCCTCGACCATGGCGATCACGGCGGCCAGTTGCCCCTGAGCCCGCCGCAGGCGGTTCAGCACGGGCTGCATCGATTCTTCGTCCACCTGCATCGAAAGCCTCCTCGACTCTCCCCACAGAATACCCCAAGGGGTATATCTCCGGCTCGTCGCATTCCGGTGGCGGGTGCGGCCGCCCAGTGGGGGAGTGGAGGCCGCTCGGCGACCGGGGCGGATACCCCCTGGGGTATTTGACAGTCCGGGTGGTGACCTCTTACGGTCGACCTAGTAATACCCCAGGGGGTATAGCCGGGCCACTCGCGACATGCAGCGTGGCCGGACGGCTCCCGATTCCGGACGGAGGTTGTCGGCCTCCTTCGGTGCCCGGCTCCGCCCCGGCTCCCCGCCCTCTTGCCGCCCGCGCATGCTCTTCCGGAGGGTGCCTCGAGGCCGAAAAAATACCCCCCAGGGTATTCATCCCATCTCGCTACGGAGGTTTCCGTGTTCTTCACGCAGTACTACCTCGAGTGCCTCTCGCAGGCGTCGTACATGATCGCCGACGAGTCCACCGGTCAGGCCGTGGTCGTGGACCCGCGCCGAGACGTGTCGGAGTACCTGAACGACGCAGCGGCGCACGGCTTCACCGTGGTGGGGGTCATCAACACCCACTTCCACGCGGATTTCGTCGCCGGTCACCTGGAGATGGCCGCGCGCACCGGCGCGTGGATCGGTTACGGGCAGCGCGCGGAGACCGAGTACGCGATCCGCAAGCTGGCCGAGGGCGACACGGTCAGCCTGGGCGACGTGACGCTGAAGATCATGGAGACCCCGGGTCACACCCCGGAATCGATCAGCGTGATGGTGTACGAGCGTGCCGAGGACGATGTGCCGTACGGCGTACTGACGGGCGACGCGCTGTTCATCGGCGACGTGGGCCGCCCGGACCTGCTGGCCTCGGTCGGGGTCACCGCGGACGAACTCGGCGCGATGCTGCACGACAGCGTGCAGAACAAGCTGATGGGTCTGCCCGACGAGGTGCGGGTCTTCCCCGCCCACGGGGCCGGCTCCTCCTGCGGCAAGAACCTGTCCACCGAGCGGCAGTCCACCATCGGTGAGCAGCGCGCCACCAACTACGCGTGCGCCCCGATGAGCGAGCAGGACTTCGTCGCCATCGTGACCGCCGGCCAGTCCACCGCCCCGGGCTACTTCGCCTACGACGCGGACCTCAACCGCCGCGAGCGCGAGCTGTTCGATCCCGAGAACGCTCCGCGGGCGCTGTCGGTGGAGGAGTTCTCGGCGCTGAGGGAACAGGGTGCGGTGGTGGTCGACGCCCGTGACCCGCAGGAGTTCGCCGCCGGCCACCTGCGCGGCGCGGTCAACGTCCCCGCCGACGGCCGGTTCGCCGAGCAGGCCGGCACCGTCCTGCCGCTCGGCGCCGAGCTGCTGGTGGTGGCGCCGGAGGACCGCGAGGAGGAGATCGTCACCCGGCTCGCACGGATCGGCTTCGACCGCACCTCCGGCTACCTCGCCGACCCCGACGAGGCTCTGGCAGCGATGGGCGACGACGTCACCCCGGCCAGCCGCCTGACCGCCGCCCAACTGCGCGAGGCGCTGGAGGGCGACAACCCGCCCGTCGTCGTCGACGTCCGCAACTGCGGCGAGCGCGGCGAGACGGGATTCATCGAGGGCGCCCTGCACATCGCCCTCGGCGAGCTCCCGCACCGTCTGGACGAGATCCCCCGCGACAAGCCGCTGGTCCTGCACTGCGCGGGCGGCCACCGGTCCTCCATCGCCGCCAGCCTCCTGCGCCATCAGGGCTTCGACGACGTCTCCGACGTCCTCGGCGGCTGGGCCGCCTGGGCCCTGCTGAACCAGCCCGCCACCGCCTGACCCGGCGGGTCACGAGCCGCCGGTGCATCCGTGACAGGCATCTCTGCCCTGACTGCCCCGTGCGGGTGCACCGGCCGCCTCCTGCGAGCCATTCGTCTCCCAACCGTTCCCTCCCGTGCGTGCACGGGTCCGTCCTCACCCCATGGAGTTCTCATGACGACCGCTGCCCCCAACGCCACCGCCTTCACCCCCGCTACCCTCCAGCACCTGATCGACAACGGGAAGGCTCCCCGCCTGCTGGACGTGCGCACGCCCGGCGAGTTCCAGACCAGCCACATCCCCGGTGCCTACAACGTCCCCCTGGACACCCTGCGCGAGCACCGCTCCGAGCTGCGCCGCCACCTCGACGAGGACGTGGTGCTGGTCTGTCGCTCCGGCGCCCGCGCCTCCCAGGCCGAGCAGGCCCTCACCGAGGCCGGCCTGCCCCACCTGCGCGTCCTGGACGGCGGCATGATGGCCTGGGAAGCGGCCGGCGCCCCGGTCAACCGCGGTGCCGAGCGCTGGGAACTGGAGCGCCAGGTCCGCCTGATCGCCGGCTCCGTCGTGCTGGTCAGCGGCGTCGTGGGCTTCTTCGTCCCCGGTGTGCACCTGATCGGCACGGCGATCGGCGCCGGCCTGACCTTCGCCGCCCTCAGCAACACCTGCGCGATGGGCATGATGCTCTCCAAGCTGCCCTACAACCGCGGCCCGCGCACCGACATCCGCACCGTCATCGCCTCGCTGCGGGACCGGTCGTGATCACCCTCGTCCTGGCCGCGTCCGTCCTGATCGGCGTCAGCCTGGGCATCCTGGGGGGCGGCGGATCCATCCTGACCGTGCCGATCCTGATCTACCTCGCCGGGCAGGACAGCAAGGAGGCCATCGCCACGTCGCTGTTCGTCGTCGGCGTCACGAGCCTCGTCGGCCTGATCCCGCACGCCCGCGCCCACCGCGTGCGCTGGCGCACCGGCCTGATCTTCGGCTCGGTCAGCATGATCGGGGCCTACGGCGGCGGACGCCTCGCCGAGTACATCCCCGGCACCGTCCTGCTCGTCGCCTTCGCCCTGATGATGCTCGCCACCGCCGTGGCCATGCTCCGCAAGGGGGCCGGGCGCAAGAAGGCCGGGCACAAGGCCCCGCACGCCGAGATGCCGGTCAAGCTCGTGGTGACCGAGGGCCTGATCGTGGGCGCGGTCACCGGCCTGGTCGGCTCAGGCGGCGGCTTCCTTGTCGTCCCCGCCCTCGCCCTCCTCGGCGGACTGCCCATGAGCATCGCCGTCGGCACCTCGCTCCTGGTCATCGCCATGAAGTCGTTCTCCGGGCTCGCCGGCCATCTCTCCGGCGTCCAGATCGACTGGGGTCTCGCCCTGACGGTGACCGCCGCGGCGGTCGTCGGCAGCCTGATCGGCAGCCGCTTCGCCGGACGCATCCCCCAGAACACCCTGCGCAAGGCGTTCGGCTGGTTCGTCGTCGTCATGGGCGTCTTCGTCCTCGGCCAGCAGCTCCCCACGGCCGTCTGGACCAGCCCCGCGGCCTGGATCGGCGCCGCCCTGGCGGCGGCGGTGGCCGCGTCCTGGACGCTGGCCGGCAGGCACCGCACGCGAGACGACGCCGCAGCGACGCCGGAGACCACCCGAGAACTGAGCACGCGCTCCTGACACCGCAGACGCGGAGGGGGGCCGCGCGCCGGACGTCATCACCTGGCGTGACTGGTTCACCGTTTGATCACCATCTCGACGAGGTACCCGCACAGAAGGGCGCAATACCCCCCTGGGTATCACTGTTACAGTGACAGAGATACCCAGGGGGGTATTTTTTGTTGAGGGGAGCGACCGTGTGTTCTTCGTCGACACCATCGAGCTCAAGAGCCTCGGCAACCGGCACCACCTCGCCGGGGGCAGGCGGGCCGCCGTGGCGGTGGACCCGCCGCGCGACATCGACCAGGTGCTGGCGGCGGCCACCGGCCTCGACCGCCGGTCAGTCACCCCATGACCTGAACAACATCTCCTGAAAGGCTTTGTGATGTCCCTCTTCTCCCGGTTCTCCCGTGACACCCGACGCGTCAGCGTGGGTGAGGCCCACCGGCGCACGCACAGCGACGATGCACCCGCCGTCCTGCTGGACGTACGTGAACGAGGTGAATGGAACGCCGGCCGCGCACCCGGGGCCGTGTACGCGCCTCTGTCCGCCCTGACCGCGGGCTCCGTCCTGCCGCAGGCCGCCCAGGGACGCCCCCTGGTGGTGATCTGCCGCAGCGGCAACCGCTCCCGGAAAGCCGCCGAACTCCTGACCGCGCGAGGCGAGGACGCTGTCGACGTCAGGGGCGGCATGACAGCGTGGGCCGACGCCGGGTACCCCGTCGTCGACGCCCACGGCCACCGCGGCTCGGTGGCGTAACCGCCCTGGTCCTCGCGCTCCTCGCCGGGGCCGTCGCCGGCCTGGCCCTCGGCGGACTCGGCGGTGGCGGCAACGTCCTGGCGGTGCCCGCTCTGACCTACCCGTGGGCGAGGTGCGTGCCGTCAGGGCGGGCGCCGCCGGCGCCGGGCTGGGCGCGGTGACCGGTCTGCTGGGCGTGGGCGGCACCGCACCGCACCCGCACCCGCACCCGACCCGCACCGTGCAAGGAAGCTGACGCATGACCACGAACGCCACGAGCATCACGAACAGGCGGTCCGCCGGAAGCACCGTGCGCCTGGGCCTGCGGGAGAACCGACTGCAGTTCGTCCTTCTCGTCGTCGTCAACATGGCCGTCGGCGGCCTGGTGGGCCTGGAGCGCACCACTGTCCCGCTCATCGGCACCGACGTCTTCGGTCTGACCAGCGATCTGGCGGTCTTCTCGTTCATCATCGCCTTCGGCCTCACCAAGGCGACGACGAACCTCGCCGCCGGAGCCTTGACGGCCCGCTTCCGCCGCAGGCAACTCCTCCTCGCCGGGTGGCTGATCGGCGTCCCCGTCCCTTTCATGCTCGCCTGGGCACCCTCCTGGGGCTGGATCGTCGCCGCGAACGTCCTGCTCGGCCTCAACCAGGGACTGGCCTGGTCGATGACCGTCAACATGAAGATCGACCTCGTCGGCCCCGCCCGCCGTGGACTCGCCACCGGTCTCAACGAAGCCGCCGGCTACACCGCGGTCGGCGTCACCGCCCTGCTCACCGGCTACCTCGCCACCGGATACGGTCTGCGCCCCGTCCCGGAACTTCTTGGCGTCGTCTTCGTCGCCGCCGGACTCGCCCTGTCCCTCGTCGTCCGCGACACCGCCGCCCACGTCTCCCTCGAACTCGCCCAGCACCCCAAGCCCGTGCCCGCCGGAGAGAAGACCGGCCTGGCAGCCACCTTCGCCCGCACCTCCTGGCGAGACCGTTCGCTGCGCGGCGCCAGCCAGGCCGGCCTCGTCAACAACCTCAACGACGGACTCACCTGGGGCGTCTTCCCCCTGCTCTTCACCGACCACGGCCTCGGATTGGCCGCCGTCGGTCTGGTCAAGGGTCTCTACCCCATCCTGTGGGGCATCGGCCAGATCCCCACCGGCCACCTCGCCGACCGCGTGGGCCGCAAACCCCTCATCGTCACCGGCATGCTCGTCCAGGCAGGCGGATTCGTACCGGCCCTCGCCCTGCTGGACAACCCCCTGCTCGCGGGAATCCTGTCCGCCGTCGCCCTCGGCCTCGGCACCGCCATGGTCTACCCCGCCCTCATCGCCTCGGTCTCCGACCACGCCCACCCCTCCTGGCGCGTCAACGCTCTCGGCACCTACCGCTTCTGGCGTGACATCGGCTACGCCGTCGGCGCCCTGGTCGCCGGTGTCCTCGCCGACACCCTCGGTCTCCACGCCACCGTCATCGCTGCCGCCACGCTTACCGCCGTGTCCGGGCTCCTGGCCGCCCGCTGGATCACCGAGCACCGGCACTGACGAGGACGTGACCGTCGGCCGCCACACCGGGTGGGTGCGGCGGCCGTGGATGGGATCGGCCCTTGTTCCACGTGGCTCAGCGGAGCGGCGGATCACGCCGGCGTGACCACCTCCTCCGGCACTCCGAACCACTCCTCCAGCGCTTCCGCCAGCCCGGCCGTCGACGTCGGCGTCGACGTCGGCGTCGCCGTCGCCGTCGACGTCGGCGCCTTCGCCTCCGCATCGGCTGCCCAGGCGGTGAAGCCGTCCGGACGGACGAGGACCGCCGCCAGGTTCGGGCGGGACGGGCAGCCGGCCGTCAGGGTGTCGACGCGGCCGGCGTATCCCGCGGCCAGGGCCCGGAGCTCCGGGTCGTCGGCGAGGTCGAGCAGGAGTGCCCGGCCACCGTGGAGGTGGTCCGCGAGGTGGCGGCCGTCGCTGAGTTCGAGGTCCGGGGCGCTGCGGCCGGTCAGCGGGTGCTCGCCCGGCAGTGCGTACCGCACCCCGCCACCGTTGAGCCGCGCGGTGAGGTAGGTGGTGCCCGCGACCGTCCCCGCCAGGTCGCTGACGATCTCGCGCAGGGCCCGGGACTGCGGGTCCGGGCGCATGGCCGCGACCTGGGACCGGGTCCAGTCCAGCACCCCCGCTCCCACCGGGTGCCGCTCGGCGGTGTACGTCTCCAGGAGTTCCTCCGGCACCCGGCCGGCGATGACCGCGGCGAGCTTCCAACCGAGGTTCATCGCGTCCCCGATTCCCAGGCTCAGCCCCTGGCTGCCGAACGCGGAGTGCACGTGCGCCGCGTCGCCCGCCAGCAGCACCCGGCCCTTGCGGTAGTCGGTGACCTGGCGGGCGTGGTCGGTGAAGCGGGTTACGGTCCGCACTTCGGTGATCGTGACGTCCACGCCGGAGACACGGCGCAGCCGGCCCTGAAGGTCCTCGGTGGTGACCGGCACGTCGCGATCGGCCGGCGGGCCGTCGAACTCCACGGTGACGATGCGGCCCGGCATCGGCCCGTAGGCGTACACCCCGGTGTCCGTGGCGGTCCAGCCGATCTCCAGGTCCTCGGCGCCTGTCATCTCGACGACCGCCTGGTGACAGGTGATCTCCGGTTCCGTACCGGGAAATTCGAACCCCGCGAGCTTGCGGACCGTGCTGCGGCCGCCGTCGCAGCCCACAAGCCAGCCGGAGCGCACGGCCCCGTGGCTGGTCCGCACGGTGACGGCCTCGTCGTCCGCGTCGAAGCCGGTCAGTTCCACTCCCCGGAGCACGTCGACGCCGAGCTCGTCCGCCCGCCCGACGAGCAGCCGCTCGATGTCCTGCTGCGCCACGAAAGCGATCTCGGCGGCGGGCCCGGCCTCGCCGAGGCCCCACTTCGTACGGTCGACCAGTTCGGCACGCAGCATGACTCCGGCGAAGTGCCCGACGATCCCGAGCCCTCGGCCGGCCGCCCCGCCTCCGTCCCCGCCGTTCCGTTCGCGCAGGAAGGCTTCGAAGCGGTCCATCGCCTGCCGCTGCACCTCGGCCAGCGCGGGCAGCATGCCCCGGCGGTGGAACGCCTCGGCGCTGGGCAGCGTGATCGCCCCGCCCTTGATCGTCGGGTCCACTTCGGTGAGGCGCTCCAGGACGGCCACCCGCACGCCCGCGAGCCGGAGCTCGCAGGCCAGCATCAGTCCGACCGGGCCGCCTCCGGCCACCACTACGTCATAGTCCATGGCGCCGACTATGACCGAGGGCCGAAAAGGCCAAAAAGGCCCAGCGGTGTCAAGTACCCGCCCCGGGACCAGATCCCCTCGGGGAACGGCCGGCCGGTGAGCCGGCCGCCCTGACCCCCCGCCCAGCCGGCGCGCTCCGACGCGAGCAGGACCTTGGAATGTCCACGAGCCGCCCCCCTTGTTGCGGCGGGCATCTGGACGCGCCGGGCCCCGGGAACGCGGTACGGCGGCCGACGCCCAGCCGGCGATCATGAGGGCGCCGGCCGGACGCCTCACTCGAACGACGCAGGCCCGGTCGTCGGGCCCGCCGCGCACGGGCGATGCTGGCGTGGTGCGCATGCGCGCACCCCGGCCTCGGACGGGGGCGCGGGAGAACAAGCAGGGCGAGGTCCTCGAAACCTTCGGCGGAAGCGGAGCACGCGGCGATGGCGCTGACCCGGCGGGCCCCCGACCGGTCGGACGTCCGGCGGTCACGGGGCACCACAGAACGGTCGTGAGTCCGGTGGAGCCCCTGGACGTGCGGCTCTTCGACGAGACCGTGGCGGCCGTCGCCCTGTTCACCGGCCCGGAGCACCGGCTGGTCTACCAGAACCGGGCCTGCGCCCGACTGCTCGGCGCCCGACCCCTCGGACTGCCCGCACGGGAGGCGTTCCCCGAAGCGGATGCCGACGCGTTCATGGCCGTGCTGGACGAGGTCGTCGCCACCGGGCGGCCCTGCCGCCTCCCCGAGGCACGCGATCCCGATCCCGACGCCCCGGAACAGGCACGGTTCTTCGTCTACTCCTGCACCCCCGTCACCACCGCCGAAGGACCGGGGGCGATGGTCGTGGCACTGGACACCACGGCCGAGATCGTGGCCCTCGAGCGCTACCAGGCGGTGGCGTCGGCCGTTTCGCAGATGGTGTGGGTGCTGCGCCCGGACGGTTCCGCGGAGGAGATCGTCCCCGGCTGGCAGGAGCTGACCGGGGAGGCGTGGCACGGTTGGATGGACAGCCGCTTCACCGCCTACGTCCACCCCCGCGACCGCGATCGGCTCGAGAAGGACCGGCGCCTGCTGCTGGCCGACGAACCCCCGCGCGTCATCGAGACCGCCTTCAGGGTACGGACCGCCGACGGTTCCTACCGCCACGTGGCGACCCGGTCGGTGCCCATCACACGTGGCGGCCGCGCCACGGAGTGGATCGCCGCCACCGACGACGTCGAGGACAGATGGAAGGCGGCGCTGCGTGAACATCTGCTCGCGCACCTGGCGGAGGTGTCCGGCGGCACTCTGGACGAGGTCTTCGAGGCGGTCGGGCACGTCATCGTGCCAGAACTCGCAGACGCCTGCCTGATCATGCTGCTGACCGGCGAGGAGTGGCCGCCGCCTGAGAACACCGCCGTCACGGCCCGGTCGGCCGCCTCGGCGACCCGCCGCGACCTGTCACCTCCACCTCCCCTTCCGGAGGGCGAGGTCGTCATCGGCGCCGCCGTCCGCGCGGTCCTGGACAGCCGCACTTCCCGCACCATCCACGTCACCGTGGGGGGACGGGTGCCGCCCGGCCTGGTCCCGGCGGTCACCGAACACTGGCTTGCCGACGCGGACGCCACCAGCGTGACGATCTACCCGCTGGCAGCCGACGGCATCGTCCTCGGCTACGCCCTCACCAGCGCGCACGGCGACTCGCCCGCCCCCGGGCCGACCGACACCGAACTGCTGCGCAAGGTCTTCCACGACGTCGAACCACCGCTGCGCAAGACCCTCGACCTCCAGCGGGCACGTCGCACCGCCCTGCGCCTCCAGCGCGCCCACCTCACCGACCCGCCGTCCGTTCCCGGCGCGAGCCTCGCCGCGAACTACCAGCCGGCCAGCTCCGCCAACGAGATCGGCGGCGACTGGTACGACGCCGTCGTCCACTCCGACGACACCCTCGTCCTCGACATCGGGGACGTCGCCGGACACGACCTGACCGCGGCCACCGCCATGGCACAGCTGCGCAGCATGCTCCGCGGCCTCGCCTGGAGCAACGGCCCCACCTGCAAGCCGTCCACCATCCTGTCCATGCTCGAGGACGCCGCCGAAGGACTCGACATCGCCTCCTTCGCCACCGCCGTCCACGCCCGCCTGCGCCGAACCCCGAACGGCGCATGGGGGTTCACCTGGTCCAACGCGGGCCACCCGCCACCCCTCCTCCTCCCCGCCCGAGAGAACCCCCGCTTCCTCACCGGAGACGACCAGGACCCTCCGCTGTGCGCCCTGCCCGGCATGCCCCGCACCAGCCACACCCACCAGCTCGCCCCCGGCGACACCGTCCTGCTCTACACCGACGGCCTCATCGAGAGACCTGCGGCATCCCTCGACGAAGGACAGCAGAGCCTCCTGACCGCTGTCGCGCTCCACCGCGACAGCCCCCTGCCCGAACTGCTGCGGCGGCTGCAGGACCTCTCCGACAAGCGCGACGACACGGCCCTGCTCGCGTTCCGCGTCGATCGTGGCAGCTCCGGCGACGAAACCGCCGGCCAGTACGCCGCACAGCCCTCGTCCACGCCGCCGCCCGGCTGATGTCAGCGGACGCGGTGGCGGGCCGCGATCACCTGGGCGCGTAGACGGCAGGCGTACCAGGCGGTGGCCCCGCACACGCCGAGGTACAGCACCACGGCCTGCACGGCGAACGCGGCGTAGTCGAACTCCCACGGGTGGCCGCCCGCCCCGGCGACGGACGCGGGAGCGTCACGGACGTAGGGGTGGAGCACGGTGACGAGGCCGCCCAGCGCCTGGGCCCCGGCGTACAGCACGACCAGCTCGCCGAGGACCCGCAGGTAAGCGCGGCGATCGTCATGCCACAACCGTGCCACCGCCTGCCGGGCGCGCCCCGGCAGCCAAACCGGCCCGGCCGGCGCCGCCCTCGCGCACACCTCGGGCACGTACACCACGGCGGCCACCAGCGCGGCGGCCAGCGCGAGCCACACCACCGCGGCCGTCGTCTCGCCGCCGCCCTCGTAACGACTGCGACCCCAGGGCAACAGAAAGACGCCCAGCAGGGGGAGTTGAGCGATGAGCGCGGCGGCCCAGGTGCGGCCCAGGACCGCGGCGCGGGGCACGGGGAAGCGGGGGAGTGGCTTGGCCGGTGTCGTCATGCCTCGAGGTAATCAGGGTCGCGGGCACCCAGCCATGGGCGCGGCACCACCCCCGGGGTGGTGCCGGCACCACCCTTCCGGGTCCGCCCGAGATCAGGGTGACCCGGATCGAGGCCGCGTGCGCCAACGAAGGAAGCGGGGCGGCCCCTCGTACCGGGCCGCCGGCGCGGCGACTACTATGTAATGCAAGGATGTATGTCATGCCAACAAGTGATCGTGCCCGCCAATTGCGCAAAGGGGTGCTCGAACTCGCGATCCTCGCCGTGCTGGACCGCGAGGAGTGCTACGCGATCGAGATCATCGGGCGACTCGACGCGCACCCAGCGCTCGCTGCGTCGCCGGGGACGGTGTACCCGCTGCTCGCCCGGCTCGACAAGGCAGGGCTGGTGGTCACCCGGTGGGTGGAGGCCGCAGGAGGGCCACCGCGTAAGTACTACCGGCTCACCCCCGAGGGCAGCGCTTCCCTCCGGGAGGGTGCCGAGGCGTGGGCCGAGATGAGCCAGGCCCTTTCCGAGATTCTTCGAGGAGGAGAGCGATGAGCCGCACCTACCTGCACGCCGTACGCGAACACCTGGGACGGCTCACCGCGGCCGACCGCCGACGTGCGTTGGTCGCACTGGAGGCGCAGCTCGACGAGTTCCAGGAGGCCGGCCTCGATCCCGCCGCGGTCCTCGGCAGCCCGGCGGAGTACGCGGCTCAGCTGGTGGAGGCGCTGTCCGAGGATCACCCGGCGGGTGAAGCGCGGTGGAGAGTCCTCGGGCTCCCCGTCGAGACGCGTGGGCCCGTGAACGCCGAGGTCCGCTCGCGTGTCTGGAACCCTGCCGACCCGAGACTCGTCGTGCCCCGTCTGTTCGGGCTGGGGTGGAGTCTCAACCTCGGGGCGTTCGCCGTGCGGCTCGGCCTCATCCGCCCCGACGACATGGGCCACGACGTGCTGGAAGGCATCCCCGCCCGGAATCTGCGCCTGGCGCGCTCCGTACCGCTGGTGATCGCCGGTGCGACCGCGGCCGCCACGGCGTTCACATGGCGCAGTCTGCCCCGGACCGTCGCGTCCGGTTTCGGCCCGGGCGGACGGGCGCGGGGCCGGGCGTCGCGCACGTCGATCCTGGGCATGGTGGCGATCGGCGCGGTGCCCGCACTCTGGTCGCAGCGCCCGGCCGTGGCGACCGAGGAGGCACTCGTCCGGGCCGCCACCGCGACGTCCCTCGCGGTGATCTCGGCAAGCGCGGTCGCCGCGACCGTGGCGGACGCCCGTCACGCGGGCGACCGCTGGGGCCTCCTCACCGCCGGCGCCGTGCCCGTCGCCGCGCTCGCCTCGATGGGCGTCGTGCTCCTGCCCCTGCGAGCCGGCCTCCGGCAGGCCTGGCGCACTCCGCCCTCCGCCGTCCCGGCCGGCGACACGCCGACGAACAAGGATCAGGAACCCCGATGAACACCGATCTGTCGTCCATACCCACGCCCGCACTGATCGCCCTCGGCGTGCTCCTGCTCCTGCACCTCGCTCTCGTCGTCCTCTGCCTCATCCTGCTGGCCCGCACGTCGGCCGACCGACTCGTGTTCGGACGGAAGTGGCCGTGGGTGCTCATCGTCGTGGGCGTCAACCTCATCGGTTCGGTCCTTTTCCTGACGCTCTCCCGGCGCCCTTGTGCGGTCGAGGAACAGATGCCCGACACCGAACCGGCCGGAGCCGAGCGAGTGGTGCGCAGTCTCTACGGAGGGGACCGGGGATGACGGCCGCCATCGACATCCGCGGCCTCGTGAAGACCTACGGCCGCCACCGGGCACTCGACGGCCTGGACCTACGGGTGGAGGAGGGGGCGGTCTTCGGTTTCCTCGGCGCGAACGGAGCCGGTAAGACGACGACGCTGCGCACCGTCCTCGCGCTCACCCACCCGACCGCCGGCACGGTGAACGTCTTCGGCCACGCACCGGGCAGCGCGGCGGCACGCCAACTCGTCGGCTTCTGCCCCGACGTGCCTGGTTTTCTCCCATGGATGACCGCCCGCGACGTGCTGGAGACCACCGCGAGCCTGTTCCGGCTCTCGCCCGCCACCACCCGTCGCCGGGTGGGCGAGCTGCTCGATCTCGCAGGTCTGAAGGACACTCGGCTGCGGGTGGGCGGATACTCGCGCGGGATGCGGCAGCGGCTCGGTCTCGCCCAGGCGCTCGTCAACAGTCCGCGGCTGCTGCTGCTGGACGAGCCGACCTCGGCGCTCGACCCGCTCGGCCGCCGGATGGTGCTCGACCTGATCACCGCACTGCGCGGACACGCCACCGTGTTCTTCTCCACCCACCTGCTGCCCGACGTGGAGCGGGTGTGCGACAGCGTGGCGATCGTCCATCAGGGCAAGGTGGCGGCGAACGGCACCCTCGACGAGGTGCGTGCCGCGCTCGGAGGCGCCAAGCACCGCGTACTCGTCACGGTCGACGACCGCGACCGGCTCCGTGCCGCGCTCACAGGACGGCCATGGATCGTCACGGTCGCTGATTCGGATACGCCCGACGAGCTGGCACTGTCGGTGACCGACATCAGGGAGGCGTCGCTGCGCCTACCCGCCGAGATCGCCGCCCTCGGCCTGCGACTGCACCGGCTCGAACCACGCGAGGCGAGCCTCGAGGACATCTTCATCGACACGGTGGGAGGCCCCCGATGAGCGCCGTCGTACCGCTGCTGCGCCTGCGCATGCGGGAGATCATCCACACCTGGCGCCTCTGGCTCCTCCCCGCCGTGCTGGTCCTCCTCGCGGTCACCTCCCCGCTCCTCGCACGGTTCACCAACGACCTCCTCGCCGCCGCCCTCGGACCGGGGGCGGAAAACGCCCTCGCCTTGGCCGAACCGACCTCCGCGGACGCCTACGCGCAATGGACGAAGAACCTCACACAGCTCGTGGTGTTCGTCGTGATCGTCATGGCGGCAGGCGCGATCAACTCCGAGGTCCGCTCCGGATACGCGGCCCTGCTGCTCGTGAAACCCGCGAGCCGCAGCGCCTACGTCCTCACCCATGCGGCGGCGCTCATCGGCTTCATCAGCCTGGCCGCGTTCGTCAGCACCGGGGCCGGATGGCTCGCCACCCTGGCGTTCTTCGGCGAAGCGGGCCCCGGGCCCCTCTTCGCAGCAACCGCCGTCTGGGCAGTGCTCGCCGCAGTGCTCGTGAGTGCCTCCCTCCTCGCCTCGGCGACGGTCGACGCCGCAGCGGGAGCGGCCGGAATCGGGATCGGCGCCTACTTCGTCCTCGTGATCCTCGGTGCCATCCCGTGCCTCGCGGACTACACCCCGGCCGGACTCATCCCGCTCACCGGCGCGATCGCCACCGGCACGCAGGAGGCGGGCCCCACGCTCTGGTGGCCGATCGGCACCGGCCTGCTGCTCGCCGCGGCCCTCCTGGCCGTGACGACGTCCGTGTTCCGACGGCGGGACCTGTGACCAGGGATATCCACGCCGACCGTCCGCATACGCCCCGGCGCACGGTGCGTCAGGCCCCGCTCCTGCCGGGACGCCGGCCCTCTCCACGAAGGACGCGGACCCGGTGCCGACGGACCGCCCGTGGTCGGTCCCTATCGACCGGACAGTGTTTCGCCCAGATCGCTGCGGTAGTACAGGACGCTCCGTCCATGGCGTGCCCGGTTGAGGAGGCCGCCGCGTTCCAGGACACGGAGGTGCTGGTTCACCGCGGAGGTGGTGACGCCGAGGCGGAGGGCGAGTTCGGTCGACGAGGCCGGTTCGCCGAGCGCTGCCAGGAGGGCGGCGCGGGTTGTGCCGAGCAGGTCACGTACCGCGCCGGCGTCCGGGCGCTCTGCCGTCGACCACATGGCGCCCTGGCCGCGAGCGGGATACACCACAGTCGGTGGCAGGTCCTCGTCGAGCGGGGTGGAGGCGCGCGCCACGAACATGGAGGGCACGAGTGTCACTCCCTCGCCGTGAACCGGGCGGACGCGTGGTGCGGGACTGCTCAGGCGTACGTCGAGGTGCCGGCCGTCGAAGGTGACCGCGCTCGACAGGCCGCCGAGCATCGCGCCGATGCCGGCCTGGGAGGCGACGCGGCTGTGGTGGGTGATGTCCGCCTGCATCACGGCCCGCATGCGATGCCAGTACGGGACGAAACAGAGCTCCCACGCCGAGGCGAGGGCCGAGCGGATGCGGCTGACGACCTGGTCGTGTGGTCCGCGGAACACCGACGGAACGGCACCGTGCACGCGTGCGAGGTCTCCTTGGAGCCTCTCCGGCGTGATGCGTGCGAGGTCCTCGAGTTCGTCGTCGAAGGCAGTCAGAGGTGAGGTCGGGCGCGGATTGACGAAGTCGGCGACCCGTCGACTGTCGTTGACGAGCGCGAGCAGCACCTCGGTGTCGAGGAGCGGACGGACAGGAGCGATGCGTTGCAGCCAGGGGCGCTGGAGGGGGAGTGCGTCGGGGACACGCAGCGCTCGCAGCCCGAGTCCGAGCTCGGTGAGCGGTGAGATGCCGAACCGCACCGCAGAGACGTCCACGGACTGCAGTACGTACCGGATCATGAAGCAATACTCTACATCTGTTGGCCGCAAGGCTGCGTGCTGCCAGAAATGGTCCGGTGACAACCACCACCCTTCCCGTCGTCCCCATGCGAGCACTTGTCCGTAGGGACACGGCGCTCGGACTTCTGCTTGCGGTCGCCTTCGTGGACGCGACGGGCCGCGGAGCTTTCTTCGCGCTGACGTCGCTGTACCTGACCACCGTCGTGGGCATCCCGGTGACGGCGGTGGGCCTCGCTCTGACGATCGCCGGCGGTGTCGGGCTGCTCAGCTCACTGGCCTTCGGGCACCTCGCCGACCGGTGGAGCGCGCGGAAGATGCTGATCGCGTTGCATCTCCTGCAGGGATGCGCCCTCGGGGCGTACATCGTCGTCCGGGACCTGCCGTCCCTGGCGGCGGTCGCCTCCCTGGTCATGTTCGCCCAGCAGGGAAACTCCTCGGTGCGTTCCGCCGCCGTGGGCAGGGCCTTCCTGGGTGACGAGCGCGTGAGCATCCGCGCGACGATGCGGACGGTGACGAACCTCGGGATGGCCGCGGGCACGGCGGTCGCAGCGATCCCCCTCGCGGTCGGAACCGGGAACGCCTACCGGATCACGATGGCGGCGGCCGGTGGGCTCTTCCTCGCGTCGGCGCTCATGCTCACACGCCTGCCCGCGCACCGCGTGGACGCCCGCCGCTTCGCGGTGACCGGCACGGGTGGCACCGCCCGCCCGGCCACGCCCGCACGGCCGCCGCACCGGAACATGCCTTTCCTCGCGGTGACGGCGCTCAGCGGAGTGTTCGGGATCCAGTTCGGCCTCTTCGAGGTCGCCATGCCTTTGTGGGTCGTCCGGCACACCCAGGTGCCGGACGTGCTGGTCTCGCTCCTGCTGCTCGTGAACACCGGCGTCGTCATCGCACTGCAGATCCCGCTGAGCCGCACAACCACTGATGTGCGCGGCGCAAGCCGGACGATGGCACGGGCCGGGTGGCTGATGGCCGGCGCGTGTGCCCTGTGGGCCGCAGCGGGATGGGCCCCGCCCATGACAGCGGCGGCCGTCCTCCTGGCCGCGGCGCTCGTTCACTCGCTCGCCGAGATCACCTCGAGCGCGGCAGGGTGGGTTCTGAGTTTTGAACTGGCCGACCCGGAGCGGACAGGCGCCTACCAAGGCGTGTACCAAACGGGGTACGCACTGGGCGCAATGGCCGCGCCAGCGGTCGTCACGCTCACGGTGATCGACCTGGGCACGCCGGGATGGGGCCTCCTCGCGCTCGTGTTCCTCGCCTCGGCGTCCGGGATCGCCATGATTGCCCGCCGGGCTGCCGAGGCAAGGGACCCGAACACGGCGACAGACCCATGCGCCCGTTCAGCGGCCTCCCCCGACGCAGGCACACCTCGCCGCAGCGGGCCTCCGTTCGCCACCACCGAAGCGAGCAATCAGTAAGACGTTTCGCTGCAGCCGTTACTGCCGGCGCGTAGCCGAAGGGCCAGGGCCACGCCGACCCGAGCATCAACGATCCGATCATGCAGAAGAGAGATGGCGAAGGAGCAGGTGCGATGACGATCCGACCGTTCGAGGACCCCGACACCGATGCGGTGGTGGCGTTGTGGGAGGCGGCAGGGCTGACGCGGCCGTGGAACAGCCCGTGGGCGGACGTGCGGCGCAAGCAAACGGTGCAGCCGGAGATGTTCTTCGTGGCCGAGGACGACGGTCGCATCGTCGGCACGGTGATGGCCGGCTACGACGGCCATCGCGGATGGATCAACTACCTTGCGGTCAGCGACGATCGCAGGGGGACCGGCCTGGGCCGCTCGCTCGTCGAGCGGGCAGAGGCGGCGCTGACAGCCCTGGGGTGCCCAAAGGTGCAACTGCAGGTCCGCCTTGACAACATCGGCGTCATCGATTTCTACGAGCGCCTGGGCTACGCACCCTACGAGGCGATCAGCCTCGGCAAACGCCTGATCAACGATGTCAGCTGAGCGGCCGCACCCGACGTAGGCGCCGGAGACGGACTGGCTGCGGAAGGCTGACGTCCAGTCGGCACCGATCGGACCGACCAAGTGACAACGTGACAGCCGCACCGGTGCCCGCCCGGCAGAGGACGCCGCCACACCGGTGGCCCAGGCGCCCGGAGGCCTCCACGCCCGCCGGCGGGTCCGGCTCCCGCCTCCGACGCCGCATCGCCCGCGCCCCCCTTCAGGCGCCGGCCGACCGTCTTCGGCTTCCGCGGCCGACCGGAGGTGCTCGGGGCGCTGCCGACCGGCCGACCGGACTCTCTTCGACGACGCCACAGGACCGTCCTCCGTCTCGAGGGCCGATCCGCCTCCCCCACCCGGGGGAGGCGGATCGGCATCCGGCAGGACGTGCCCCCGGGCACCCGGACGCGAACGTGGAACCATGACCCGGACACCCGCACCAGCCACCGCGACCGCCGCCGGTCCCACCCTGACCCGCCGCCTGTTGCGCGCCCTCGCCGTCACCGCCTGCCTGCCCTACCTCGCACTCAAGGCCGCGTGGATCGCCGGAAGCCACATCGGCATCCCTGACGGCAGCGCGCTGCTGGAGCACCGGCTGACCATGGCCGTCACCAACGCGCTGTCCCTGCTGATGGACAGCGCGGTGATCGTGCTGGCCCTGCTGCTGACCCGGCCTTGGGGCCGGCGCACTCCCGCCTGGCTGCTCGCGCTCCCCGCATGGGTCGCCACGGGACTGCTCACACCGATCATGGCCGGGTTCCCTCTGCAACTCCTCGCACGGGCGTTCACCGGCAGCATCGCCACCGCCGCCGACCCCAGGCGTGACCCCTTCCTGCACGAGTGGGTCTTCGGCGTCGTCTACACCGGGTTCATCGTGCAGGGGATCGCCCTGGGGGCCCTGTTCACGCTCCATGTCCGAGACCGCTGGGGGCACCTGTGGCAGGGACGCGTCCGGGAGCTGCCGGCCGGTCTCCTCGGACGGTCGGCCCAGGGCACCGCGGTCGTGGCCGCAGTCCTCGCCCTGTTCCCGGCCGCTGTACGCCTGTCATGGGCCTGCGGTGCCACCAAAGGCCTCGGCCCCTACCGGGCAGCACACCGCACCAGCGACTTCTTCGTCCTGGAGGGCCTGTACGTCGGCTTCCTCGTCACGGCCGTCACCGCCACCCTGCTGCTCGCCTTCCGCCGCGGCCGCGGGCTTCCGGTGACAGTGCCGCTGGCCGTGACCTGGATCAGTTCCGCAGCGGTGGCCTGCTGGGGCGGCTGGATGCTGCTCGGCGCCCTCGCCACGGCCGGGGATCCCGCCGATCGCCCGACCAGCCTGATGCTCCTCACCTACGCTGCCCAGATGACCGTAGGCCTACTTCTCGCTCTCGTCGGAGCGCGCTTCCTCGCCGGCCGCGCGGCCCAGGCCACGGCTGCGGACAGTCGCCCGGCAGGCACCGGTAGGGCCACGACAGGCGCGCGAGCGTGAGCGCCCCCGTCCGCCGCATGGCCGCACCCATGAGCCGCCTGCTCGGCCGACGGGCGCGCCTGAGGTGGATCCACCTGATCCTCGGCGGCGCGCTCGCCATGCCCTACGTGCTGGCAGGCTCTCTGGTCGTCGGCCCGCTCATCGGCGCGTCCGGTGGCGACGGCACCGTCTCGCTGTCGCTGCAACTCGCCGCCTTCGCGCTCGCGCTGCCGCTCGCCGCCCTCACCGCACTCCTCCCGCCGACCCGGCCCCTGGAATCCGCGGCGGTGCGCTGGCTGTGCGGAGTCGGCAGCGAACGGCTCGCCTACGGGCCGGCCCGCGCCCTCGGCGAGAGGACCCGCACCGCCACATGGTTCACCCTGCATCTGGCCGTCGGCTCGGTCGTCGCCGCCATGACGCTCGCGGTGCCCCCGTTCGCCCTGCTGCTGATCCTGCTGCCCTTCGTCCCGGCCCTGCGTAGCGACCTCATCGGCGGTACCGGCCGCGCCCTCGTGCCCGACCACTCCTGGGCCCTCGCCCTCACCCCCGTCGCAGGAATCCTGCTGCTCACCGCGCTCGCCGCATGCGCGGCCGGCTGCGGGACGCTCCTGGCCCGATGGGCTCCGGCGCTGCTCGGCCCCTCGCCCGAGGAGCGGATCGCAGCGGCCGAAGCACGCGCCGCAGACCTCGCCCTGCGCAACCGCCTCGCACGCGAACTGCACGACTCGATCGGCCACGCCCTCAGCGCCGTAACGCTCCAGGCGACCGCGGCACGACGCGTGCTGGAACGCGACCCGCACTTCGCCCGCGAGGCGCTCGCCGCGATCGAGGACACCACCCGCCGCACCCTTGCCGAACTCGACACCGTCCTGGGCGTTCTGAGAGACAGTGACGCACCGGGCACCGCGCCCGCGCCCACGCTCGCCACCGACCTCGACGGCCTGCTGCACCGTACCCGCGCTGCCGGACCCGAAGTGACGGCCACCGTCACCGCGGACCTCATGACGCTGCCGCCACCGGTGTCCCGCGAGGCCTACCGCATCGTGCAGGAAGGCCTCGGCAACGCCCTGCGGCACGCGGGGGAGCGGACCACGGTCACCCTGCGGATCGAGTGGGTGGGCGACCACCTGCACATCACCCTCGACAACCCGCCGGCAGCGACCCGTGCCCCGCGTTCCGGCGGCGGCCACGGCCTGCCCGGCATCGCCGAACGGGCCCGCCTGCTGGGCGGCACCACCCAGGCAGGCCCGACCGACGGGGTGTGGCGTCTCCACGTGCGCCTGCCGCTGAAGGAGACCGCATGACCCACCCGCCCATCAGCATCGTCCTCGCCGACGACGAACGCATGGTCCGCACCGCCCTGCGCGCCATCCTCTGCGCCGAGGAGGATCTGCGGATCACCGGCGAAGCGGCGACCGGCGCCGAGGCCGTCTCCCTCGTCCGGGCCGTCCGCCCGGACATCGTCCTCATGGACGTCCGCATGCCCGACATCGACGGCATCCGCGCCACCGAACAGATCCTCGCCACCCCGGGTGAGAGGCCACGCATCATCGTCCTCACCACCTTCGAGAACGACTCGCACGTCTTCGGCGCCCTGCGTGCTGGAGCCGCCGGCTTCCTCCTCAAGCGCACCGACGCCCCCACCCTCGTCCAGGCGGTACGCCTGTTGGCCCGCAGCGACACCCTGCTCTTCCCCTCGGCCGTCCGCGCCCTGGCGGCCCAGCACGCGCGCGCCCACCCTGCCCCACCGCCCTGGGCGGCACGCCTCACCGAACGCGAGGCCGACGTGCTGCGGCTGCTGGCCACCGGGTTCACCAACGCGGAGATCGCCGCCCGCCTGCTGGTGGCGCCGGCCACGGTCAAGACCCACGTGGCCTCCCTGCTCGCCAAGACCGGCTCCCGCGACCGCACCCAGGCAGCCGTCCGGGCCTACGAGGCCGGCTTCGTCCCACCGGAGCCTTGAGCCCAGGGGCGCCGCGCGGACCTCACACCCGCGTGCGGGCATCGGCGAAGCGGTCCCCGTCGGCTCGGCGAGCGACTCCCTCGGGTGTTCGAGATCGCCCACCGCAGCAGCGGCCTGCCGCTGAGGAGTGATTCCTCGCCGATGTGACCGGTGACGGCAACGCGACGTCGTGCGCTCCCGCCCGGTGGGGCAGCGGCTGTACGACGATCGGTGAGGTGCTGCGGTGGTGGTTCAGGACCGCGTTGTCCTCAAGCCGCCTGAAAGGAACGCCGGGAGAGGCCGAGGGAGTAGCCGTCGAGCGTCGTCACCACGGGCGCGGTGGGGTCGGTGGCCGCACCCAGAGTGACGAAGAGCGGGGTGAAGTGCTCCACGGTCGGGTGGGCGTAGGGCATGCCTGGCGCGGCGGTGCGAAAGCGGGCCAGTTCGGCCACGTCGCCGCGGGCCAGCCCGTCGGCCACCCAGGCGTCGAAGTCGGCCGACCAGCCGGGCACCTGGTTCTCCAGGAACATCTCCCGGGTCAGGAAAGGCAGCCCATGGGTCATGTGCCCGGAGCCGACCACCAGTACCCCCTGCTCGCGCAGTGGCCGCAGCCGCCTGCCCAGGGCGAGCAGCGCGTCGGGGTCCTCGGTGGGCAGGCTCAGCTGCAGCACGGGGATGTCGGCAGCCGGATACATGATCTTCAGTGGCACCCAGGAGCCGTGGTCCAGACCGCGGCGGGTGTGCTGGTGCACCTGCGTGGTGTCCGACATGAGGCCCGTCACCTGGCGGGCGAGGTCGGACGCGTCGGGAGTGTCGTAGCGAAACGTGTGGTACAGGGCGTCGAAACCGCCGAAGTCGTAGACCAGCTCGGCCGGCTGCGTGGCGCTGAGCGACAGCGGCGCTGACTCCCAGTGGGCGGAGACGACCAGGATCGCCCTCGGCTTGGGCAGGGCACGGGCCCAGTCGTGCAGCGGGTTCAGCCACTCGGTCGCCTCGAACGGCATCGGCCCGCCGCCGTGGGACACGTAGAGGGTGGGCAGTGGCCCGTCCGCCGGGCTCCAGAGGCGGTGTGGGGCGTCCGCCTCGGCGGCCGTCGCACGGCGCAGGTGCGCGGCGAACGGGTGCGAGGCCGGGATTCGGGCGTCGGCGACGGCGGTCGTGGTGGACGCGGGAGTGGTCATGTGGACTCCTGGGAAGTGATGGTGGGCGAGGTGGAGGAGGGACCGGGAGACTGCGGGGTGGACCCGGATCAGGGTCGGCCAGGTGGAGGCCGCGCCGATCACCGTGGGAGCGGGCCGGGTGCCTCGCGGACCACCCGGCGCCAGGCACGGTGCTGGCTAGGCGTCAGCGGGCTGCGGTGTGCGCCGACGGTCGGCGAGCAGGTGGTCGATGCTGAAGCGCCCGGCGCCGACGGCGGCCAGCACCAGGGCGGCCGCGCCCAGGACGAGGACGAGCTCGTAGCCGCCTTGGTCGACGAAGAGGCCGGCGTCGGCGTGGACGAGGAGGAAGGCGCCGATCATGTCGATCAGCAAGAGCAGTCCGGTGAGGGGGACGGCGATGCCGAGGATGAGTGCGGCACCGCCGACGAGCTCGGCGACGGCGGCGAACCAGGCGGAGGCCGTGGCGGCGGGCACACCGACCGACCCGAAGAAGGCGGCGGTGCCGTCGATGCCGTTGGTGAACAGTTTCTGCCAGCCGTGGGCGAAGAACACGAGGCCGACAGCGATGCGAGTCAGCAGGACGGCGAGGTCACGGGCGGAGGCGGGGAGGGTCACGGCGGATCCTGTCGGTGCTGAAGTGCCCGCGGCGGCCCGATCTGTGGAGGCGCCGGGGGGACTCGGGGTGGGCGTCGGAAGGGTGGACACGCCAGGGCGCCTGATGGTGATGCTCAGGCGCGTCATGGCCGTGCCCCGGTCGGGGAAATGGTTGTTGCGACAACCTTCGACAAAGAGAGCACACTTGTTGCGACAATCATTCCGCATGAGGATGTGACCGTGGACACACCCTGGCTCGACCGCCGACAGCTACGCGCATGGATCCGACTGCGCGGCGTTCTCGAGCTACTGCCGGGCGTCCTCGACGCGCAATTGCGCCGGGACGCAGGCCTCACCGAGTTCGAGTACTACTCGCTGGCGATGCTGTCCGAGGCGTCCGGCCGCACGCTGCGCATGACCGAGCTCGCCCGCCAGACCAACGCCACCCTGCCCCGCCTGTCCCACGTCGTCAGCCGTCTGGAGGCCCGAGGCCTGGTGGAGCGTTTCCCGTGCCCGCAGGACCGCCGGGCGACCAATGTCCGACTCACGGAGGCGGGGTGGGCGGCGGTGAAGGACGCCGCCCCCGGTCACGTGGCCACCGTCCGCGACCACGTCATCGACGCGCTCACCGACGAGCAGGTCGACCAGCTCGCCGCCATCGGCGCCGCACTGCTCGTCCGGCTGGACCCCACCGGGTCGATGGCCGCGACCTACACCCGTTATGACGGGCCGGACCCGGAAGGCGGCGAACGGGCCGCCGACTGACAGTCAAAGCAAGGGCCGCCCGAGCGGCGGCAGGGGGCCGACGGACTGGAAAGGGGAACCGGCACCGCAGGACGAGCTCAGCGTCTGAAGCTCGTCCACTCCACTCCGGTCCCGGATCGCGCAACAGGTTGCTGTGACCGCGGCCAACTCACCGCGTCGCCGCGGCTGTGTTCGACGGCACCCAGGTAGCCGTCCGGTCTCACTCTCACCCGCCGGCGTCGTCCCACGTTCCGCCGGCGGGTGAGGGCAAAGGGCTTCTCATGTACACCCACGCCCACGTGCGGGCGGCGCCGGCGAAGCCGTCCACACGCCCGGCGAACGGGGGAGCGGACCAGTGGGCACCCACACCCCGGCGCGGCGGCCGACGTGAGCCACACCGCCGCGCCCGCGCGCTGGTCGCCGCCCTCCTGGTACGGCGCGCGCCCTGCCAACACCCCGGCCCATCCCTGACCACCCGATGCCCCGGCCGGGCGGAGTTCACTGCACTGTCCGGTACGTCACCCCGTACTTGCGCTCCAGGGCTCGCTTCGACTCGCCAGCACGGTGGTCACGCCGGACTGCCGCACACAACTCGACCTTCGACATCGTGTCCCGACCGTGGGCGCGGCCCGTGTACCCGCGAGCGGTCCCGTGCAGTCCCGGCGGTACACGCCCTCCACCCTCCCTTCCGAGATTGGCCACCTCTCCACGCCGCGTACGAAAATCTATCGTGGCGGCAGTAGACATTAGGCAGTCGTGTGGTTATGGTTTCTCTCGTAGTCAGAGAGTCCGAAGGGCTCGGCAGAGATGAACTGCCGTGCAGCAGTACAGAAATCCGCAGGACGCAGGACGGTGCGGTGGCGGAGTTCCGAAGCCATGGCTGTTGCAGGACGGCGACGGGGCTGGCAACCGGACCGGGTGGCCCGTAGTCATCAGGGGCTGCCGCGGCAGTACCGCAGTACCAGCAGGTAGAAGCACACAGCAGCGAAGTACTGAGCAGCACCTCGGTGAAGGCGTCGGCTGCGGGCGCGCGCACCGGGAAGTTCGGCAGTGCGGTTCCAAGCCAGAGCAGACGCAGTACGGGCGACGGGGCCGGCTGCCGAGAGCGGCGCTCGCGCAGGCCGCAGTAGTGCAAGCGGGTCGCATGAGCAGCACGCAGCCCCCCGCTTGGCAAGCAATTGATCACCAGAGGGAAGAACGGAGGAACCAGGCGCCATCAGGATCGCCCGGACGCCACGCGGGTCCGGGTACCGCAGGACATCGATAGTGAGGTGGTCTCCGGTCAAGCAACCGCGATCCCCGCAGCCCCGACGCCATTTCGGTCGGGTGGGCGGAAATAGAAGGCCGGTGCGGAATCAGGGCCGGCAGATGGTGTAGCAGTTCCTTCGGGGCCCGGGTGCCAACTGGCACCCGGGCCCCTCCACGCGTTCCACAGAGAGGTGCAATGACAGCAGACGACTCCTACGGGCGGCTCGAGGACGACGACTACCCCGCTTACACCATGGGACGGGCCGCCGAATTGCTCGGCACCACCCCGGGCTTCCTGCGCGCCATCGGCGAAGCCCGCCTCATCACCCCACTGCGCTCTGCGGGCGGACACCGGCGTTACTCCCGCTACCAACTGCGGATCGCCGCCCGCGCCCGCGAACTCGTCGACCAGGGCACCCCCATCGAGGCCGCCTGCCGCATCGTCATCCTCGAAGACCAACTCGAGGAAGCTCAGCGCATCAACGAACAACTGCGCGCACAGGGCCGTGAGCAGCCGAAGACTCCGACCTGAGCAGAGGGACACCCGCCACGGCGGGGCACCGAGCCCCGCCCTCCGCGTTCACGTCGACGGCGGCATCCTTATGGCGCCAGGCCCACCCCGCTGGTCATGCTTCCGCGGCGGGTGCTGCGACGACAACTTCGTCGAGCGCAGGGCGGGTGACTACAGATGGGTGTGGCCTGGGTGAGCCGCTCTCGCTCTTGACCAGGCAGGCGGGGATCCTTGGAGCAGGCCGGCGCCAAGTGCGATCGCAAGGGGCCGCTCTGCCACGTCGGCACATGGTGAGCTGTTCGTGGTCGGGCAGGCCGAGGTCGACGACCTGGCAGCGGGGGAGGGGGACTGGTGAGCTCGCATGTTCAGGTGTCGCGTATTCGCTGAAGGCTGCCTGGCTGCGTTGACAGTGAGTGATTGATGTAGACGGCTCACCTTCGGCTCGGCGGGTGTAGGAAGATCCCGGCATGGACAACTGTGACAGTCATCCGACCGTGCAATCGCCGCGGTTACGGCCCGGGGATCGGGTGCGGATCGTCTCTCCAGCCAGTCCACCCGGTCGCGAGGGAGTCGCCCGTGGCGTCGAGCTACTGACGTCTTGGGGGCTTCGGGTCGAGTTGGGTGAGCACGTCTTCGACCAATGGGGGTACATGGCTGGCCGAGATGAGGATCGCGTCTTCGACCTGAACTCCGCGTTCGGTGACCCGGGAGTCCGCGCGGTGATTGCCACCCGGGGCGGCAAAGGCGCCTACCGCATCGTCGACGACTTGGACATCGATATCCTGCGGCGCGACCCCAAGCCCTTGGTCGGCTTCAGCGACATTACCCACCTCCACCTTGCCCTGTGGGCGCGATGCGGTCTGGCCTCGCTGCATGGCCCGTTCGCCAACTGGAACGACGAATGGTGCGGGCCGGCGTCGGCCGAAGCCCTTCGCCGCGCGCTGATGACCACCGACTCTGTCATCATCCACCGGGACACCAGCCAAGCCAGCGCGGCGGTCACCGTCGAGGGCACCGCGACCGGTGTCTTGGTCGGCGGCAACCTTGACGCGATCCGCACCGAGGCCGGAGCCGGGCTGCCGAGCCTTGAGGGGGCGATCCTCTTCGTCGAACACCAGCGAGGCACAGGGCTGGGAGAGGTCGACCGCGCGCTGACCCAGCTGATCCGTACCGGGGCCCTGGAGGGTCTGTGCGGTGTCGCACTTGGTCAGTTCCTCGGCTTCGACGAAGATGACGATGATCCGACCCTGGGGGGATGGGGCATCGCCGACGTACTGCGCGACCGGCTGACGCGCCTGGGTGTTCCTGTTCTCGGCGGACTCCCTGCCGGACACGGCCTACATCCTCCGACCATCCCGCTCGGCACGCAGGCCACGATCGACACCGCCGAAGGAACCTTGACGGTTCAGCCGGCCGTCGCCTGACCGTCGACCGCCTCACCCAGTATGTAGGGCCCACACGCAGCGGTGATTGTTCGGCCGGTCAGTCACCGTGCGTGGTCGCCGGGGGCGTATCGGCTCCAGGTGCCGCCAGCCTCGGTGACCAAGCGGGTGGCTGTCTTGTCGTGAAAGCCGAGTGCCTTCGCGATGACTGGGGCTGGGGCCTGGAGGACGACTTGGCGGATCGCGGAGGTTCGGCCGCGTTGCGGCGGGACGCCGATCTCCCGCAGGTGGACTTGGAGGCTGACCGGGTTCATCGGCTGGCCGGGCCGGCGGCCGGGGAAGAGCCACTGTGAGCTTCTGCTGCCGACGTAGGGCAGGTGCTGGCAGGACTGGACGTATGCCCGCATGAGGCCAGCGACGGGCTCGGGAAGTGGGGAGGGCGGGTCTCCCAGCCTGATGGTGACGGTGGTCCCGTCGTCGATGACGTCGTTGGCAGTGAGGCGGACGATGTGGGTGACAGGTTGCGCGTAGCGGAGAACGAGTGCGGCGGCGATCCGGGCCCGTAGGGGCATTGAGTGGTCGTTGAGGACCCGCCGGAGTATGGCGAGTCGGTGGTGCTGGTGCAGTGGCCCTTGGTCCCCAGGAACGAAGCTAGCCGGGGCTGCCACCCTTCCAGGGAAGGCGTTGCGGCCCGACCGCGCTGGTTCCCGATCCACGCTCCGTTCCGGAGCCCCGGAGCTCGTCTCCTCCCCTCAGCCCTCACCGGCGAGATGTCCGTTCGGGATGCATCCTCAGCGCGCGGAGGGATCCCTCACGTCGGTAATGCTGCTCGGCGACCTCATAGCGCGTCACCCACTTGTCGGCCTGGCTGCGGCGCGGCCGCGGCTTCCTGCCCTCCTCGACGGGGTGATGTCGACGAAGAGGTGTGCGACATCCGTTGCTCCACGAGCGTCGGCGTCTGCGCGCGGCCGTACCGGACCGACCGAACCCGCCACCCATAGTTCACCCGTGCGCGTCGTCACCCGTCGACGACGTGAGCAGCGGGTGGCCGGCCCCGAGGTAAAGCCTCGCGAACGGTAAGGACCGCTGCCACTCCACCGACCACCCCGGGCACCCCGACGAGCCGATGTCCTCGAACTGCTCACGCCGCTCGTCCGGCACCCCCGGCCGGCGCCGTCGCCGTCGCGGCGGACGCGCACGAAGGGACGCCGTGGTCGCCGGCCGGCTCCCCGAAACCCCGTCCCCGCCTCCGTTCCGTGCAGAGGTCTTGACCACTCAATTGGTCTGGACCATGCTGTGGCGCGCTCCACCCCACCCATCCCCCGCCCTGGAGGCAGTCGTGGACCGCACCAGACCCCTCACCCTGCTGCTGGCGGCCGCGCTCGCCGCCGGCGGACTCGCAGCCCTCACCCCCACCGCCCAGGCCGCCGACTCCGAACTCGCCCGCAACGGCGGCTTCGAGGCCGGCCTGGACGGCTGGAACTGCACGGTCGGCAGCGGCACCACCGTCACCAACCCCGTACACAGCGGCACGAAGGCTCTGCAGGCCACCCCGGCCGGCAACGACAACGCCAAGTGCTCCCAGACCGTCACCGTGAAGCCGAACGCGACCTACACCCTCGCCGGCTGGGTCCGCGGCGCCTACGTCTACCTCGGCGTCACCGGCACCGGCACCACCGACGGCTACGCCTGGACCCAGTCCGCCCCCGACTGGCAAAAACTCACCAAGACCTTCACCACCGGCGCGAGCACCACCTCGATCACCATCTACACCCACGGCTGGTACGGCACGCCCGCCTACCAGGCCGACGACCTCTCGCTCCTCGGGCCCGGCGGGGATGCGCTCCAGATCCCCGCCACCCCGACCGGCCTCACCGCCGGCACCCCGACCACCACCTCGGTGCCACTCAACTGGACGGCCGTAGCAGGAGCCACCTCCTACAAGGTCTACCGAAGCGGAAGCCTCCTCGGCACCACCACCGGCACCTCCTACACCGCCACCAACCTCAGCCCGAACACCGCGTACACCTTCCAGGTCTCGGCAGTGAACACCGCGGGCGAGTCCACGAAATCCACGCCCGTCGCCGCCACCACGGCCCCCACGGGCGGCACAGGCGGCGGGGCAGGCGGCGAACTGCCCGCCCGCGCCCTCGTCGGCTACCTCCACGCCAGCTTCGCCAACGGCTCCGGCTACACGCGCATAGCCGACGTACCCGACTCCTGGGACGTCATCAACCTCGCCTTCGGCGAGCCCACCTCGGTCACCTCCGGCGACATCCGCTTCAGCCTCTGCCCGGCCACCGAGTGCCCCGGCGTCGAGTCACCCGCCGACTTCAAGGCCGCCATCAAGGCCAAGCAGGCCGCCGGCAAGAAGGTCCTCATCTCCATCGGCGGCCAGAACGGGCAGGTCCAGCTCACCACCCCGGCCGCCCGCGACACCTTCGTCTCTTCCGTCTCGAAGATCATCGACGAATACGGGCTCGACGGCCTCGACATCGACTTCGAAGGCCATTCGCTCTCGCTCCAGACCGGCGACACCGACTTCCGCAACCCCACCACCCCGGTCGTCGTCCACCTCATTCAGGCGATCAAAGCCCTCAAAGCCAAGTACGGCGCGAAATTCGTCCTGACGATGGCCCCGGAGACCTTCTTCGTACAGCTCGGCTACCAGTTCTACGGCTCCGGCCCCTGGGGCGGCCAGGACCCGCGCGCCGGCGCCTACCTGCCGGTCATCCACGCGCTGCGCGACGACCTCACCCTGCTCCACGTCCAGGACTACAACTCCGGCTCCATCATGGGCCTGGACAACCAGTACCACTCCATGGGCGGCGCCGACTTCCACATCGCCATGACCGACATGCTGCTCACCGGTTTTCCCGTCGCCGGCAACACCGACCGCTTCTTCCCCGGCCTGCGCCCCGACCAGGTCGCCATCGGCCTCCCCGCCTCCACCCAGGCCGGCAACGGCCACACCAGCCCTGCCGAGGTCAACAAGGCCTTGGACTGTCTCACCAAGAAGCAGAACTGCGGCACCTACCAGACCCACGGCACCTGGTCGTCCCTGCGCGGCCTGATGACCTGGTCCATCAACTGGGACCGCTTCAACAACTGGGACTTCAGCCGCAACTTCGACGCCTACACCTGGAACTGACCACCCGCCCGCGAGGTGACGGCCCAGCCCGTCACCTCGCGCAACAGGCAGGCGACAACGGCGCGAAGGCCCCGCCCGGTCGGCTCCATCGACATCGCCCGCGGTACAGCAACCGCTCCGAATGGCCTGCAGGACATGGCGATCGCCCACTCACAAGGACGAGAGGCAGAAAGGTGGCCCGGACCGCACGACGTCGATGCCGCACGGCAGCTTCGGCGCCTGAGCCCGGCACCCTTCGGCTGCGTAGGCAGGAACGGAGAGCGGGTGTTGACGGGTTCTGGCGTCAGTCCTTGATCGAGACGGCCGTAGACGTGGGCGGGAAGCGAGGGCACCTGGAAGGCTGTGTGGGCCTGTCGGGGGCCGGCGGCATAATGCGGGCTGTGGATCTGAGACCGGAACTCATACCTCCGTCGGTGAGCCGGCAACGGTTGGATGAGCTCTCCTGCGAGATTGAACGGATCGCCGCCCTGGTGCTTTTCGGGGCTGAGAGCGCGGACGAGGACATCAGGGCTTTCAACGCGCAGACGGGTCACAACTATGTGGCCCTCGACTTCGCCGAGTGTGACGGCAGCCGGAGCGTGGTCGAGTTCGCGTCGGAGGCCGCCCGGCCGGCTCGGCCCCGGATCGCGGATATCACCACGGAGGAACTCGTCGAAGTCGTCCGCAGGCTCCTTGCCGGCAGTCCGGGAAGCGACTACTACTTGTGGCTTCTCGAGGCCAACGTGACGCATCCCCAGGTCAGCGACCTGATCTTCCATCCCTCGGCAGAACTCGGCGACGCTTCAGCGGAGCAGATCGTCGACGAGGCCCTCAGATACCGGCCGATCGCGCTGTGAACAGCGGTGCCGATGGGGGAGTGGACACGGTGACGGAACATGCGGCGCTGAAACACGCGTTAAGCGAGTTGGACGCGCAGCTCGCCACGAGTGCCGAGCGCGGGCCCGGCGCCCGCCGCCGGCTCGAGCCACTGGTGGAGGCATTGCGGACACCGGCCGCCGCCTTCCTACGTCCGGAGCTGGAGCAGCGACTCGCCCGTCATGTCACCGCCGACGATTCCTTTGCGCGGGACCGGATCGCCCACGTCCTGGCCGGTGCCTGTGGCGCAGCCGCCCTGCCCGCCTTGCTGAGTGCGCGGGCGAGCGATCGCAACGACGACGGGGACACATTGGAGCTCGACGTCCTCGAACTCTTCGGGGCGTGGCCCGAGACCGCGCTCAAGCTGTCCTTGGATTACGCCGCTTCCAGCGACCCGGGGATGCGGAGAGTTGGCCTGTGGGGTTTGTGCGTCATCGACTCTGTCGGGATCAACTACTTCGGATTGGTCGCTGATGCGGCCTTCGATCCGGATCCGGGGGTACGCGCTGACGCGATGAGCAGCCTCGGCACCCTCTTCGGCACGGGTGATCCCTCACGGGCGCAGGCAATTCTGATCACCGGCACGTCCGACACCGCGCCCGAGGTCCGAAGAGCAGCAGTCACGGCCCTGTGGGGGGCACCCGAAGGGACGGTCGACGTACTCGTCGCCCGCACCTGCGACGATGATCGCGGCGTCCGGTACTGGGCGGCGTGGGCACTGTCTCGAAGCACGGTCCCCCAGGCCCGAGCTGCGCTCGAGCGACTCACGGCCGATGAGGACCCGGACGTACGCGACACCGCGCGCCGAGCCCTGGCGCCGCCGACCGGGTGGCCCTGATCTTGGGGAGTTCGCCATCGGTTGACCGACGAGGCCTTCCCCGTGGGCCGGGTGCCTGCACGCGCCCGTTGCGGCGGCGAGGTACGGGGCCTTGGCGGACGACGCGGACCGAGGCTCTCCGTGGATCGGAGTGGCGACGGTGTTGACCGGCGCCTCCGGTGGGTTGATGTGACGCGAGTGGGGCCGGGCGGGATCATCCTGCCCGGCCCCGTTGCTGCTTTCCGGCTGACGCAGGTGTGC